>NZ_JAKKFF010000233.1 GCF_022229015.1 Micromonospora foliorum
ACCGCGCCGCCGGGCCGCGGCCTGACCCCGCGGCAGCGCCGCCGCCGGGCCGTCGCCGACTCGCTGGCGGAGCGGGGGTACGTGGCCGTGCTCGCGCACCCGTTCGTGTCGCCGGAACTGGCCGACCAGCTCGGCCTGCCGGCCGACGACCCGCGCCGGCCCGCGGTGCGGCTGGCCAACCCCCTCTCCGATGAGGAGCCGCTGCTGCGCACCACGCTGCTCGGCCCGCTGCTCGGCGTCCTCAAGCGCAACCTGGGCCGGGGTCACCGCGACCTCTCCCTCTACGAGATCGGTGCGGTCTTCCACCCGCGCGTCGGCGCGGGCAGCCCGCCGGCGATGGGCGTGGACCGGCGCCCGACCGACGAGGAGTTCGCTGCCGCCGACGCGGTGGTGCCGGCGCAGCCGGTGCACGTCGCGGTGGTGCTCACCGGCGACCTGGACCCGGCAGGCTGGTGGGGGCCGGGTCGACCGGCCGGCTGGGCGGACGCGATCGAGGCGGCCCGTGACGTGCTGGCCGCCGCCGGGATCCCCGACGAGCGGGTCGAGGTGCGCGCCGCCGAGTACGCCCCGTGGCACCCGGGTCGCTGCGCCGAGCTGCGGGTCGACGGCTCGGTCGTCGGACACGCCGGTGAGCTGCACCCGGTGGTGGTCGCGGCGTTGGAACTGCCCCGCCGCACCAGCGCGATGGAACTGAACCTCGACGCGCTGCCGGCGACCCCGGTGATGCCCGCGCCGACGGTTTCCGGCTTCCCGCCGGCGCTGATCGACGTGGCCCTGGTGGTGGACGAGTCGGTGCCGGCGGAGCAGGTGCGCCGGGCCCTGGAGGCGGGCGCCGGTGAGCTGCTGGAGGACGTGCGGCTGTTCGACGTGTACTCCGGTGCTCAGCTCGGCGCCGGCCGCCGGTCGCTGGCGTACAAGCTCACCTTCCGGGCACCGGACCGGACGCTGACCGTCGAGGAGGCGGTCGCGGCACGGGACGCGGCGGTCGCCGTCGCGGCGGAGCGCCTCGGCGCCACCCTGCGCGGCGCCTGACGGGGTCGGCCCGGGCCCGGCCCGCGATCTCTCTGATCCTCGGGTTCGGGGGTCGGAGTCGCTGGCGGCGCACCTGCAATCAAGGCTCTGGCCAGGTGATTCATCACCTGGCCAGAGCCTTTTTAGTGGATTGAATACGCCACCCCGGGGGGAGGTCCTCGTGGCTAGCTATTCAATGGATGAACGTGAACCGTTCCAATTTCACGGCACCGACAGATGGTGCCGTGACTGAGTAGCTTTAGCTAGGACGAGCCACGTGTCCTGCCGTCCTCAGGCGCGCAGTATGGGAATGCTGTCGAGCTGATCTTGGCGAAGGTTTGATCCGATGATGCCGGACGGCCGTCCCCGCTCGGGTCTGCAAGCCACTACCTCGTTCGGTGTGATCGCGAAGTCGACGCTGAAGTCATGGTCCGCGTCGGGAAGCTCATCCTCGAGTAGCTGGGTCTGGTGGATCGTGGTGGCGATGGCGGTCTCGGTGGTGACGAGTCCGGCTTCGGTGAGGAGGGCGATCTCCAGGTCGGAATAGCCGGCGCCCTTCCCGACCCGCACGCCGCTTCGGCGGCTGACAGCGACGCTGCCGCAAACAATGAGGTCCACTTGACGCATTTCAGCGGGTCCCACCGTGGGAGCGACCTGCGGTGCACCGCGACTCGTAGCTGCGGTCTCGATTGGTGCGGTGAGGCTGGCGGGGTCGAGCAGATAGAAGGGCTTGGGGGTAGCGAGTTTCGGGACCGCCATGTAGAGCAGCTTGCCTTCCTGCAGGGCTCGTACCCGGACGGGATGTTGGGCCCGGTCCGGGTTGCACTTGATCACTCGTGCCTTCTTCCATACCTCCAGTTCCGCGAGGCGGACTGCGGCTTCTTCCTTGCCAGCGAAGTCCGGGATGTGACCGTGCACGCCGGGTGGGACGGCACCTTGACGTTCGAGGAGGTCCCATACGTGTTGCCGAACGGCGTGTTTGGCACGGTCGATGTCGGTCACGTGGGTGCTCCTATGGGCTCATGAGGGTGAGGAGTCGATCGTTGACGTCCTGGACCGAGGGCTCGTCGCGCCAGGGGCGTAGCTGTCGGGCGGCGGCAATGGCGAGGTTCAGTCCACCCCCGGCACGGGTTCGCTCGATGACGTCGATGGCCTGCCGCAGGTAGGACGTCGCGGCGTCGACGTCGCGTTGGAGGATGCTGGCGAGGGCGAGGTTGCCGAGGATGACGGCGGTGGATTTGCGGCGTGCGGCGATCAGTTGTCGGGCGTTCTCGAGCGCTGGCACGGCTTTGTCTGGCTTGTTGAGGGAGAGCCAGCAGGACCCCTCGAGCCTCGTGTAGTGGCTGGGGCAGAAGATGGCGGTGGCTGGATCTCGGGCGTCGACGGCGGCGAAGTGAGTTTCAGCGGTACCGAGGGCGTCGGAGCAATCCCCGGCCTGACCGAGCATCGCGTGTGCCTCAGCCCGATGCAGTTGGGCGAGGCCGGCGATGACGTGACTGTCGCTGTGGCTGACGGCGGCGGCGCGGGTCGTCAGGACAAGACCGGCGTTGGGTTGCTTGGTGCCGTAGAGGGCGAGATAGCTCTTGCGGAGCAACGCGTTGGCCTCGGTGACCGCGTCTCGCGTTTCCTGGGCTGCGCTGATCGCTTGGTCGAAATAGGCAGCGCTGGCGACATGGTCGCGCCGCTGCGAGGCGTCCCAGACGAGTTGACCCATCAACGTCGCGGACTCGGCGACTGCTGCCGCCAGCTCGCGTTGAACCGGCCCGTTGTTGGCGTGCTGGCGAAGGAAGATTGCCTGACCGTGTAGTTGCCCGGCCTCGGCGAGCAGGAGCGTCGAGGGCGTCTGGTCGTAGCGCTCGTCGAGGTGCCGTACGCGCTCCCTCAGGTATGCCACAGCGATCAGGTCGACGCGGCCGGGGTTGCGCAACACGTAGCCGAGACGCTCGTCCGGCGGCGACGGTGCCTGGCCGACGTCGGCCAGGAGGTCGGCCAGTTCCTCGATCGACAGCTTGAGGACCGCGGCGAGACGCGGCCGGTGCCAGGGCTGCGGGTCAGTCTCCGCCCGTTCCCACCGCACGATGGTGGAGCGGTCGACGCCGAGGGCCTCGGCGAGGCGTTCCTGGCTCAGGCCGATCGTCTTGCGGCGTTGGGCAAGCCGGTGCCGACGCCTGTCCGCCACCTACCGACTCCCTTCGCCGCCATCCGTCACGATCCATTCATCCAGCTCACGCCATGTGACGCAATGGGGATGCATCAGATCTGCGCCGTTGCCGCGCTGGGCACCAGCGACCGTCGGGGCTTGTGTAGACGCATGGCCGAACGGATGAGAGCAGAAGCCGCTGTGCAAGGCGTGGCGACTACGTGGGCTCCCGCCTGTTCCGCTGCCTTTCCAAGCCCGACCTACTGAGTGGGGAAAGAAGTGAGCGCCCAGGAGCGAGACCGGCCCAGAGAGCACACCCCGCTGCGCCCGATCTGGCTCTGCCGTGCCTGCGGCCAACCCTGGCCCTGTGGGCGTGCGAAGCTCGCTCTCGTCACCGAGTACGACGGCAACCCGGTCAGCCTGTTCCTCTACCTGGCCAGCCTGCTCCATGACGCCATCGACGACCTGCACAAGCTCAACCCCACCACCACCGGGTGCGCCAGTGACATGTTTGATCGGTTCCTTGGCTGGCCCGCCCGCCACACCCGCTCCTACCGGAGGACTGAGATCGGCTCTCCGCAGCCCGAGGAGCCGGAAGCATGAAAGGCTCTCGCTCGCCGGACTTGGGAGTACATCATCATGCAGGGCAGTGTATTAACTTGCAGTCCTGTGTCGTCCTTGTTAATCTTCGCTGCATAGTCATGCGGAGGTGAGTATGGGGATCCGAGTCGCGGTCGCCGGAGCGAGCGGGTACGCCGGGGGTGAGCTGCTGCGCCTGATCGCCGGGCACCCCGAATTCGACCTGGTCGCCGCCACCGCGCACAGCCAGGCCGGGCACCGCGTCGACGTGGTGCACCCGCAGCTCACCGGGCTCGACCTGGTGCTCGGCGAGACCGATCCAGCCACCCTGGCCGACGCGGACCTGGTCTTCCTGGCCCTGCCGCACGGTCAGTCGGCCGCCCTCGCGGCCCAGCTACCGGCCGAGGTACGGATCGTCGACCTGGGCGCCGACCACCGGCTGGCCGACCCGTACGCCTGGGCGCAGTACTACGGCGGCACGCACGCCGGGCAGTGGACCTACGGCCTGCCCGAGCTGCCCGGCCAGCGGGAGCTGATCGCCGGCTCCGCCCGGGTGGCGAACACCGGCTGCTACGCCGCCGCCATCACCCTGGCGCTCGCGCCGCTGATCGCCGACGGCGCGGCCAGCCCCGCCGACGTGGTGGTGGTCGCCGCCTCCGGCACGTCCGGCGCCGGCCGGGCGGCCAAGCCGCACCTGTTGGCAAGCGAGGTGATGGGCGACCTGTCTCCGTACCGGGTGGGAACCCACCAGCACGTCCCGGAGATCAAGCAGGCCACCGGTGCGACAGGCCTGTCGTTCACCCCGGTCCTGGCGCCGATGCCGCGCGGCATCCTGGCCACGGTCACCGCGGTGCCGGCGCGCGGCGTCGACCCGCAGGACGTGCTGGCGCGGGCGTACGCGGACGCGCCGTTCGTGCACGTGCTGCCGGAGGGCCGCTGGCCGCACACCGCCGCCACCCTGGGCTCCAACTCGTGTCACCTGCAGGCCACCGTCGACGTCGACTCGGGTCGTCTGATCGTGCTCAGCGCGTTGGACAACCTGGGTAAGGGCGCGGCCGGTCAGGCCGTACAGAACGCCAACCTGATGCTCGGCCTGCCGGAGACGACGGGCCTGTCGATCTGGGGGACCGCCCCATGAGTGTCACCACCCCTCGGGGGTTCCGGGCGGCCGGGGTGGCCGCCGGGCTCAAGGCCAGCGGCGGCGCGGACGTCGCCCTGGTGGTCAACGACGGTCCGGACGCCGGAGTGGCCGGTGTCTTCACCACCAACCGGGTCAAGGCCGCGCCGGTGCTCTGGACTCAGCAGGTCGTACAGGGCGGTGTGGTCCGCGCCGTGGTGCTCAACTCCGGTGGCGCCAACGCCTGCACCGGCCCGGCCGGTTTCCAGGACACGCACGCCACCGCCGAGCACACCGCCGCCGCGCTGACCGCGGTCAGTCCCCGGTTGATCCTCGGTGCCGGTGAGGTCGCGGTCTGCTCGACCGGCCTGATCGGTGAGCGGCTGCCCATGCCGAAGCTGCTGCCGGGCGTCCGCTCGGCGATCCGTGGGTTGTCCCGCGACGGTGGCCCGGCCGCCGCCGAGGCGATCATGACCACGGACACCCGGCCGAAGAACACGGTGGCCCGGGGCAGCGGTTGGACGGTCGGCGGCATGGCCAAGGGCGCCGGGATGCTCGCGCCGGGGATGGCCACCATGCTCTGCGTGCTGACCACCGATGCGGTGGCCGGGCCGGCGGCGTTGGACGAGGCGTTGCGGGCGGCCACCCGGGTGAGCTTCGACAGGGTCGACTCCGACGGTTGCATGTCCACGAACGACACGGTGCTGCTGCTGTCGAGTGGCGCGAGCGGCATCGAGCCGACGCCGGCCGAGCTGGCCGCCGCCGTCACCGCGGCCTGCCATGACCTGGCCCAGCAGTTGGTGGCCGACGCCGAGGGCGCCACCAAGCAGATCGCCATCGACGTGGTCGGCGCGGCGGACGAGGACGATGCGGTCGAGGTGGGCCGTACGGTGGCCCGCAACAACCTGGTAAAGACGGCGCTGTTCGGCAACGACCCCAACTGGGGTCGGATCCTCGCCGCCGTCGGCACCACCGCCGCCGCGTTCGAGCCGGACGAGGTGGACGTGGCGGTCAACGGGGTGTGGGTGTGCCGGGGCGGCGCCGCCGCCGAGGACCGCTCGAAGGTCGACCTGACCGGGCGGGACGTGACCATCCGGATCGACCTGCACGCGGGTACGTCGGCCGCCACGATCTGGACCAACGACCTGTCCCACGCGTACGTGCACGAGAACTCGGCGTACTCCACATGAGTCTCAGCAACGACCTGGCTCGCGCCCAGGTCAAGGCGGAGACGCTGATCGAGGCGCTGCCCTGGCTGGCGCGCTTCTCCGGCTCGACGGTCGTGGTCAAGTACGGCGGCAACGCGATGACCGATCCGGAGTTGCAGCGGGCGTTCGCGGCCGACATGGTCTTCCTGCGCTACGCGGGTCTGAAGCCCGTGGTGGTGCACGGCGGGGGTCCGCAGATCTCCGCGATGCTCGGTCGCCTCGGCATCGCCAGCGAGTTCCGGGGTGGTCTGCGGGTGACCACCGCCGAGGCGATGGACGTCGTCCGGATGGTGCTGGTCGGTCAGGTGGGCCGGGAGCTGGTGGGCTTGATCAACTCGCACGGTCCGTACGCCGTCGGCCTCTCCGGCGAGGACGCCCGGCTGTTCACCGCGGTGCGCCGTCCGGCGTACGTGGACGGGGTGCCGGTCGACGTGGGCCAGGTCGGAGACGTCGAGTCGGTCGACGTGTCGGCGGTGACCGACCTGATCGATGCCGGCCGGATTCCGGTGATCTCCACGGTGGCGCCGGACGTGGACGGGGTGTTGCACAACCTCAACGCGGACACCGCCGCCGCGGCGTTGGCCATCGCGCTGCGGGCCCGCAAGCTCGTGGTGCTCACCGACGTGGCCGGTCTGTACGCGGACTGGCCGGACACCACCAGCCTGGTCTCCGAGATCGTCGCGGACGACCTGGCCAAGCTGCTACCCAGCCTGGAGTCGGGGATGGTGCCGAAGATGGAGGCCTGCCTTCGGGCGGTACGTGGGGGAGTGCCCGCCGCGCACGTCGTCGACGGTCGGGTGGCGCACTCCACGTTGCTCGAGGTGTTCACCTCGGAAGGGTTCGGAACGATGGTGGTGCCGGGAGACGGGACGGACGCGACATGAGCACGTTGGCGCAGCGGTGGAAGCAGTCCATGATGGACAACTACGGCACGCCGCCGTTGGCGTTGGTCTCCGGCGCCGGCGCCGTGGTGGTCGACGACGCCGGCCGGGAGTACCTGGACCTGGTGGGTGGCATCGCGGTCAACGCCCTCGGTCACGCCCACCCGGCCGTGGTGGCGGCGGTGTCGAAGCAGGTGGCGACCCTCGGGCACGTCTCCAACCTCTTTGTGGCCGAGCCGCCGGTCGCCCTCGCCGAGCTGCTGTTGGCGCTCGCCGGGCGACCCGGCCGGGTGTTCTTCGCCAACTCGGGCGCGGAGGCGAACGAGGCGGCGTTCAAGCTCTCCCGGCGCACCGGCCGCACCCACGTGGTGGCCACCAGGGGCGGCTTCCACGGGCGCACCATGGGCGCGCTCGCGCTGACCGGCCAGCCGGCCAAGGCCGACCCGTTCCGGCCGCTGCCCGGCGAGGTGACCCACGTCGACTACGGCGACGTCGCCGCTCTCGACGCGGCCGTCTCCGACGCCACCGCCATGGTGATCCTCGAACCCATTCAGGGTGAGAACGGCGTGCTCGTCCCGCCGGCCGGCTATCTCGCCGCGGCCCGGCGGATCACCGCCCGGCACGGCGCGCTGCTGGTCCTCGACGAGGTGCAGACCGGCGTCGGGCGCACCGGGCACTGGTTCGCGCACCAGGCCGAGGGTGTGGAGCCGGACGTGGTCACCCTGGCCAAGGGGCTGGGGGGCGGGCTGCCCATCGGCGCCACGCTGGCCTTCGGCCCCGCCGCGGACCTGCTCACCCCCGGTTCGCACGGCACCACGTTCGGCGGCAACCCGGTCAGCTGCGCGGCGGCGCTCGCCGTGGTGGCGACCATCGCCAACGAGGGCCTGCTCGACAACGTCAAGCGGGTCGGTGAGCGGCTGCGTCGCGGCATCGAGGCGCTGGGCCACCCGCTGATCGCCGGGGTACGCGGTGCCGGTCTGCTGCTCGGCGTGGCGCTCACCGCGCCGGTGGCGTCGGTGCTGGCCGAGGCCCTGCGGGAAGCCGGCTTCCTGGTCAACCCGGTGCAGCCGGGTGTGATCCGGCTGGCGCCGCCGCTGATTCTCACCGCCGCCCAGGCGGACGCCTTCCTCGCGGCGCTGCCCGCCGCACTGGACGCGACCGCCCCGGCCGCCGCCGGCGCGTCGACCGCACCAGCCACCCTGACCACCACGACGGGGACGACTCGATGACCCGGCACTTCCTGCGCGACGACGACCTCTCACCCGCCGAACAGTCCGCGGTTCTCGACCTGGCGGCGCGGATGAAGGCGGACCGGTTCGGGCACCGGCCGCTGGTCGGCCCCCGCTCGGTGGCGGTGCTCTTCGACAAGCAGAGCCTGCGGACCAGGATCTCGTTCGACGCCGGGATCGCCGAACTGGGCGGCCACCCCCTCGTGGTGGACACGCAGGTCACCCACTTCGGCCGCGGTGAGGCCCTCGCCGACGCGGGGCGGGTGCTGTCCCGCTACGTCGCGGCGATCGTGCTGCGGACCCACGGAGACGAGCGGATCGCCGAGGTGGCCGCCGGCGCGAGTGTGCCGGTGGTCAACGCGCTCACCGACGGTTTCCACCCGTGCCAGCTGCTGGCCGACCTGCTCACCGTCCGGGAGCGGTGTGGTGGCACGGCCGGCCGCACCCTGGCGTACGTGGGGGACGCCGCGAACAACATGGCGCAGTCGTACCTGCTGGCCGGGGCGACGGCCGGGATGCACGTGCGGATCGCCGGCCCGGCCGGGTTCGCGCCGGACCCGGCCGTGGTGGAACGGGCCGCCCAGATCGCCGCGGAGACCGGCGGGTCGGTGCGGGTGCTGACCGACCCGGCCCAGGCGGTACGCGACGCCGACGTGCTGGCCACCGACACCTGGACGTCGATGGGGCAGGAGTCCGACGGGTTGGACCGGATCACCCCGTTCCTGCCGTACCAGGTCAACAAGGAACTGCTCGGCCAGGCCGCCCCGGACGCGATCGTGCTGCACTGCCTGCCCGCGCACCGCGGCGAGGAGATCACCGACGAGGTGCTCGACGGCCCGCAGAGCGCCGTCTTCGACCAGGCCGAGAACCGGCTGCACGTGCAGAAGGCGCTGCTGACGTTCCTGCTGGGGACCGCGACGGACGGCGCCGCGACCGGCGACACCGCCGCCGGCGGCCCGCGATGACCGCGCCGCTGACCCGCG
>NZ_JAKKFF010000234.1 GCF_022229015.1 Micromonospora foliorum
CTGTGCCTGCTGGTTCGCTCGCTGCGCTCGCTCACGCCGGCTCCGGGGCCAGGGTGGTGGCGCGGCGGCGGGCCGCCGGGACGACCAGCGGGGTGCCCGTCTCCGGGTCGTCGATCACGCGGCAGGGCAGCCCGAACACCTCCGCCACCAGGTCGGCGGTGACCACCGACGCCGGCTCCCCGGCGGCCACCACGCGTCCGTCGCGCATGGCGATCAGGTGGGTGGCGTAGCGGGCCGCGTGGTTCAGGTCGTGCAGCACCGCGACAAGCGTGCGGCCCTGCTCCTCGTGCAGCCGGGCGCAGAGGTCCAGGATCTCGATCTGGTGGGCGATGTCGAGGTACGTGGTCGGCTCGTCGAGCAGCAGCAGGGGCGTCTGCTGGGCCAGTGCCATGGCGATCCAGACCCGCTGCCGCTGCCCGCCGGACAGCTCGTCCACCGCCCGGTCGGCGAGGTCGTCGACCCCGGTCGCGGCCATCGACTCCTCGACGACCCGTTCGTCCTCGCGTGACCACTGCCGCAGCAACCCCTGGTGCGGGTAGCGTCCCCGGGCGACCAGTTCGGCGACGCTGATGCCGTCCGGGGCGATCGACGACTGCGGCAGCAGGCCGAGCGTACGGGCCACCTTGCGGGCCGGCAGGTCGTGAATGTCCCGCCCGTCCAGCAGAACCGCACCGGCGCTCGGGCGCAGCATCCGGGACAGTGCGCGCAGCAGCGTCGACTTGCCGCACGCGTTCGGACCGATGATCACCGTGAAGGATCGGTCGGGCACCGCCACGGTCAGGTTCTCGGCGATGGTGCGCTGGTCGTAGGCGAGGGTCAAGGCGGTGCCGCCGAGCCGGGAGTCGCCGGGTCGCATGGGTGCTCCTTCGAGGGCGTGACGGGTGTTCACAGCCGGCCCGCCCGGCGTTCCATCGCCAGCAGCCAGACCAGGTAACCGCCGCCGATCACGCCGGTCACCACGCCGACCGGGAGTTGGTGCCCGGCGAACGCGCGCTGCGCCACCAGGTCTGCCCCGACCAGCAGTGCCGCGCCGACGGCCATCGACGGCAGCAGGTTCGGGCCCGGGGCCTGGGTCAGTCGTTTCGCCACGTGTGGGGCGACGAGCGCCACGAAGGACACCGGCCCGGCGGCGGCGGCCGCGAACGAGACCAGCAGCACGGCGGCGGCGAGCAGCACCAGGCGCAGCCGGCGTACCGGCACACCCAGGGCGCTGGCCGCGTCGTCGCCCAACTCCATCATCCGCAGCGCCGGGGCGCAGCCGACGAGCACCAGCGGCGCCAGCACGACCAGGACGGCGAGCAGCGGCCCGGCGTTTGCCCAGCCCCGCCCGTCCAGGCTGCCGGTGAGCCAGAGCACCGCGCGGGCGGCGTCCATCAGGGGCGCCCGGGTCAGCAGGTAGCCGTTGACGCCGGTCAGGATCGCGGCCACCCCGATGCCGACCAGGATGAGCCGGTAACCGTGCACCCCGCGCCGCCAGGCGAGCGCGTAGATCACCAGACCGGTGCCGAGGCCACCGACGACCGCCGCGCCGGCCAACGCCAGACTGCTGCCGCCGAGGACGACCACCACCAGCGCCCCGGTCGACGCGCCCTGGGTGAAGCCCAGGATGTCCGGGCTGCCCAGCGGGTTACGGACGAGCGACTGGAACACCGTGCCGGCGAGAGCCAATGCCGCACCGACCAGCAGGGCGGTGACCAGCCGGGGCAGGCGCAGGTCGAACACGATGAACTGCTCCGCCAGGGTGCCGCCGCCGGTCAGCGTGCGCAGGACGTCCGCCGGCCCCATCGGGTAGTCACCACTGCCCAGGGCCACCAGGCCGAACCCGGCCGCGAGCAACGCCGCGCCGGCGCCGACGCCCAACGCCCGGGGCCGAAACCGCAGCGACAACCCGCCAGGTGTACGAATGACTGTCACGCCATCGCTCCGCTTCGCTGCGCGCCGGCGCGACGCGCCACAACACTGAGCCTGCTGGTTCGCTCGCTGCGCTCGCTCACG
>NZ_JAKKFF010000235.1 GCF_022229015.1 Micromonospora foliorum
GACGTGCGCGGGGCCGGCCAGCGGGTGCGGCCGGACCAGCCAGCGCTCGTCGTCGCTGATCGACACGTGCGCGCCCATCGCCCGCAGACCGGCGGCCATCAACTCGGTGTCACGGGCGCGCAGTGGCCGGGCCAGCGTCGACGGGCCGGCGGCCAGCGCGCTGAGCACCAGGGCGCGGGCGGTCATCGATTTGGAACCGGGCAGGCGCAGCGTCGCCGCCACCGGGTCGGATGCGGTCGGTGCGGTCCACGGCTGCGGCGGCCGGGTCGCGGTCAGGTTCCCCACGGTTACATTCTGCCGTGTCGGCGGGTGGGCGGCGGTGCCCGGCGTTCGTACTCCCGGTTGGCGGGACAGCCGACGGGGCCTCCGACGGGTTAGCGTGTGCCCCATGTGCGGCAGGTACGCGACGACCCGGAGCTCCGGCGAGCTGAGCGCGCTCTTCGAGTCGTCCGACGACACCGACGGCCAGGTCCGAGCGGATCACAACGTCGCGCCGACCGACCCGGTGCCGCTGGTCCGGGTCAGCCCCGAGGGGCACCGCAGCCTCTGTGTCGGTCGTTGGGGGCTGCTGCCGCACTGGTCCCGGTCCGCCGCGGGAGCCGCCCGCATGATCAACGCCCGGGCGGAGACGGTGGCCACCAGCCGGGCGTACGCCGGCTCCTTCTCGCGTCGCCGTTGCCTGGTCCCGGCCGACGGCTGGTACGAGTGGGTGCGGCTGCCCGACGGCGGACGACAGGCGTACTTCATGACGCCTCGGGACGGCTCGGTGCTCGCGCTTGCCGGCATCTGGTCGGTCTGGGAGTCCGACGCCGAGACCCGGCTCACCTTCAGCGTGCTGACCACCGCGGCGCTCGGCGACCTGACCGAGGTGCACGACCGGATGCCGGTGCTGCTGCCACCCGAGCGGTGGTCGTCGTGGCTCGCGCCGACCGACGAGCCGGGGCGGCTGCTCACCGCGGCGTCGGCGGAGCAGTTGGCGGGGTTGGAGATCCGCCCGGTGGGTGCGGCGGTCGGAAACGTTCGCAACGACGGGCCGCAGTTGACCGCCCGGGTGGCGGTGGCGCCGACGGTGACACCGCAGGAGTTGCCCCTGTTCTGACACCGGCGCGCATCGTCGGCCGCCGATTTGCCAGGGTTCCGCGCGATTCGTCTCCTGACTGTTCGGTCATGTTCCCGGCAGACCCTTGTCCCGGTGTTGTGAAGTGCGATAGAACACAGCGCCGGTAGTGGCTGTCGATCCGCACGGGGCGGACGACGTCCACAGATCTTGCCGGTCCCACGGGGGAGGTGGGTGGATGACACGGGCACGTATGCCGCGCCCGCACGAGGTGGCGGCGGCGCGGCGAGATCCGCGACTGCTGCGGGCCGTGCGGGAACGGCGACAGGACGACGCGTGGCGCACCAGAGGAACCTGCCAGAGCGTCGATCCGGAGACATTCTTTCCGGCACCGAACGAGCCGGCGGACGCCGCCGTCGCGCTGTGCCGCAGTTGTGACGTACAGGGGTCCTGCCTGGCCTGGGCCCTCGACGTCGGTGACTGCCACGGCGTGTGGGGCGGCACCACGCCGCGGGAGCGACGGGCGATGCTTGTCGCCTGGCGGGGCGAGGTCGACCCCGACCCGGACGCCGTCGACGACGCCGGCCCGCCGGTGCGCGATCGCCTGCTCGCCCTGGTCCCGCTGAGCTGATCGGCGGCGCGGTTTCGCACCCGTCGCCCGTCCGGCGGCGCAGAATAGGCCGGTGCCACCCAGCAACGAGATCGACACCCCGCGCGGTCCGGCGCGGATCGACACCGACCTGCCGGTCCGCCCGGCCACCGCCCTGCTCGTCCTCGGGCACGGCGCGGGCGGCAGCGTCGACGCGCCCGACCTGCTCGCGGTCCGGGACGCGTCGGTCGCGGCCGGCCTGGCGGTGGTCCGGGTGACCCAGCCCTACCGGGTCGCCGGTCGACGTGCGCCGGCACCGGCAGGTCACCTCGACGAGGCCTGGGCGGCGGTGCTCGCCGTGCTGCGTGAGCGGCACGCCGACGTGCCGACGGTGGTGGTCGGTGGGCGTTCCAGTGGCGCACGGGTGGCCTGCCGGACGGCGCGTGCGGTGGGCGCGGTGGGCGTGGTCGCGTTGGCCTTCCCGCTGCACCCGCCCGGCCGACCGGAACGCTCACGCGCCGCCGAACTGGGCACCGGCCTGCCGACGTTGGTCGTCAACGGCGACCGGGACCCGTTCGGGACGCCGGAGCCGGGGCCGGCCGTGCAGGTGGTGAGCCGTCCCGGTGAGACGCACGATCTGCGGCGGGACCCGACCGGCACCGCCGCCGCCGTGCGCGACTGGCTGTCCGCCCAGGGCTGGACGGCCGGCTGACCCGCCGTGCCCGGCTCGCCGGGGCGACCGTTTCCGGCGCCGGGCACGGGTCGTTGCATCCGATGGTGCCGCCGGCCCGATCGGGGCCGGTGACACCAGTCCTCCCAGGCCCTTCCTGGTCCCAGCGCCGGCGCCGTCGGGGCCGGGACCAGGAACGGGAGGGCCGGCCGGAATGCCCCAGTGGTCATCTCGCGTTACTACCCCCGGACGACTTTTCTGCGAGGGGGGTGACCGGTGCCAACCGAGACACGAAGCCTGGAACGGGACGAGCGGGACGCCCGGCAGCTGAAGCGGCTGCTGGATGGCCCGGAGTGGCCGGCGACGGCGGGATCGGTCGGGGCGGGTGCGGTGAGCACGGGCACACCAGCCGGAAGTGAATCTGCGGGCAGGTCCGTGCGCGTATCCTCGGCGGGAAAGCATCCGACGCGAGGGGATGTGCGGTTGACCACCGAGAAGACGGACGAGCGCAGGGCCCGATTCGAGCGGGACGCGATGCCATTCGTCGATCAGCTCTACGCTGCTGGGCTGCGGATGACACGCAACCCGGCGGATGCCGAGGACCTGGTCCAGGAGACGTACCTGAAGGCGTACGCGGCCTTCCACCAGTTCGAGCAGGGCACGAACCTGAAGGCCTGGCTCTACCGGATCCTGACCAACACCTACATCAACTCCTACCGCAAGCGGCAGCGCCAGCCGATCCAGGCGCCCACCGAGGAGATCACCGACTGGCAGCTCGCCGAGGCCGAGTCGCACACCTCCAGCGGGTTGCGCTCCGCCGAGACGGAGGCACTGGACCGGCTGCCGGACAGTGACGTCAAGGAGGCCCTCCAGCAGTTGCCGGAGGAGTTCCGCCTGGCCGTCTACCTCACCGATGTCGAGGGCTTCTCCTACAAGGAGGTCGCGGACATCATGGGCACGCCGATCGGCACCGTGATGTCGCGTCTGCACCGGGGCCGTCGTAATCTGCGCAAGCTGCTCGAGCGCTACGCGGGGGAGCGGGGCTTCAGCGCTGCCCGCTCGGCGAAGGGCTCGACCGCCGCCGCTGCCGGCCGGGAGGTGTGACGTGAGCTGTGGGGAGCCGCACGAGACGGACTGCCGCGAAGTGCTCGCGGAGGTGTATCTCTACCTGGATCTGGAGTGCGCCGACGAGCGCCGCTCGCTGATCCGGCACCACCTGGACGAGTGCGGGCCCTGCCTGCGCGAGTACGGGCTGGAGCAGGAGGTGCGGGCGTTGGTCGCGCGTTGCTGTGGCAACGAGACCGCGCCGGACGAGCTGCGCGAGCGGCTGCGGGTCAAGCTCACCGAGCTGGTGGTCTTCGAGACCAGCGACTCCCGTGAGCTGGCCGACTGAGCGTCTGAGCTGGCCGACCTAGCGTCGGCACCAGCTGGCAAGACCGGTGGCCCGGGTCGATGTCGACCCGGGCCACCGGTGTACCCGGCCTCGGCCGGACTGAGCGGCGACGGACAACCGGCCCGTCGACCCGTTCAGGAGTTGGGAC
Source organism: Micromonospora foliorum (assembly GCF_022229015.1). Taxonomy (GTDB): domain Bacteria; phylum Actinomycetota; class Actinomycetes; order Mycobacteriales; family Micromonosporaceae; genus Micromonospora; species Micromonospora foliorum. The sequence continues at coordinate 3,858 of NZ_JAKKFF010000235.1, forward strand.
GCTTGCCGTGGTTCGCGGCGTTCTTCTTACGAGCCTTCTTCTTCCGGGACTTCTTCGCCATGCTGACCTCCTCGTGATGGGTCGGATCCGTCCTGCGCACGACCTCGGCGCGGATGCGGCCACCGGCGGTCCGGCGTCGGGTCCGACCCGCTGATGGTAGTGCGGTCGGCACCCGCCGCCTTCCCCAGGGCGGGCCTGCCGTCCCGGCTGTGCCGCTGCGCTCCCACCGTGGGTCGACGCATGATTGGATACACCGGCAGGCACGTCGCGAAGAGGGAGGGCCTGGACATGGCCGAGGAGATCCGCGCCGAGATGGTGGCCAACGTCTGGAAGGTCGTCGCCACGGCGGGGGACACGGTGGTCGAGGGTGACACCCTGGTGATCCTCGAGTCGATGAAGATGGAGATCCCGGTCATCGCCGAGTCCGATGGTGTGCTCCAGCAGCTCGCCGTGAACGAGGGCGACGTCGTGCAGGACGGTGACCTGATCGCGGTGATCGCTTGACCGGGTTGCGGGTCCGTCCGGCCGAGGCGGCCGACTTCCCGGCGGTGGCCCGGCTGACCGTGGCCGCGTACGAGGCGGACGGCCAGCTCAAGGGCGAACACGGGTACGGCGAGGTGCTGGCCGACGTGTCGACCCGGGCCGCCAGCGGCGAGGTGCTGGTCGCGGTCGACGAGGTGAGCGGGGCGGTCCTCGGCTCGGTCACGTTCGTGCTGCCGGGCACCGCGTTCGCCGAGCTGTCCGGGCCGGGCGAGGCGGAGTTCCGGATGCTCGCGGTCGACCCGGGCGCGCAGGGGCGGGGTGTCGGGGCCGCGTTGGTCGAAGCGTGCGTCGACCGGGCGACCGAGTTGGGTTGCACGGCGGTGGTGATCTGCGTCCGGGCCGGGATGGCCGATCCGGCGCACCGGCTCTACTCGCGGCGCGGGTTCGTCCGCTCGCCGGAGAAGGACTGGTCACCGGCGCCCGGCGTGGACCTGCTCGGCCTGCGGCTGGAGCTGACCCGCGGCTGAGCCGCGGACCGGCGAGCCCGGGCCGGAACGAGCACGCCCGGGTCAGGCGTCGGGCTCCGTGCCGATGGCGGCCAGCAGCTCGTCGGCCACCTCCAGGGCGAGCTTGCGGCGTTCGTCGTCGCTGATGTGCGGCGCGCGTACCGCGAACCAGCTGGTGTGCACCGCGAACAGGGACAGCGCGGCGCGCAGTTGGGCGGCGGGGGAATCGTCGCCCCGGCAGAGCGCCTCGGCCAGCTCCAACATCCGACCACGCATCTTCTGCCCGGAGGAGAGGCTCTTGAGCGCGGTCTGGTTCTGCTCGAAGAAGCGCATCACCGACGGCTGGGTGCCGTCGAACATCGTGTCGGCGTACCGGGAGATCAGCTCGCGCCGGGTGGCCAGGGTGGCGGGCTGGGTGGCGGCCCAGGCGGTCAGCGCGTCCATCCGCTCCAGCCGGTCCTCGACGAAGCTGGCGACGATGTCGTCCTTGCTCTTGAAGTGGTAGTAGAGGGCGGCCTTGGTCACGTTGAGGCGCTCGGCGATCTCCCGGAGCGAGGTCTTCTCGTACCCCTGCTCGGTGAAGAGCTCAAGCGCGACGGCCTTGATCCGTTCCCGCGTTCCGCCGCCTGTGCTCTCGCTCACCCACACCCTCCAAATGGCTTGACCGTTGCTTGTACCCAACTTACCGTGCGGCTAGTAAGGTGACTAGCCGGGCGGCAAGTAAGTACGGAAATCCTCGGGGGGAGCTTACCCATGACTCAGGCAACCCAGGCCGGCACGCGACCCAACAACATACGGGTGGTGCTGTTCGGTCTGATGATCGCGATGATGCTCGCGATGCTCGACAACATGATCGTCAGCACCGCGCTACCGCGGATCGTCGGCGAGTTCGGCGGGCTCAACCACTTCACCTGGGTGGTCACCGCGTACGTCCTGGGCACCACCGTCTCCACCCCGATCTGGGGCAAGCTCGGTGACCTCTACGGCCGCAAGTCCGTCTTCCTGACCTCGGTTGTCGTCTTCCTGGTCGGTTCCGCCCTCTGCGGCATGGCCGGCTCCGGGATGCTCGGTGGCCCGCAGGACGGCATGGTCCAGCTCATCGCCTTCCGGGCCGTGCAGGGCCTCGGCGCCGGCGGCCTCATGGTCGGCGTGATGGCGATCATCGGTGACCTGGTCCCGCCCCGCGAGCGTGGGCGCTACCAGGGCATGATCGCCGGCATCATGGCCATCGCCATGGTCGCCGGCCCGCTGGCCGGCGGCTTCATCACCGACCACCTCTCCTGGCGCTGGGCGTTCTACGTGAACCTGCCGCTGGGTGGTGTCGCGCTGCTCGTGCTGATCACCACCATGCACCTGCCGAAGTACCGCACCGAGCACCGGATCGACTGGCTCGGCGCCGGGCTGCTCTCGGTCGGCATCACCGCGATCGTGCTCATCACCACCTGGGGTGGCAACGAGTACGACTGGACGTCGCCGCAGATCCTCGGCCTGGCCGTGCTGGCCGTGCTCGCGTTGGTGGTGTTCGGCCTGGTGGAACGCCGGGTCCAGGAGCCGATCCTGCCGCTGGCGCTCTTCGCCAACCGCAACTTCGCGCTGATCTCGGTGATCGGCTTCCTGCTCGGCTTCGCGATGTTCGGCGCGATGAACTTCCTGCCGCTCTACCAGCAGACCGTGCAGGGGGCGTCGGCGACCAACAGTGGTCTGCTGCTGCTGCCGCTGATGTTCGGCATGCTTGTCGTCTCGCTGGTCATCGGCCGCGCGATCACCCGCAACGGCAAGTACCGGGCGTACCCGATCATCGGTGGCGTGGTGATGACCGGCGGCATGGCGCTGCTGTCCATGCTCGACACCGACACCAGCAAGTTGATGTCCTCGCTGTACATGGTCGTGCTCGGCGTCGGCATGGGCTTCCTCATGCAGACGTCGATGCTGATCGCGCAGAACAGCGTGGAGCAGAAGGACCTCGGCGCGGCCAGTGGCGCGGCGACCTTCTTCCGGTCGATCGGTGGCTCGTTCGGCATCTCGCTGTTCGGCGCGATCTTCGCCAACCGGCTGGCCAGCTCCGAGGGCGGTCGGGCCTTCGGCGGCGGCGAGGCCGGCGCCGGCATGGACCTGGCGAAGCTCAAGGAGCTGCCCGCCCAGGCGCGCGAGGCGGTGCTCGGTGGTCTCTCCGACGCCATTTCGCACGTCTTCCTCTGGGCGGTGCTGTTCACCATCGTGATCCCGGTGCTCGCCTGGTTCATCAAGGAGATCCCGCTGCGCACCGCGAACGAGGCGCCGCCGCAGGCCACCCCGGAGGAGGAGGCCGAGGTCGCCCTCGGCAAGGCCGCCCCGGTCGCCTGACCCAACCGCGAAACGCGCCGCGTCGACCGTCACGGTCGGCGCGGCGCGCCCTTGCTCAGACGTTGCCAGAGGCGACGCAGGGGGTTGCGGGGGCGGGGAAGCCGGGGGGAGTGGGCGTCGAGCAGCTCGGTGGCCAGTGCCGCGGTCGCCGGGTCCAGCTGCGGGGCGGCGAGTGCCAGGTGAGCCAGCGACGCGGCGATCGGGACCGGTCGGCTCCGCGCCACGGCAGCCGCGTCGGCCAGCCGCTCCGCCACCACCCGGGCCACGTCCGGCCGCACCGAAGGGTCCACCCAGGCGGCGGTGACCAGGGCGAACAACGCCGCCTCGGTGACCCAGTCCTCGACGCCCCAGATCAGATCGAGCAGCACCCGACGTCGGGTCGAGCCCTCCCACGGCTCGTCGGTGCGGTGGTGCAGGAGCCCCAGGCAGGCCCAAACCTGCACACCACGGACCCAGACCGACGGGTCGTGGGCGGCCAGCAGCCGGCCCACCGCGTTGGCCGGCGCCGCCGGCGGGTGCACCAACAGGCCGAGCAGGTCGGCCAGGTCGAGGCCGGCCAGGCCCACCGCCGCGTCGTACGCCGCTGGTGGGTGCGCCCACGCCGGGTGGGCGATCTGCCCGATCCGTTCGACCGCCGTCGCCGAGGGCGCGGCCAGCGCGGGCTTGGGGACGGCGTCCGCGTAGTGCCACAACCGCTGAGCGGTCGCCCGTCGGGGCTCACGCGGGTCGGGCTCCAGCGCGCCGACGACCTCGATCCGCAGCCCGGGAGCGGTGGAGATCGCCGTACCGACCGCGCTCGGCGGAGCGGCGGCGGGTAGGCGTACGGCACCGCCGAGACCGTTGTCGTCATCGGCCACCGCCTGGCGCATCGCGTCGACCAGGGGCCCGCCGGCCGGGGTGAGTTGGCCGAGCCAAGGCCGGCCACGGCAGCACTGGGCCAGGTCGCCGTGCTCGTGGCTGTCGTCCGGGTGGTCCCGCACGAAGTCGGCAAGGGCGACCAGGTGGGCGAGGTCACCGTCGCGCAGGTGCCGCAGGCGGTGGGCGGTGTGCACCGCGCAGTCGAACGACGGATCGCGCGCCAGCGCCCGCTCGGTCCACTCCAACGCCTCGTCCAGCCGGCCGATCTCGGCCAGGGTGCCGGCGATGTCCGCGTAGATCGCCAGGTCGTCGGGGTCCAGCTCGACGGCCCGACCGAGGGCCGCGAGGCCGTCGCGGGTCCGGCCCGAGCTGCGGTACGCGTACCCGAGCCACACCTCGCCCATCTTCGAGGGCTGTGCGCGTACCCCTCGGGTGGCCCAGCGGACCGCCAGCTCGACCTCGCCGAGGCGCCGGGCCAGCGCGGACGCCGCGCCCAGCAGCAGACCGTGTTCGGGGTGGACGGTGGCCGCGTTGCGGGCGAGCGTGAGGTACGGGGTCAGGGGGGTCCGGGCGATCCGCGGCACCGGGTCGGGCAGCACGGCGCAGACCTGCATGAGGACGCGGGCGATGTGCTCCGGGTCCAGCCGTTCGGCCAGCTCGGGCGCGGTGACCCAGGGCACGCCGGCCCACTCGGTGCCGGGCGCGTGCGCCGTCGCCGCGGCCAGCAGCTCCAGCCCTTCGGCGGGGCGGCCGGCGGTGGCGAGGAGGTGGGCGCGGGCGACCACCGCACCCACGAAGGTGTGGTGGTTGATCGGGAAGAGGTCGAGACCACCGCCGCTCGTCGCGGCGAGTCGGGCCAGCGTCTCGTGCACCTCCGGGAGGGTGGGGGCCCGTGCCAACGCGCCGGCGAGGTGGCCGGCGGCGTGGTGCAGGTCGCCCTCGTCGAGTGCCAGCCGGGCGAGCGCCAGCTCCTCCGTCGCGGAGAGCGCGGGATCGTCCGTTCCCTCGGGCACGTCGTCCTCTCGTGGCAGCTAGACCGGGTGCAGCGGGTAAAGCTTAGTTGATATTGAGATCAACTGGTGATCACCTGCGCAGTCCTGCTCGTTCGATTGCTGAGATACGGTTAAAAGTGCAAGACTGAGCAAGAATCGCGCGGCAACCGCGCAGGGGGAGGGGTTTCCGTGACACGTGCAGGGGCTGGCATGGCCGCCGACATCGACGAGCAGCCGGCTGGCTACGCGCGCCTGCTCTCCGCTGCCAACGCCGCCGAGATCGCCCGGGTGGCGGCGGTCATCGCCGAACGTCGGCCACGGCACGTGGTCTTCACCGCGCGGGGCACCTCCGATCACGCGGCCCTCTACGGGGCCTACCTGACCGAGATCCGGCTCGGCCTGCCCGCCGGGCTCGCCTCGCCCAGCGTCGTCACCCTGTTCGGGGCCCGCCCCGACCTGTCCGACGCGCTGGTCGTCGGGGTCAGCCAGAGCGGCGGCTCGCCCGACCTGGCCGAGGTGCTGCGCGCCGCCCGAGCCTCCGGGGCGCTGACCCTCGCGGTGACAAACGCCCCCGACTCGCCGCTTGTCGACGTGGCCGAGCTGAGCGTCGACATCGCCGCCGGGCACGAGCGGGCGGTGGCCGCCACCAAGACGTACACCGCCGAGCTGCTCGCCCTGCTCATGCTGGTGGAGGGGATCCGGGCCGGCGACGGCGTGCTCCCGAAGGCCGAACGGGAGGCGCTCGACGCGCTGCCCGAGCTGGCCACCCGCACCCTGACCGACGGCACACCGGCCCAGCTCGCCCCGCGCTACCGGTTCGCCCGTCAGCTGGTCACCACCGGCCGGGGGTACGCCTACCCGACCGCCCGGGAGGCCGCGCTGAAGCTGATGGAGACCTCGTACCTGCCGGCGCTCGCCTTCTCCGGCGCCGACCTGCTGCACGGCCCGCTCGCGATGACCGACCCGGAGGTCCCCGTGCTTGCCGTGGTCGGCTCCGGTCCCGGTGGCCGGTCGATGGGTGAGGTGCTGCCCCGCCTCGGCGAACGCCGCGCCGACGTCGTGGTGGTCGGCTCCGCCGACGTGCCGGGCGCCACCCGGCTGGCCGTTCCCGAGGTCGACGAGCGCTACGCCCCGCTACTGGACATCCTGCCGATGCAGCGGTTGGCGCTGGCCCTGGCGCTCACCCGGGGCGAGGACCCGGACGCGCCGCGCGGGTTGAAGAAGGTCACCGCGACGATGTGAGGCGCGGCGTGGCACCCTGGTCACCGTGTCCACGCTGCGCGACCTCGCCGAGGAGCACACCCATCTCCGTCCGGCCGACATCGACCACCTGCACCGGATCGCCGGCGACTGGCAACTGCTCTCCGATCTGTCCTTCGCCGACCTGCTGCTCTGGGTGCCCGTCGACGCCGACGGCACGTTCCTCTGCGTCGCCCAGGTTCGTCCGACCACCGCACCGACGGCCTACCAGGACGACCAGGTGGGTCGGATCGTCGGCGGGCCGGAGGTTGCCCACCTGGGGGTGGCGTACTCCCAGGGCCGGATCTGGCGCGAGGGCGACCCGGTCTGGTACGGCGACGTACCGGCCCGGCACGAGGCGATCCCGGTCCGGCTGCGTACCGCCGAGGGGGAGGCCGGCGAGGTGATCGCCGTGGTGGGGCGGGACACCAACCTCTCCACCGCGCGTACGCCCAGCCAGCTGGAGCTCAACTACCTGACCACGGCCGACGACCTGGCGCAGATGATCGCGGACGGCACCTTCCCGCCGCCGAGGCATCCGGGCGAGACCACCTCGGCGCCCCGGGTCGGCGACGGCCTGGTCCGGCTCGATGCCGGCGGGAAGGTCACCTACGCCAGCCCGAACGCGCAGTCCGCGTACCGCCGGCTGGGCTACGCCTCCCACCTGGTGGGGGAGGACCTGGCCGCGCTGCACCGCCGGCTGGCCGGTGACCCCCTGGACGGCACCGAGGCCTCGAACGGGATCCTGGCCGCGCTGCGCGGTGAGGCGCCGCCCCGCCGGGAGATCGACGCGCGAGGCGCCACGATGCTCACCCGGGCACTGCCGCTGATGCCGGCCGGGGTGCCGATCGGAGCGCTGGTGCTGGTCCGGGACATCACCGAGGTCCGCCGCCGGGACCGGGCACTGATCACCAAGGACGCCACCATCCGGGAGATCCACCACCGGGTGAAGAACAACCTCCAGACGGTGGCCGCGCTGCTGCGGTTGCAGGCTCGCCGGGTGTCCATGCCGGAGGCCCGGGTCGCGCTGGAGGAGTCGGTCCGGCGGGTCGCCTCGATCGCTCTGGTGCACGAGACGCTCTCCATGTCCAGCGACGAGGCGGTGGAGTTCGACGGCATCGTCGATCGGGTGGCCAGCGCCGCCACCGAGGTCGCGGCGACCGAGGTGAGCGTCGGCATGCGGCGGCGGGGCAGCTTCGGCGTACTGCCGGCGGAGATCGCCACCTCGCTGGTGATGGTCCTCAACGAGTTGCTGCTCAACGCCGTCGAGCACGGCTTCCCGCCTGCCGACGAGGCGGAGGAGCCCCCCGTACCCGCCGCCTCCGGAATGGTGCCGGTCGCCGCTGCCGAGGTCGACCCGTCGCTGCGACCCGAGGTGGTGGTCTCCGCACACCGGTTCCGCAAGATGCTGCACGTCTCGGTGACCGACAACGGGCGCGGCCTACCCCCGGACTTCGACGCCGAACGCGGCAGCCGGCTCGGCCTCCAGATCGTCCGAGCCCTGATCACCGGTGAGCTGCGCGGCACCATCGAACTGCGCGCCGGCGCCAACGGTGGCACCGAGGCCATGCTTGTCGTCCCGCTGGCCCGCAACACGCACGACGGCCGCTCGCAGGCCTGAGCCGCCGCCCGCCGCCCGGCTTCCGCCTCCCGCTCGGGCGGGTCCGCGTCGGGGAGCGGATGTCTGGATGAGCGTGATGCCGGTGAGTCATCTTGATGACTCACCGGCATCACGCTCAACGAGGTGCGCGGACCGCGGCCTGCCCATGGACGGACCGGTCAGCGGCCGGAGCGGCTGGTCAGTAGGGCAATGGTCAGGCCGGGGCGCGGCCAGACCTGGGTGACGGTGAACTGCGCGCGCAGCGCGTCGCCCTTGGCGCCCGGCACGGCTGCCAGCGGCTCGGCGTGCCGGCCGGCGACGACCAACCACACCCGGGGCGTGCCGGCCAGGCACTGTGCTGGCTGGGGGCACTCGGCGGCCCACAGATCGCCGCGGCGCACCTCGTCCTCGGTGACCAGCACGTCGCGTGGTGGGTTCCCGAGGTGGTATTCGATGCCGAGGTCGAGGAAGAGCCAACTGTGCCGGGGCGAGTAGACCACCGCGTCCCCCGGCCGTTGACCGTCGGCGATCACCCGGGCCGCCCCGGCGTAGTCCACCGGCGCGCTGCGCGGCCACTCGTGGGTTCGTCGCAGGGCGGCCTGATCGGGTAGGCCGAGCAGCCCGGCCAGCACCACCACGACGAGCGCGGCCGGCGCGGCCACGGCGGCCAGCGCCGCGCCCGCCAGCAGACACGCGAAGGGCACCACGAAGACCAGGTACCGGGGCACCCACAGGGGTACGACCGTGCCGGCGGCGAAGAGCAGCAGTACGGGCAGCAGCACCGCGCCGACCGGCAGCAGGGCGCGTCGCCCGAGCCGGGCCGCGCCCAGCGCGGCGACCCCGACCAGCAGGCCACCGACCACACTGCTCTGGGCCACGCCGCCGGGCAGCGCGGTCAGGTCGTCCAGCCGGGCCAGGTGGACCCAGTTCAACTGCCGGGACTGCTGGGTCCGGGCCTTGACCAGCAGCGGGCCGGCCAGCAGCGCGACCGGCACCACGGCGACCAGCCACCGCCACACCCGGCGGTCCCGCTCGGCGTCGAGGTGTGCCGGGTTGGCGATGCCGGCCGGGGCCGGGCCGCGCCACCAGGCGATGAGGACGACCAGCGCGTGGGCGGCGAGCAGGGTGAGCGCGATCAGGTGGATGAGCCCGAGAGCGGCGACGGCGACGGCGTAACCGGCCCAACGGGCCCAGCTCGGTCGACGCAGCGCGGTCACCAGCAGCAGGGTGGCGAGGACGGCCAGCATGGTGGCCAGCGCGTACGGGCGAGCCTCCTGCCCGTAGCGGGAGGTGCCGGGGAGCACCGCGAACAGCAGCCCGGCGAAGAGGCCGCCGCGCCTGTCGACGAGCCGCGCGCCGAGCACGGCGAGCAGCCCGGCGGCCACGGTCATCGCCAACACGGCCGGTACGCGCAGGGCGATCGTGGAGTCACCGAAGACGCTGGTCCAGACGTGCATCAGCAGGTAGTACGGCCCGGTGGCGGCGTCGATGGTGCCGGCCAGCCGGGCCAGGTCGCCGGGTGACCGGGTGGCCGCGCTCCACGTCGCCAGCTCGTCGCGCCAGAGCTGGGCGGAGCCGAGCCCGGTCAGGGTCACCGCCAGTGTCAACAGCGCCGGGGGGAGCCAGACCGGCAGGCGGCGCAGGTGCTCCCACGCCGCCCCGGCCGACCTCTCGGACAATTGCCGCACGGTCCGAGCCTGCCACGGCCACCCCCTCCGTGGGCGTCAGCCGGCGGCAGGCGGTGGGCGCCAGGCGGGCATCACGTCGTTCGGTCGGGCGGTCTTCGCCGGGTCACGCTCCACGAGCTCGTCGAGAACGGCGTCGATCCGAACCATCAGCTCGTCGTCGAGCCGTACCGTGGCGGCCTTGGCCGTCTCGGCGAGCTGCTCGGGCCGGGACGCGCCGACGATCGCGCCCGCCACGGTCGGCCGGCGCAGCACCCACGCCACCGCCAACTGGGCCATCGTGCAGCCGGCGGCCTCGGCGATCGGTCGGAGCTGGCGGACCCGGGAGAGCAGCAGCTCCGAGGAGTAGCGGGCAATGAACGAGCCACCGAAGCCGTCGGCGGCCCGGGAGCCGGCGGGCGGGCGTCGGCCCGGTTCGTACCGACCGGTCAGCACACCCATCGCGAGGGGCGCCCAGGCGAGCTGGCCCAGGCCGAGGTCGGCGCAGGCGGGCGACACCTCGGCCTCCACCACCCGCCACAGCATCGAGTACTGCGGCTGGTTGGCGATGAACGGGATGTGCAGCTCGGCGGCGAGCCGCAGGCCCGCGCGCAACTGCGGGGCGGTCCACTCGGAGGCGCCGACGTAGAGCACCTTGCCCTGGCGGACCAGGTCGGCGAAGGCGAGCATCGTCTCCTCCAGCGGCACGCTGTCGTCGTACCGGTGCGCCTGATAGAGGTCGACGTAGTCGGTGCCCAACCGGCTCAGTGAGGCGTGACAACCCTCGATGATGTGCTTGCGGGACAGCCCGGCGTCGTTGGCCCCCGGCCCGACCGGCAGGCACACCTTCGTGCACAACTCGACCGAGCTGCGTCGGACGCCGCTCAGCGCCCTGCCCAACGCCTCCTCGGCCCGCCCCTGGGCGTACCGGTCGGCGGTGTCGAAGGTGGTGATGCCCGCGTCCAGGGCGGCGGCCACGCACGCGGCCGCCGCGTCGTCGTCGAGCTGGTTGCCGTGGGTGACCCAGTTGCCGTACGCGACCGCGCTGATGCGCAGGCCCGACCGGCCCAGTTGCCTGTACTCCATATGAGGATCGTCGGGCCGCTCCGCGCTGTCGCCGAACCGTTCGATCGTGGTCGAATCCGTAGGTGATCGAGGTTCGGTTCTCGCCCGACGACCTGAGCCGGGTCCGGTTCGTGCACTCGCCCCTGGCCGAGCTGGTGGCCAGTTCCTGGGCGTTGCGCAAGCCGGCGAAGTACTGGATGCACCGTCCGTGGCGGGAGCGCGCGGAGCGGCTGCTGCCGGATGCCGGCCTGGAACCGCTGCTGGCGGTGCTCAGGTCGTCCAACGGCTATGTGCCGGATTTCCTCACCCCGATCGGGGTGGCACCGAATCTGGCCGCCGAGTTGCGGGCGGTCGCCGGCACCGACCCGTCCCGGGTACGGCGGCAACTGGAGCGGGCCGGCGCACCCCGGCTGACCCCGGACGAGCTGGTCGCGCAGCTCCACCGGTACTTCACCCTGCTGATCGCACCGGACTGGCCCCGGCTGCGGGCGCTCGCGCTGGCCGACATCCGGCGGCGGACGCTGCTCGCCGCCGAGCGGGGCGGGCGCACCCTGCTCCGCGAGCTGCACCCGTTGATCCGGTGGGACGGCGCGGCGCTGCGGGTCGCCGTCGGCACGACCCGGCCGGCCGGCCTGGATGGACGCCCGTGGACGCTGCTGCCCACCTCGTTCTCCGGCCCGACGGTGCACGCGATCTTGGAGGGCGACGCCGGGCCCGCCCTCTGCTATCCGCCCACCGGGCTGGGCGGGCTGTGGGATTCGCCGCCGCCCAGCCCGGCGTTGGGCGCCCTGCTCGGCGGTACCCGGGCGGCGGCGCTCAGCCTGCTCGACTCGCCGCTGAGCACCGGCGAGTTGGCCGCCATGCTGGGTCTCGCGCCGGCGACCGCGTCGCACCACCTCACCACGCTGCGGGACAACGGCCTGATCGCCGGCGTACGACAGGGGCGGGTGGTGCGTTATGCCCGAACTGTCCTTGGTGACCAGCTGGTCGGCTGACCCCAGGCCCGTGATGTGGGATCCAGCACGTGGACATTGGCCGGCCCCCTTGGGGTGTGGCAGCATGGACCCATGACCGCCGCAGTCGTCCGCCGCTTCGTGGCACGTCGCCACGTCGATTACGGCCGCGTGCGCAGCGCGATCTGTCCGGCTTACTGACGACGCCCGACCATTCTGTCTCGGGCGCGCTCCGCGCCGGCTGTCTGAAGACACCGTTGTCCCGCCCGCTTCGCCGGGCCGGCCGCCGCGCCCCGCGTACCCCGAGGCACAGCAGACAACGGAGGACGCCGCGATGGCGGTCAGCAGCATCCCGGCCCGTTCCGAGGACCCGACGGCTCGCCCGACCCGAGCGCCGCGCCGGCCACGGGGTGAGGGTCAGTGGGCGCTCGGCCACCGCGAGCCGCTCAACCCCAACGAGCGGATCAAGAAGGACGACGACCCGCTCAACGTCCGGGCCCGCATCGAGAACATCTACGCGCACCGCGGCTTCGCCTCCATCGACCCGCAGGACCTGCGGGGCCGGTTCCGCTGGTGGGGCCTCTACACCCAGCGCAAGGCGGGCATCGACGGCGGGCGCACCGCCGTGCTGGAGCCGCACGAGCTGGAGGACGAGTTCTTCATGCTCCGGGTCCGCATCGACGGCGGTCAGCTCAGCCTGGCCCAGCTGCGGGTGATCGCGGACATCTCCCGGGAGTTCGCGCGGGACACCGCCGACATCACCGACCGGCAGAACATCCAGTACCACTGGATCCGGGTCGAGGACATGCCGGAGATCTGGCGTCGGCTGGAGTCGGTCGGCCTGCAGACCACCGAGGCGTGCGGCGACTGCCCGCGGATCGTGCTGGGCAGCCCGGTCGCCGGGGTGGCCCGCGAGGAGCTGCTCGACCCGACCCCGGCGATCGACGAGATCGTCTCCCGGTACGTCGGCGACAAGCAGTTCTCCAACCTGCCCCGCAAGTTCAAGACGTCGATCTCCTGGCTGGTGGACACCCCGTACGAGTCGAACGACATCGCGTTCCTCGGTGTCGACCACCCCGAGCACGGGCCCGGCTTCGACGTCTGGGTCGGCGGGGGCCTCTCCACCAACCCGATGCTCGCCAAGCGGCTCGGCGTCTGGGTGCCGCTGACCGAGGTGCCGGACGTGTGGGCAGGGGTGGTCGGGATCTTCCGCGACTACGGCTACCGTCGCCTGCGCAACCGGGCGCGCCTGAAGTTCCTGGTGGCCGACTGGGGCGTGGAGCGCTTCCGTGAGGTCCTGGAGAAGGACTACCTCGGCCGTACGCTGCTCGACGGCCCGGCGCCGGTCCTGCCGTCCAAGCCGGTCGACCACGTGGGCGTGCACGAGCAGGCCGACGGGCGGCACTACGTGGGCGCCGCCCCGGTGGTCGGGCGGGTCTCCGGCGCACAGCTCAGCCAGCTGGCCGACGTGGTCGAGGCGCACGGCAGCGACCGGGTACGGCTCACCCCGTACCAGAAGCTGCTGGTGCTCGACGTGCCGTCGGAGCGGACGGAGTCGCTTGTCGACGCGCTGCGCGGGATCGGTCTGGAGGCCCGGCCGTCGGCCTGGCGGCGGGGCACGATGGCGTGCACCGGCATCGAGTACTGCAAGCTCGCCATCGTCGAGACGAAGGCCCGCGGCGAGGAGTTGGTGGCCCGGCTGGAGCAGCGGCTGCGCGACTTCGACGCGGACATCTCGATCCACATCAACGGCTGCCCGAACGCCTGTGCGCGCACCCAGGTGGCCGACATCGGGCTCAAGGGTCAACTGGTGGTCGGCCCGGACGGCCGGCAGGTCGAGGGTTTCCAGGTGCACCTGGGCGGCGGGCTGGGCATGGCCCAGGGGCAGACCGCCGGTTTCGGTCGCAAGCTGCGCGGCCTGAGGACCACCGCCGACGAGCTTCCGGAATACGTGGAACGGCTGGCCCGTCGTTACCTGGCCGGTCGGAGCGAGGGCGAGACGTTCGCCAACTGGGTGATCAGAGTCGACGAGGAGGAACTGCGATGAGCAGCGAGAACCGAGCGGCACCTCTGTACTGCCCGTACTGCGGCGAGGAGGATCTGCGGCCGCACGAGGCGGGGCACGGCGCCTGGGAGTGCCACGCCTGCACCCGGGTCTTCTCGGTGAAGTTCACCGGGCTGCTCAGCCGGACGGTGACGTCATGAGTCTCGTCTCGGCAGCGAGCCTGCGCCTGGTGGGCCCGGGCGGCTCGACGCCGGCCGACCCGGCCCGGCGCGACCCGGACGAGCTGCGGGCCCTGGCCGAGCAGGCCGCTCAGGACCTGGAGGGCGCCCCGGCACTGGAGATCGCCCGCTGGGCGGCGCAGACCTTCGGTGAGCGGTTCTGCGTCACCAGTTCGATGGCCGACGCCGTACTGGCACACCTGGTGTCCCGGGTGGCCCCCGGGGTGGACGTGGTCTTCCTCGACACCGGCCTGCACTTCCCCGAGACGCTGCGGGTACGCGACGAGGTCGCCCGGACGCTGCCGGTGAACGTCCGATCGATCCGCCCCCGGCTCACCGTCGGCCAGCAGGACGGCCAGTACGGTCCCCGGCTGTTCAACAAGTCGCCGGACGACTGCTGCCAGCTGCGCAAGGTGGAGCCGCTGGAGCGGGCGCTGACCGGGTACGACGCCTGGGCCGCCGGTCTGCGCCGGGACGAGTCGCCGAGCCGGGCCAACACGCCGGTGGTGACCTTCGACGCGCGTCGCGGCAAGGTCAAGGTCAACCCGATCGCGGCCTGGTCGCAGAAGGATGTGGACTCCTACATCGCCCGCTTCAACGTGCCGGTCAACGAGCTTTTCAAGCAGGGTTACGGGTCGATCGGCTGCTGGCCGTGCACCCGCCGGACGAAGGCCGGCGAGGACGCGCGGGCCGGCCGGTGGGCCATGTTCGAGAAGACCGAGTGCGGGCTGCACGTCTGAGCTCGCCGGCGGCGACCCGGACCGGTCCCGGCGCGGCCGGCGGGGCGGACCCGGTGGTGCTGGTCGCGCACGGCAGCCGTGATCCACGGGCGGCCGACGCCACCCGGGCGCTGGCTCGG
>NZ_JAKKFF010000236.1 GCF_022229015.1 Micromonospora foliorum
CTTCCCCTGGTCGGCACGCTGCGCCCCGAGCCGGGGCTCTGCCGAGGGCTGGAGCGGGGCGAGGCGCCGGCCGCCGGAGGTAAGGGCCCACTGGCCGCACTCTGCCAACGGATCGTCACCGACCTCACCGGCGTGCCGGCTACGGGTGCGGCATGAGCGCCGGGCCGGAGGACGGCACGCTCGCCGCCCGGGTACGGCAGCGGATCGCCGCCGCCACCACCCCGGTCACCGCGGCGGCGATCGTCTCCGCGGTACGGGCCGAGCCCACCGCCGCGGTGCTCGGCGACACGGCCATGCTGCGGATCGCCGACCGGGTGCGCGACGACCTCGTCGGCGCCGGGCCGCTGGCGCCGCTGCTCGCCGACCCGGAGGTCACCGACGTCCTCGTCAACGGCGTTCGGGTCTGGGTCGACCGCGGATCTGGGCTGCACCAGGTCCCGGTGCCGGTGGGCTCGGTGGAGGACGTCCGCCGGTTGGCGCAGCGGCTGATCGCCAGCGCGGGACGGCGACTCGACGACGGTTCCCCGTACGCGGACGCGCGGCTTCCCGACGGCACCCGACTGCACGCCGTGCTGCCGCCGGTGGCGACCGAAGGTCCCTACCTGTCCCTGCGAACCTTCCGGCACCGGCCGTTCACCCTCGACGAGCTGGTGCGCCAGGGGACCGTGCCACGACCGCTGGCACCACTGCTCGCCGCCGTCGTCGCGGCCCGGCTGGCGTACCTGGTGACCGGGGGCACCGGGTCGGGCAAGACGACCCTGCTCAACACCCTGCTGGGGATGGTGCCGGCCACCGAACGGATCGTGCTGGTGGAGGACGCCGCCGAACTGCGTCCGGGGCATCCGCACGTGGTTGGGCTCCAGGCGCGTACCGCCAATGTGGAGGGCACGGGCGTGGTCAGTCTGGCGGACCTGGTCCGGCAGGCGTTGCGGATGCGCCCGGACCGGCTGGTGGTCGGCGAGTGCCGGGGCGGTGAGGTGGTCGACCTGCTGGCCGCGCTCAACACCGGCCACGACGGGGGCGCCGGCACGTTGCACGCCAACACACCGTCGGACGTGCCGGCCCGGTTGGAGGCCCTGGGCATGCTGGGTGGGCTGCCGCGCGCCGCGCTGCACGCCCAGGTGGCCGCTGCGTTGCAGGTGCTGTTCCAGGTGCGACGTGGCGACCGGGGCCGCGTGCTGGAGTCGGTCTGCCTGCTGCTGCCCGAGGGACCCGAACGGCTGGTGACCGTGGTGCCCGCCTGGGTACGCGGCAGAGGGCTCGGGCTCGCCGCCCGTGCCCTCGGGGCGCTGCTGCGGGAGCGTGGGGTGGCGGTGCCGCCCATCCTCAGCGAGCCGTGGCCCGGATCGGCGGGTCCGGCATGACCGGCGAGACGATGCTGGTGGTGGCGCTGCTCCTGGCCGCCGCTGCCCTGGTGGCGTGGCCGGTGCGGAGCATTCGGGCCCGTCGACGTCGAGTCCTGGGGCCGGGACGCAGGGGCGGCGGCGTCGATCCGGATGACGCCCTGGTGCAGTGGATCAGGGAACTCGGTCGCACGCCGGACGGGCCGGTCGACGGCACCGGCGTTGCCCCGCCCTCGGGTCATCCGGTCGGCATCGCTCATGAGCCGGGTGCCACCGCGGGTTCCAACGGAACGCGGACGGCGCTCGGCTGGCCCGACCGGGACGTCACCCGCAGCCCGAGGTGGCTTGGAACGGCAGGCGGGTTCAGGCGTCCGGAGGGCCCGACGCGGCCCCCGGCTCGTCGGGATCCTCGACGCCCGACCGGCGCCGCCCCGGTGGAGGTGGCCATCATCTCGCCCGGTGCGGGCCAACGGGCTGCCGCGTCGGCGGCCACGATCACGATCGGTGTCAGCGGTGTGGATGTGGCCGGTCGGAACGACGTTTCCGGCACGGCAACCGCCGATGGGCACGGCGACCTGGACGTCGGCTGTCGGGGCGACGCGTCCGGTGTGCCGGCAGCCGACGGGTGTGCGAATGCCGATTGCCGCGACCACGGGCGCGTCGGCCCGACCGACCAGACGCCTCCGTCGGTGCGCATCTCTCGATCGCCGGCCCGCGTGCTGCCACTGGTCGGTCTGCTCGGCGGCGGTGTGGGTGCCGTGGTCGGCGGTCCGGTGGCCGCGGTCGCGGTGGCCGGGTACGGCACGCTGGCCGTGCGCGCCGTGCTGCGGTGGCGAGTGAACCGAAGCGCCGAGCGGAGCCGACGCCGTGGGCTGGACCAGCTCTGCGGCCTCGCGGCGGACCTACGGGCCGGCCTGCCCGTCCCACACGCGCTGGAGGTCGCCTCCGTCGAGCGTGACGGGGCAGGCCGCCTATCTCAGCTGACCTCGGCGGCGGTGCGGTTGGCCGACCGGACCGGCGCGCCGCTGGCGGAACTCGTCGAGCGGATCGAGGCGGACGCTCGGGCGACCGACCGGGGGCTGGCCGCAGCGGCGGCCCAGGCGGCCGGTGCCCGGGCCACGGCCTGGCTACTGGCGGCGCTGCCGATCGGCGGGATCGCGCTCGGGTACGGGATCGGCGTCGACCCCATGGCGGTGCTCCTGCACAGCACGGTCGGCGGAGCCTGCGCGGTCGCCGCGGTCGCCCTGCAGGTCGTGGGCCTCCTCTGGGCAGAGCGGCTGGGCGCGACACCGGGACGGGCCGGATGACGCCCCGGCGCCCGGCCGGTCAACGCAGCTCGGCCGGCCAACGCGGCTTAGAGAGCAAGTCCAGCGCGGCGAGCCACCCCGGCCTAGCGAGTCAGCCCG
>NZ_JAKKFF010000237.1 GCF_022229015.1 Micromonospora foliorum
CGCCCGGAGCGCTTTCCGGTGTCTCGTCGGCCGAATCCGGTCGGGCGTGCGCCGGGCCCGCCAGCGATGATTCCGGTACGCCCACCGCCGGGTCGGACCGGGCGGGCCCGCCCGGCTCCCGGATGGCCTGCACCGGCTGGCCGGCGCGCGGCAGCCCGTCGGGTGGGCTCACCGCACACGCGAGCACCGGAATCTCCCGGGTCGGCAGATCCGAGCGCACCTCGGCGACCCGGTACGTGTCACGGCCCGCCGCCTTCGCCGCGTAGAGCGCGTCGTCGGCGGCCTCCAACACCTCCCGCCCGGTGCTGCCGTGGTCCGGGAAGACGGCGATGCCCACCGACACGGTCACCAGGACCGGCCCGGCGTACGCCTCGACGGCGATCGGCGTGTCGCGGACCGCCGCGCCGAGCCGTTCGGCCACGATCGCCGCGCCCCGCGCGTCGGTCTCCGGCAGCAGCAGCACGAACTCCTCACCACCCTGACGGAAGGCCAGGTCGACCTCACGAATCTCCCCGCGTACCCGCCGGGCGAACTCGGCCAGCACGGTGTCCCCCGCGGCGTGCCCGTACGTGTCGTTGACGTCCTTGAACCGGTCCAGGTCCAACGCGAGGACGCTGAGCATCCGCCCGAAGCGGCTGGCCCGTTCCACCTCCCGGCGGATCGACTCGCGCAGGTAGCGGTAGTTCCACAGCCCGGTGAGCGGGTCGGTGAGGGAGAGCCGCTGCGCCTCCTCGTGCACCCGGACGTTGTCCACCGCCACGGCCGCGTGGCCGGCGAAGGTGCGCAGGGTGGCCAGGTCGTCGTCGTCGAACTCGTCGGCGCCCAGCCGGTCGTAGAGGGCCAGCACGCCGAGCGCGGCCGCCGAGCCCGCCTCGTCCGCCGACCCCGACGGTCCGCCGAGGGTGGTCGTGGCGCCGCCTCCCGGGGTGGCGAACGGAACCGCGACGTACGTGCGGCAGCGCGGCTCACCGGTGGGCGCCTCGGTCGGCTCGGCCCTCCCCCGCTGCGGTTCCCCGGTGGCGGCGACCTCACCGACCACGCCGACTCCGACCGGCACCCGGAGCGTCGGCGACCCGTCCGTCTCCTCGGCCGGCCAGCGCCCGTCCAACCCCTCGGTGCACTGCGCGACGAGCACCCCGCCGGTCTCCACAAGCAGCACGGCCCCGGCACGCGCGCCGGTGGCCCCGATGGCACTGCGCAGGATGACCCGCAGGATGCGTTGCAGGTCGTGCGTGCTGGCCAGGGTGTCGCCGAGCACCGCGAGATGCCCGCGCAACTGGTCCCGGTTGCTGGTCAGCGCCGCGACGTAGGAGCCGGTCTCCCGGGTCATCCGGTTGAACGCGGCGGCCAACCGCCCCAACTCGTCGCGACTGCGTACCGGCACCCGGGCGGTCAGGTCGCCCTGGGCCACCCGGTCGACCGCGCCGGCCAGCTCCGCCAGCGGCCGGGTGGTCACCCGGGCCAGCCGCCAGGCGGTCAGCACGGCGAGCAGCCCGGCCAGCACGACCACTCCGACCAGCGTGGCGTGCAGCCCCGGTGGCCGTTCGCTGGGCACGGAGAGCACCAGTGGCAGCGGCTGCGCGTCGGAGGGCCCGAGCCGGCGCACGTACCGGCCCTCGTTGGTCTCGGTGACCTGCTCGCCCCGCACGGCGACGGCGGCGGCCAGCACGTCGTCGCGTACGTCACGGGTCTCCGTCGTGTGGGTGACCCGCGCGGCGCTCGCCCCGCTGTCGAGCAGGGTGACCGCCACCCCGGTCACCGCCGCCAGTCGGGCCACGAAGGCAGGGTCGACCAGTTGCGCGGCGGTCACCGTGCCCAGCCGGGTGCCGGCGCGGTCGTGCAGGTCGACCTGGGCGGCCAGCGCGCGGACCGGGCTGGTCGAGGCCCCGTTCGAGCCCCCGGTCGTGCCCCCGTTCGAGCCCTCGGTCGAACGGCCGGTCGAGCCGGCGCAGTCCTGCCACGGGGTCGACGGCGCGCCCGGCGAGACGTAGGTGACCTGGCCGGCCACGTCGGTGATCAGCACCGCGGCGGCCAGACCCCGGCCGACCAGTTGCGCGGCGGCGACGGCCGGATCGGCGGTGAGCGCCACCGCGTCGGCGGTGGCGCGTAGCTGCTGGCAGAGCGCGTCGACCGAGGTACGCACGGTGGACGCCGCCACAGCCAGGCGCTCGGTGGAGCGGCTGCGGTCGACAGCCGCGACGGTGGAGGCGACGAAGAGCGCGCCGAGCAGGACCGGCCCGAGCACCACCACGAGGAAGGCTGCCGTCAACCGCCCGCGTAGCGTCACTCGGTCCCCCCGGAAGTTCCGCCTCCGTTGCTTGCGATGCTGACACAGAGCAACCGTGGGAGAGGCGTTGCGTCAGGAGTGTTGCGTGACGGAATTTTCTGATGAAGCGGAAGTGACCCGGACGGCGAAGCGGGACACCCGCGTCGAGCTGCTCGCTCGCCGCCGGTCGCTGCCCGCCGCGACCAGGGCAGCCGCCGCCGGGCGCGTCCAGGCCGAGCTGGTCGCCCTGGTACGCCGGCTGCGGCCACAGCGGATGACGGCGTACGTGCCGGTCGGCTCCGAACCGGGCGGCGCGGACCTGCCCGAGGTCCTACGGGCGGCCCTGCCGGTGGGGGCCGAGTTGCTGCTGCCGGTGCTCCTCGCCGACCTGGATCTGGACTGGGCGGCGTATACCGGACCGGATGCCTTGATCGCGGCCGGTCGGGGTATCCGAGAACCAGCCGGCGCCCGCCTCGGGGTGACCGCCGTGGCGCACGCGGAGCTGGTGGTCGTACCGGCTCTCGCAGTCGACCACCACGGTCGGCGGCTCGGACGCGGCGGCGGCTCGTACGACCGCGCACTCGCCCGGGTACCCGAGGCGGCACTGACGGTGGTTCCCCTGCACGACGGTGAGCTGGTCGAGGCGCTGCCGGCGGAGCCACACGACCGCCGGGTGCGCGCGGTCGTCACTCCCGCCGACGGGATGCGTACGCTTGACGGCGGCCCGGGTGCGGCGCACGGTGTCGCGCCCCACACGTCCGCTGGACGAACCCGGGGCGAATGACGCACCATTGGCACTCGAATACGTCGAGTGCCAACTGGCCGAGCCCAGATCCGGAGGAGAACGTGCCCACGTACCAGTACGCCTGCACCACGTGCGGTCACCAGCTCGAGGCGGTGCAGTCCTTCTCTGACGAGCCGCTGACCGAGTGCCCGGCGTGTCAGGGGCGGCTGCGCAAGGTCTTCAACTCGGTCGGCATCGTCTTCAAGGGCTCGGGCTTCTACCGCACCGACTCCCGGGCGTCCGGCTCAGAGACGACGGCCGGCGGCACGGCCACCAAGCCGGCGAAGTCCGACTCGTCCTCCGGTGACAGCTCGTCGTCCTCGTCGGGGTCCTCGTCCTCGTCCGGGTCGTCCTCGGGCTCGTCGTCCTCCTCGGGGTCGTCTTCCGGGTCGTCCGGGTCGTCCTCGGGTGGATCGGGCGGCGGCAAGGCGGCGGCGGCAAGCTCCGCGTCCTGATCGTCGAAGGCCCGACCCCCAGGGGTCGGGCCTCGATCAAATCGGCACGTCGGCGCATCCTCGCGGTGTCGACGACCCGACCCCCCGCCAGACCCGCCCGGTCGCGCCGGTCGCGCCTTGATCCACTCGGGTTTCAGGAAGTCGGCCCGTCCCCGTTGCTCTAACCGCGCGGGTTCCTTGATCGCGAGTCGATCAAGGCGGGGGCCATAGCAGAGCGAACCGGCGGATGGGCGTTTTCCACAGGCCGGGCGGTTGTCCACAGGCGGCGGCCGTGGGTCGGCCGAGGCGGCGGGATCTGCCTAGCCTGCCGTCCATGGGTGCCACTGCGGCGCCCTGGGACGGAGGGCGGCAGAGGCGATGGTCGATCCGGATTCCGCGCGGGCGTTGCGCCCGCTGCGCCAGCTCACCCTGCCCGGCGGGCGCACCCTGCTCCGGGCCGGTCTGGTCGCCGCGCTGCTCGGCCTGGCCGCGGCAATTCTGCACACCCCGGCCGGATGCCCGCCGGCCGCGGTGCCCTCCGACGCACCGTCGAAGCCGGTCAGCACGGCCCGGCATCTCGACGAGGACTGATCGGCCGACTCCAGCACAGGCTCCCCCGACCATGACGGACAGGTCCCGCTGCCGAGCCGTCCGGTCCGGCACCACACTGGTCGGCTTCCGTACCGACGTCGTGGGGTCTGACCGAACCGCCGAGGTCAGTCCCAGTGCGGGGGGCGTTCGGCGAGCAGCCAGTCGTCGTTGCCGCCCGACCGCTCGCCCCAACCACGGTCGGTGTCGTCGGAGGTCTGCTCGGGCAGCACCACGAAGTCTTCGCTCAGGTCGACGGCGCGGTCATCGTCTCCACGTGCGCCGTGCGTGCCGGGGTCTTCGGTGCTCACGAGCGGCAAGACTAGCGCAGCCGACGGCGCTGGACCGGGCCGTCGACCGTGGCACGCCGACCAGAAACGACCAGGCGGCCGACCGTGGGCACGCCGGCCAGAAACGACCGGGCCGCCGGTGGCGTTGGTAGCGTCGGACGGCGTGACGACCCCCAGCGGTGGCAGCATCCCGGACGACTACTGGCGACGGCCCGACACCGGTGACGACGCGGTGGCGGACCAACCCCCCGCCGCGCCCCCGATCACACCATCGACCGGGCCCACCAACCCAGCCACGAGCGGGACCAGTAATCCACCACCGACCGGGCTCACCAACCCACCGCCGAGCGGACACGGCGGCCCAGCATCGCCGGGGCACCCTGCCAACAGGCAGGCTGGCCCACCACCGGCCGGGCAGACCGGCCCAGCGTCGGCGGGAGGCCGTCCCGGCGGATACTCCGGCCCGCCGCCGAGCGTGCCGCCGCCGGCGGGTTGGCGACCACCCGTACATCTTCAGCCGGCGCCGCCACGCCAGCTTCCGCCGCAGGACATGGCCGACCTGGACGCGGCCGAGCAGCGCTCGCAGCGGGTCACCTACGGCTTCGGCGCCGCGGCCGGCGTGGTGCTGCTGGTTCTGCTCTGCCTCCTCTGCTCGCGAGTCATCTTCTGATGCTCGGGACCGCAGCTCAGCGCGGGCAGCAGCCGAGCGGGACCACAGCCCAGCCCGGGGCAGCAGCTCAGCGCGGGCAGCAGCCCGGTGGGACAGCAGCTCAGAGGGTGGTGCCCCAGACGGTCTCGGCGCCGGAGTGGCCGGTCAGGTAGACGTAGATCAGGGCGGCGATGGCAAGCCCCACGGCCGCCACCGCCAGCACCGGGACGACCAGCGCGGGCAGCTGCGGCACCCGGGGGTGCCCACTTGTCGCCACGAGCAGCAGGATGGCCACGATCCCGAGCGGCACCACGATGCGCAACAGGATGTCACCGTAGCGGGAGTGGTCGAAGATCTGATCGAGGATCGGCCCCTGGAATCCCCGGGCTACCAGCGCGTCGGTGAGGGCCTCACCCGACTTGACCGCGACGTAGGCGGTCACCGGCGCGGCCACGGCGAGGAGGCCCAGGGCCCAGTCCAGCCGGTGCCGCCACCGCGGCAGCCCCACGTACGCGATGGCCAGCACCGCCAGCAGCGGCACGAACACGACGACCGCGTGGATTACCAGGACGTGCACCGGTAGACCCAGGATCTCCTCGAACATCGAACCCTCCAGGTGGATCATGGTCAGGGGTGGCCAGCCTATGGTCCGCCGATCGTCCCCAGGCTCTCGACCGGTGACACGCGCGCCGCGTCGATCGGGTTCACCCTCCGGGTCGTACCCCTGATCTTGCCTGGCTGTGTCGGTGGCCACCCGGAGCGGGCGACGGTTGTCGATGCCGATGGAGCGTGCTGTCATTGGCCCATGTCCGGTGCCGAGGAGCTGCTGCGGTCGAGGGGCCTGCGGGTCACGCGGCCCCGCCTCGCGGTGCTCGACGTGCTGGCCGGCGGCGGTCATCTTGAAGTCGACGAGATCACCCGGCGGGTTCGTGAACGCCTCGACTCGGTCTCCACCCAGGCTGTCTACGACGTGCTGGGCGCGCTGTCCCGGGCCGGGCTGTCGCGCCGGATCGAGCCGGCGGGCAGTCCCGCCCGCTACGAGGCGCGCGTGGGCGACAACCACCACCACGTGGTGTGCCGGAGCTGCGGTGAGATCGCCGACATCGACTGCGCGGTGGGCGGTGCCCCGTGCCTGGAGCCGAACACCGCGCACGGGTTCGAGGTGGACGAGGCCGAGGTGACCTTCTGGGGTCTCTGCCCGAACTGCCGGGCCCGCCGCTCCGCCGACGTCTGACCGGCGGCCCCGGCGCGACACCAACGGCTCGGCGCGGTGACAGAGGCCCAGGCGCGACACCGGCGGCACGTGACCGGCGAGGTCGGCCGGGCCGTGGCACTCTTGAGCGGTGGACTCCGATGACCTCGGCCTTTTCGGTCCGGGTTCGGTCACGTGGAAGGTGCACGACGAGCCGATCCTGATCGTCGCCGGCCTGCGCTCGCTCTACCTCCAGGCGTTGCACCCTCGGGCCATGGCCGGGGTCGCGCAGAACAGCAACTACCGCACCGACGCCTGGGGTCGACTGGTCCGCACCGCCACCTACGTGGCGACCACCGTGTACGGGACCACCGCCGAGGCGGAGGCCGCCGGGGCCCGGCTGCGCCGCCTGCACGACCGGCTGCGGGCCACCGACACGCTCACCGGTGAGCAGTTCCGGATCAACGAACCGGACCTGCTGCGCTGGGTGCACGTGACCGAGGTCGAGTCGTTCCTGAACACGGCCCGACGCGCCGGGCTGCCACTGAGCGACGACGAGGTGGACGGCTACTACACCGAGCAGCGCCGCGCCGCCGCCCTGGTCGGCCTGGACCCGACCACCGTCCCGGGCACCGCCGCCGAGGTCGCGGACTACTACGAGGCCGTACGGCCACAGTTGCGGATGACCCGAGAGGCCGCCGAGACGGCGGTGTTCCTGACCGCCCCGCCGCTGCCGTGGAAGCTCAGCCTGCCGGTCCGGTTGGGGCTCACGCTGGGCCCGCCACGCTGGGCGTACCTGGGGATCGCCGGCACCGCGTTCGCGCTGCTGCCGGCGTGGGCGCGCCGGATGTACGGAGGTCTCGGCCTGCCGACCACCGCGCTGTCAGCGGACCTGACCGTGCGCGCGCTGCGGCTCGCGTTCGCTGCCGTCCCCCGCCGCTACCTGGAGGGGCCGTTGATTCAGGCAGCCAAGGAGCGGGCGGCACGGCACGCCGCCGCCTCGCTGGCCAGCTGACCCGACCCTCGCACAGGGGAGATCAACCGTCGGCGGGCCGGTCCATGGCCGCCCACGGCTCCTTGCCGGGGGCCTGCGCGCCCGCCGGGCAGTGCCGCCGGAAGTCGCACCAGCCACAGCGCGGGCCGGGTGCCACCGGGAACGCCTCGTCCGCGTCGGCGCCGTCGGCGACGGCCCGTTCGGCGGCCATGATGTCGCGGGCTGTCTCTTCCGCGCGGGTCAGTTGTCGGGCCAGCGACTCGACGGTGTGGTCGTGGCCGGCGACCGTGCCGGTCGGCAGGTGGTGCAGCTCCACCCGGCGGCACGGCCGACGGAACACCCGCTCGGCGGCGTACGCGTAGAGCGCCAGCGCCTGCGAGCCCCGGGCGTCGTCCGTGTCCAGCCCGGTGCGACCGGTCTTGTAGTCGACGATGACCAGCTCCGGCCCCTCCGGCCCGGGCCGCGAGTCGATCCGGTCGGCGCGGCCGTTGAACGCCAACACCGCGGTCTTGACCGCCACCACCCGTTCCACGCCGAGCGGGTCGGAATCCGGCTCCAGCGTCTCGACGTACGCCTCCAGCCACCCCAACGCCCGCCGGTAGGCGGCCCGTTCCTGCTCGTCGTCGCGGTAGCCCTCGCGGACCCAGGTGCCCTTGAGCAGCGTGGCCAGCGCCTCGGGGCGTCGCCGGTCGGCGGGCAGCGCATACCAGTTTTTCAGGGCGGTGTGCACGCTGGCGCCGAGCGAGTTGTGCGCCCACGGCGGGCCCTTGGGTGGGGCGGGCCGGTCGACGTAGGAGTAGCGGTAGCGACGCGGGCAGTCCGCGTACGCGCCGAGCTTGCTCGGGGTGCAGACGAACAGCCGCTCCGGCATGCCCTCGAAGCCGAGCTGCTCGGCTTCGCCGGCGCGCTGCCGTGGGGCCCGGCCGCCGGCGGCCGGCCGCCCCGCTGATGAGGATCGTCGCACGCCTGCGATCCTGCCATCCACCCCCGACATCGCGCGCGTGCCGTCAGGCCATGTTGACGTACTGCGTGACGAAGGCGGCCACCGCGTCGGCGATGAGCTGCACGGCGATCGCGGCCAGCAGCAGGCCGGCGATCCGGGTCAGCACCTCGATGCCGCCCGGCCGGAGGATCTTCACGATGCCGCCGGAGAAGCGTAGGACGATCCAGACGGCGACCATCACGGCGAGGATCGCCACCGCGATGGCGCTGAACTCCCCCAGCCCGTCGGCCTGCTGGACGAAGAGCATGGTGGCCACGATGGCGCCCGGGCCGGCCAGCAGCGGCGTGCCCAGCGGCACCAGCGCGATGTTGGAGGTGACCTGCTGGCTCGGGTCGTCGGCCTTGCCGGTCAGCAGCTCCAGGGCGACGAGCACGAGCAGCAACCCACCGGCCGCCTGCAACGCCGGCAGGTCCACGTGCAGATAGTCGAGCAGGGTCTGGCCCGCCACCGCGAAGATCACGATGACGCCGAGCGCCAACGCGACGGCCTGCCAGGCCGCCCGGTTGCGGTCGCGGGCGGGCAGCGGGCCGGTCAACGCCAGGAAGATCGGCATCATGCCCGGCGGGTCGGTGATCACCAGCAGGGTCACGAAAACCTCGCCGAACAGCTTCAGATCCACGTGATCAACCTAGCCGCGCCGCGATGGGCGAAATACCCGGATCACCCCGAAGCGACCTCGGTCACCCCGTCGGCGACGATCCGCTCGTACGCCTCGACGCTGGTGCTGAACGCGCCGAGCTGAACGGTCTTGTGGGTGCCGTGGAAGTCCGAGGAGCCGGTGACGAACAGACCCAGGTCGGCGGCGAGCGCCCGCACGTGCTCCCGCTCGGCCGGGCTGTGGTCCTCGTGGTCGGCCTCCAGCCCGGCGAGCCCGGCGGCGGCCAGTTCGGCGATCAGCTCGTCGGGCACCACCCGGCCGCGTCGGGTCGCCCGGGGATGGGCGAAGACGGGAACGCCTCCGGCCGCCCGGACCAGTCGAACGGCCCGGAACACGTCGATGTCCTCCTTGGGCAGCCGGTACCGCTCCCCCAGCCAGTTCGGGCCGAACGCCTCCCGGACACTGCCGACCAGGCCGGCGCGGATGAGTGCCTGCGCGAGGTGCGGACGCCCGACGGTGCCGCCACCCGCACCGGCCAGGATGTCCGGCCAGTTCACGTCGATGCCGTCGGCCCGCAGGAGGCCGACCATCCGTTCGCCGCGCTCTTCCCGGGCGGCCCGGACCCGAACCAGCTCGGCCACCAGCTCCGGGTGGTGCGGGTCGAACAGGTACGCGAGCAGGTGCAGCGGCACCGCCGGCTGCGCGCCGGACCAGCGACACGACAACTCCGCACCCCGGACCAGACGCAGACCCGGCGGCAGCGCGGCGACGGCCGGCGCCCAGCCGGCCGTGGTGTCGTGGTCGGTGATCGCCAGCACGTCCAGCCCGGCGTCGAAGGCCGCGCCGACCAGCTCGGCCGGGGTCAGCGTGCCGTCGCTGGCCGTCGAGTGGGCGTGCAGGTCGATCCGGGGGGCGGAGCCGGTACGCGAGGTCACCGCCCGACGCTACCGAGGAAACAGCGAGCCCGGCTCACATGGGTCGCCCGGGTCACCCGCGGTCAGAAGCCCTGCACCAGGATCGGCCGGTGTCCGGCTGGCACACCGGGCACCGCGGCGGGGCTGGCGGGCTTACCCGCCCGCACCTGGCCGACGTCGACCTGGACCAACTCGCCGGCGCCGTCGAGGTAGGAGGCGTGCGTCTCGTCGCTCCACACGATCGCCCCGGTCATCGGCGGCCCGGCCGCGACGGCTGTCGCGCCCGGCCCGAGCCGCTGCAGGTCGACCAGCAGGGACCGGCCGGCCTTGCCGCTGTCCCCGTTGACCAGCAGCCACCGCCCGTCCGGCGAGACCCCGCCGACGCCGTCCTGGCTCAGGTCCGGACCGCAGCCGGTCCGTGCCGGGTCCAGCTGACGTGTCGGGGCGAGTACGGCGAGGCAGGTCCGGCCCGGTTCGGTCGTGGCGACCTGGCCGACGAGCCGCCCGTCGGGTAGCCGCCCGTAGACGTTGAGGCTCTTCCGGTCGAGGGCCTCGGGCAACGGCCCCGCACCGGGGCGCCAGAGGGTGTGGCCGGCGCTGGCCGGGTCGAGTCGGACCAGCACGCTGTCAGCGACGAACCGGACGGGCTCCGCCGCGGCGGGGACCGGGGTGCGCACCGCCCCGATGAGTTGGGTGCCGACCACGCCCGCCACCAGTAGGTCGCCGCCGTCGCGCCAGGCGACCTGGAGGCTGTCCGGGGCCAGGACGATCGTGCCCGCCCCGGCCAGCAGCACCTGCACCAGGCCGTCGTCCTGCACCACCCAGAGGGAGCGCCCTGCGGCGCTCGGCGCGCCGACCACCAGCCAACCGCCGCCGCTGGGCAGGGGCTGGACGCGTTCGGCCGGCCCGACGTCCGGCAG
>NZ_JAKKFF010000238.1 GCF_022229015.1 Micromonospora foliorum
CGCCGGCACCACGGTGGAGGCGTCGCGCGCCGGACCGGACGGACGGCGTCCGACGTGACGGCACGGTGGGCGGGGCGGGACGCCCGGGACGGGGGACGGAGGTCGGCGTGCAGGTCAGACGTCCGCATCGGCCGATTTCCTGGACCGCATGGTCAGCCGCCCGGTGCGGCGGTGGGCGCGCCGGGCCGGTTGTCAAGCGCGCTCAGCTCGGCGGCCCGCGCCTGCTGGATCCGGCCGGCGAGCGCCTTCAGCTCCGGGCTTCCCCCGGCCTCCTGCTCACCCCGGCACAGCACCACGGTCTGGGCGAGGTGCGCCCGGATCAGGGCAGCCGCCCGGGACGGCACCTCGGCGTCGGAGGCGGCACGCAGCTCGGCGAGGCGGGCATCGGTGACCATGCCGGGCATCTGATGCCCCTCGTGGATGTTCAACTCCGGCACGTTGCCCGCCGCCAACAGCCCCCGCAGGTCCCGCAACTCCGCCTGATGAGCCGTCCGGAGCTCGCCGAGGAGGGCCCGCAGCGACGGATCCGCCGGTCGGGTGTCGAGCTGGTCGATCAGCGCGAGGGCGCCCTCGTTCATCGGGATCAGCAGTTGGATGAAGGCGTCGTCGGTGCCGTTGAGCACCACCGGCGCGGTCGGTGCCGCAGCGGCCGACGAGGCTGCGGCCGACGACGGCACGGGTGCCTGCTCGGTGCGGCCCCAACCCTGGGTGAGACCGACGGCCAGCGCCGTGGCGACCAGGGTCGCGACGACGCCGACCAGCCGCCCGGCCCGGACGCGACGCCCTGGGCGCTCCGCGCTGCTCTGCTCCTCCATCCGTTCGCCAGTGCTCAACGGGCGGCTTGGAACGCGCGGCCGACCACTGTCGCCTCGGTCCCGTCGCTGAACAACCCGGACCGGTCCTTGTCCGTGGCGGGCAGCCCGAACCAGGCGTAGCGCTGCAGGTAGGGAAGTTGACCGAGCATGGCGGTGGCCGCCGTGAGGAAGGCCGCCTGCTGCTCCTGACTGGGAAACTGCGCACCGCCCGCGCCGAAGCGCATCAGCGCGAACTCGGTCAGCCAAATCGGCTTGCGGTACCGCTGGTAGACGGCCTGTAGGTACTGCCGGAGCTGGGCCACCGCGGTGGCGGTGGTGAAGTCGGCGCCGAACCAGTGCAGCGTGATGAAGTCCACCCGGTGGCCGCGGGCCTGGGCGCCGGTCATGAACCGGTCCAGCCAACCCTGCGGGTCCGGCCCACCCCAGGCGACCGCGGGGCTGCCCAGTTTGCTGCCCGTCGCCATCAACTGCGGCCACAGGTCCAGCGCCTGCTCGACGGTCATGTTCGCCTGCTCGGGCAGGTCCGGCTCGTTGAAGGTGAGCAGGTACGGCCCGGCGGACTTGGCCCGGGCCAGTTCCGCAGCGGTGACGTTCTCCGCGCTACGGATCATCGGCACGAACGTCGCACCGCGCGGAGTGCTGATCCCCGGGTGCTGGGTGCCCCAGGTGTAGTACCAGGCGGACTTGGAGTTCGCCAACGCCTGACTGGCCCCGGCGAAGTTCCACACCCCGACGCCCTTGCGC
>NZ_JAKKFF010000239.1 GCF_022229015.1 Micromonospora foliorum
GGGACCCGCGACGGCGGGCTCAGCGAGGAACGTCGTCTGCCAGTGGTCCGCGAGGACGGAAACTGGCGGGTGTGCGGTGACCCCTTCTGAGCCCTCGGTCGTCCGTCCCAAGCGGCCCTGGTTGCTGCGCGAGCGTCGGGGGGTGGAGCCCACCACGTCGATGGAGCTCTTCTTCGACCTGGTCTTCATCTTCACCATCACCCAGTTGGCGCACTACCTGATCGCGCACCCGGACTGGCGTGGCGCCGCGCGCACCGCGCTGCTGCTGGCGCTGGTCTGGTTCGTGTGGATCTACACCGCCTGGGGGACGAACTGGCTGCGCCCCGACCAGGCACCGGTGCGGGCACTGCTGATCGCGCTGATGCTGGGCAGTCTGCTGCTCTCGGCGGCGATCCCCGAGGCGTTCGCCGGCGCCGGACTGGTCTTCGCGCTGGTCTACGCGACGTTGCAGGTGGGCCGCACCGGGTTCGCGATCTGGGCGGTGCAGGGCCAGCCGTGGCTGGTCGACGGGTTTCAGAAGACGCTGCCGTGGTTCGTCGGGACGTCGCTGCTGGTGGTGCTCGGCGCCGTGGTCGGTGGCGCCTTCCAGGAGGCACTGTGGGCGGCGGCGATCGTGATCGAGGTGATCGGCCTGTCGGCCGGGTTCCCGGTGCCCGGTCTGGGCCGTAGCCCCGCCGAGCGGTGGATGGTGGAGGGCGGGCACCTGGCGGAGCGGTGCCAGGCGTTCATCCTCATCGCCCTGGGCGAGTCGATCCTCGTCACCGGGAGCACACTCGCGCAGCACCTGGACCTGAGGATGGTCGGTGCGTTCGTGCTGGCGTTCGCCGGTTCGGTGGCGCTGTGGTGGGTGTACTTCGCCCGGTCGGCCCCGGCGGCAGCGGAGGTCATCGCGCGCGCCGGTGAGCGCACCGGCGCGTTGGGCCGGCTGGCGTTCAACTACCTGCACCCCGTGATGGTCGCCGGCATCATCGTCACCTCGGCGGGCGACGAGTTGCTCCTACGCGAACCAGGTGCCCCCGCCAGCACGGTCGCCGCGCTGTTCACCCTGGGTGGCCCGGCGCTGTTCCTGGCCGGGCACGCCGGCTACAAGGCGGTGCTGTGGCGGACCCTGCCGACCAGCCGGATCGCGGCGGTGCTGCTGTTGCTGGCGTTGATCCCGGTGTTCGTCGGGCTGGGAGTGCCGGTCGCGGCGTGCGCGGCGGTGGCGTTGACGGTGACGGTCGCCGTGATCCTGGCCGACCGGGTGACCCGGGAACGGGCGTCTCAGTCGCGCGGGCCGAGGTCGCCGCTGCGGTAGTGCCGGCGGCAGAGCACCTGGTAGCGCACCTCGGCGGTGTCGACGGTGTCGCCGATGACGACCTGGGCGCCCTCACGGACGACCCGCCCGTCGACGACGCGGGCGTTGAGCAGCCCTTCGCGGCCGCACCAGCAGAGCACCTCGACCTGGATGCGGGCCACCTCGTCGGCCAGTTCGAACAGGCGCTGCGCGGCGGGGAACAGCCGCGACCGGAAGTCGGTGGCCAGGCCGAACGCGAACACGTCGACGTCGTAGCTGTCCACCAACTCGGCCATCTGCTCGACGTGCTCGACGGTGTAGAAGCACGCCTCGTCGCAGATCAGGTAGTCGACGCGTACCCCGTCGGCCCACCGGCCGCGCACCAGGGCCCGCAGGTCCAGGTCGTCGGTGACCTCGATGGCCTCGTGGGCCAGGCCGATACGGGTGGTGACCTGCGGTCCCAGCGACCGGTCGATGCGGGTGGTGACCAGTCCGCGGCGGCCCTGCCGGGCGTGGTTGTAGTTCATCTGCAACGCCATCGTGGACTTGCCGCAGTCCATCGGCCCCCAGAAGAACTTCAACGCCGCCGCGTGCACCGGACGCCCGTCGAGCCCGCGCGCGGCCGCGCACCCGGCCGGTGCGTGTGGCTGGCCGGGGAACGGGTGGGCCAGGCAGGTCGGGGCGGTGGCGGCGTCGTCGGTCACGGTCGGGCAGCCTAGCCCATTGACCGGCCCGGATCGGTCGGGCGCGGGACCCGTGCTCAGAGCACCCGGGGTGGCGTGTTGCCCGCGGCCACGATGGCACGGCGGATCGGCACGGCGGCCAGGAGCAGGAACCCGACCACGAAGAAGATCAGCAGTGAGACCAGGCCCACCCGGTACGAGGCGGTGAGTTGGAACACCAGGCCGAAGGCGAGCGGGCCGAGCCAGCTGGTGCCCTTGTCGCTGATCTCGTAGAAGCCGTAGTACTCGCCCTCCTTGCCGGCCGGGATGAGCTGGCTGAACAGCGACCGGCTCAGCGCCTGGCTGCCGCCGAGGACCAGGCCGATGGCCGCGCCGAGGACCATGAACGGCACCGGCGCCTCGGCCGGCAGCCGGAACGCGCCGATGATCACACCGGTCCAGAGCACCAGGCTGAGCAGCACGGTCTTCCAGGCGCCGATGCGCCGCGCCAACGCGCCGAGGCTCAACGCGCCCCCGAAGGCGAGGAACTGCACCAGCAGGATGGTGATGATCAGGGTGCTCTGGTCCAGGCGCAGTTCCTCGGTGCCGTACTGGCTGGCCAGGGTGATGACGGTCTGGATGCCGTCGTTGTAGACCAGGAACGCCAGCAGGAAGAACAGCGTCAACGGGTACGCCTTGATCTCCCGCAGGGTGCGGCCCAGCTGCCGGAACCCGTCGGTGAGCACGTTGCCCCGCCGGGCCAGCGCCGCCGCCGCGCTGGGGCGTTCCCGCAGCCAGCGCAGCGGCACCAGGGTGAACACCGCCCACCACACCCCGGCGGAGACGATCGACCAGCGGGCCAGGTCCAGGGTGCGCTGCGGGTTGTCGTCCTCGCTGAACAGAGTGACCGCGACCAGGTTGAACGCCAGCAGCAGACCGCCGCCCAGGTAGCCCAGCGCCCAGCCGCGGCTGGAGATGCCGTCGCGTTCGTCCGGGCCGCCGAGCTGCGGCAGGAACGAGTTGTAGACCACCACGGCCGCGCCGAAGGAGATGTTGGCGACCAGGAAGAGCGCCCCACCGAGCAGGTAACGGTCGCCGGTGACGAAGATCATCGCGACGGTCGCGCCGGCGCCGGTGAACGCCGCCCCGCCGAGCAGGCGCTTCTTGTGCGTCGACCGGTCGGCGATCGCCCCGATCACCGGCAGCACGAACACGGTGAGGAACACCGACAGCGAGATCAGGTACGGGTAGTAGGAACCCGCCGCCACCCGGATGCCCAGCGGGTGCACGTACCCGTTGCAGGTGTCCGCGCCCAACTCGCAGCCGGCGGCCAGCTCGGCGACGGTGGTGATGAACGGGCCCAGGAACACCGTGATGACGGTGGTCTGGAACGCCGAGTTGGCCCAGTCGTAGATGTACCAGCCGCGCCGCTCCCGGCGGGTGCTCGCCGGAGGCGGGGTGTCGTCCACCGTGGGGGTCACGGTCTCGGCCATCGGGGGTCCTTCGACGCTCAGGCGGCCCAGTGGCCGCGGCTGCGGTAGACGTCGCGCAGCACGCCGACGTGATCGGTCATGATGCCATCCACGCCACGATCCAGTAACTCGTGCATCTGGGCTGGTTCGTCGATCGTCCAGACGTGCACCTGCAGGCCGATGCGGTGGCAGTAGTCGAGGAACCGGCGGTCCACCACCGGCACCCGCCCGTAGCGCGGCGGCACCTGCGCGGCGACCACCGACGGCGGCAGCCGCAGCGGACGCCCGTGCAGGGAGGCCAGCCGCAGCCGGGCGACGCCGCGCATGCCCAGGCTGGTGGCGACCCGTCCCTCGGTGAGCGCCCGCAGCCGGGTCAGCCGGGCGTCGCTGAACGAGGCGAGCAACACCCGGTCGGCGGCGCCGACCCGGGTCACGGTCGCGACCGTCGGCTCCACGCCGCCGTCGGCCTTCACGTCGATGTTGAAGCGGACCTGCGGCCACGCGCCCAACACCTCGTCGAGCCGGGGTACGACGGCAGCGCCGCCGACGCGTACCGAGGCGAGGTCGGCCCAGCTCATCTCGGCGATGCGCCCCGCCTCACCGGTGACCCGGTGCAGCGTCGGGTCGTGGAAGATCACGGCCACCCCGTCCGCGGTGGCGTGCACGTCGGTCTCCACGTACCGGTAACCCAGCCCGATGGCCCGGGCGAACGCCTCGGTGGTGTTCTCGTCGCCGTCGGCGGCGCCGCCACGGTGGGCGAACGCCAGCGGCGCGGGCGCGTCGAGGTAGCCGAATCGGGTCAACACGCGACGCAGTATGCCCTCGGTGGGTGGCCGGCGGGTGACCGGCCGGCGTCTGTCGCCCGCTCGCGCCGCCGCGATGACCGTCAGCCGCAGATCAGGTCGTCCAGCAGTGTCATCTGCCGCTCGATGATCGCCACTGCCGGGCCCGGGTCGGCCAGCTCGCTGGCCAGGTACAGGACCGTCGAGCGGCGCCCGTCCAGGCTGACGGCGGCGAGGGTGCTCATCCCGGGCATGGAGCCGACGTGCGCCCAGGAGCCGCCGCACCGGTTGGGTATCCACATGATGCCCAGCCCGTAACGGATGCCTGGCCGGATCCCCTGGAACCCGTCGGCCAGCACGGTCTGCTGCAGGGCGGCCACCTGGGCGGGTCGCAGTAGCTGACCGCGACCGACCGCCTGCCAGAAGCGGGCCAGGTCGGTGGGGGTGCTGACCAGGCCGCCAGCCGAGGCCGTCACGGTCGGATTGAACACGGTCGTGCCGACCATCGGCCCGCCGGGTGCGAACTGCCGGTACCCGTTGGCGTGCGGCCGGGGCAGGGTCGGCTGGTCACCCGGGTAGAACGTGTGGGTCAGGCCCAGCGGCCGCAGGATCCGCGACCGCACCTCGGTGTCCCAGCGATGCCCGGTAACGCGTTCGATGAGCATCCCGGCCAGCAGGTAGTTGGTGTTCGAGTAGCTCCAGCCGGTGCCGGCGACGAACAGCGGCGAGTGCCGCATGGCCGTCGCCACCTGCTGCGCCTCGTTGTAGTGGTCGAAGCGGTGCGCCAGGAACTCGTCGGCCGACTGCAGGGCGACGAGGTCGCCGGTGGCGTCGTAGAGGCCGCTGGTGTGCTGCAGGACCTGGCGGATGCTGACGTTCCGGCCGTCGTTGCCGCTGCCGGTGACGACACCGGGCAGCCAGCGTTCGATCGGGTCGTCCAGCCGGATCCGGCCCTCGCCGACGAGTTGGAGTAACACCACCGACACGAACGTCTTCGTGGTGCTGCCGATCCGGAAGTACCCGTCGAACGGCACCGGCGCGCCGGTGACCAGATCGGCCACGCCGCTGCGCGCCGCGGTCACCCGGTTTCCATCGCGGATCAGGCCCTGCGTCCCGGACACGCCCAAGCCGTGCAATTCGTCGAGGCCGTGCTGGAGCACCGTGGCCGTGGACCGGTGATTTTGGGTGGGCGGCGTGGCCGACCCGGCCGCCGCGCCGACCGTGGTGGTCAACACTGCCGCGACGGTCGCGGCCGCCACGACGCCGCGCCATCGGACCGCCTGCCGCACTGCGAAAACTACGCTCACATCAACGCTCCCGTCTGGATGACGACCGTGCCCAAACGGTACGAAGAGCCTCGATGTCCGCACCAACCGGAAAACCCCAGAACTGATGTGGGGGTTTGCCCCCAGTACCGGAGAAGGAGAGCTTCGGCGCCGGCGCGTGTCGGCACGGACCTACGGACTCAGGTACCGCAGGACCGCGAGGACGCGGCGGTTGTCCGCCTCGTCCTGGGGCAGCCCCAGCTTGTCGAAGATGCTCGCGACGTGTTTTTCCACGGTTCCGCCGCTCACCACGAGCGCGTCGGCGACGCCGGCGTTCGAGCGCCCCTCGGCCATCAGCGTGAGCACGCGGCGCTCGCGCGGGGTCAGCGCCGCTACGCCGTCGGCGCGGCGGTTGACGCTCAGCAGTTGACCGACGACCTCCGGGTCGAGCGCCGTGCCGCCGGTGGCCACCCGCTGCAGCGCGTCGGCGAACTCCGCGACGTCGGCCACCCGTTCTTTCAGTAGGTACCCGACGCCCGCCGCGTTGCCCTCCAGTAGTCGGGCCGTATACCTGGTCTCGATGTACTGCGACAGCACCAGCACCCCTGTGCGGGGGTACCGGCGGCGGATTTCGAGTGCGGCGCGCAGCCCTTCGTCGGTGTGCGTCGGCGGCATCCGGATGTCGGCCACCACGACGTCGGGCTGGTGCTCGGTCACCGCGGCCAGCAGCATGTCGCCATCGCCCACGGCGGCGCACACCTGGTGGCCGTGGTCCTCGATCAGGCGGGCAAGCCCCGCCCGGAACAGGGCCGCGTCCTCGGCGATCACCACGCGCACACTCATGCGCGCAGCGGAAGCTCGACGGTGATCGTCGTTGGACCACCGGGCGGGCTCGCGATGGTGAGCGCCCCGTCGACCACGGCGACCCGCTGCGCCAACCCGGACAGGCCGGTGCCCCGGGTCGGATCGGCGCCACCCGTGCCGTCGTCGGCGACGCTGAGCCGCAGCACTTCCCGCCCTCCGGCCACCCGGATGACGATGGTGTTCGCGAAGCTGTGCTTGGCGGCGTTGGCCAGCAGTTCGGCGGCGCAGAAGTACGCGATGGTCTCGATCGCGGGGGTGGGCCGAACCGGGATGCCGATCTCCAGCTCGACCGGGATCGCACCGTCGGCGGCCAGCGAGTCGAGGGCGTCGGCCAGCCCGTTGTCGAGCACCGGCGGGTGGATCCCGCGGGTCAGGCTGCGCAGTTCACCGAGCGCGTCCTTCGCGCCGCGCAGCGCGGCGTCGACCAACTCGCGGACGGCGGCGGCGTCCGCGACCTCGTCGCCGTCACCGAGCTTGCGGCGGGCCATGCCGAGGTTCATGGCCAGGGTGGCCAGCCGGATCTGCGCGCCGTCGTGCAGGTTGCGTTCGAGCCGGCGCAGCAGCGCGGCGGAGTCGTCCACGGCCGACGCCCGGCTCAACTCCAGGTCGTGGACCCGCTGCGCCAGCCGCCCTGGCCCAAGCAGACCTCGGATCAGCCAGGCGTCGGCGGACGTGACGAGTCTGGTCACCCAGGGCGCGGCCAGCAGCATCGCCGCTCCCGCCGCGGCGGCGGCGAACGTGCCGCCGAGGGTCGCGACGCGGAAGGTGCCGTCGCCGAACAGCCCGAACGGCGTGAACACCGGCACCGGGTCCAGCCGGACTCCCGGCGGGTGGTTGCGGAAGGCCCCCCACAGGAGCGGGTAGCTCAGGTTGACCAGTCCGCCGATCCAGAAGAACACCGCGTACAGCTCGATCAGGCTGACCGGCAGCTTGGCCAGCAGATACCCGATGACCCGCCAACCGGCCCCGTCGCGGAAGCCGGGCCAGGCCCGACCGGCGAGGCTCGACCGCACCGGCGGCGGCGCCGCGACTCGGACCCCGAGCAGCCGAGTCGCGAGCGTGCGCTGCAGTGCGCCGAGCCTTCGGGCCGCTGTCGTCGACACCAGCGGCACGAGCAGCAGTCCCACGCTGACAACGGCGATGGCCACGTCGCTCGGGGCGGGGTTACCCCGCGCGTCGCTGCTGACCAACCAGCTCAGGTCCACCGCGGCAACGAAGAGTGCCACCGGGTTGAGCACGAGAAACGGCAGCCCGGCGAGGCAGAACACCAACTCGCGACCCGCGCGCTGGCTGAACGGGGCCACGCCTACCGCGTGGGCGCCCCTCCACAAGCGCCTGCCCCGCCTCTGGACGCCCGGCGGCGGGTCCGCGGTTGGCGTGCGCAGCGCAAGGCCCATGCCGTCATCCTCCTCCCCGCACACCAAGCGCCTCTGCCCACGCGTCCCGCTTGGCCAGCAGTCAACCGCCGATGGTCGGTGCGACCACGGCGTACGGGCACAGCACGCCGCGCCCGGCCCACGCTGGCTTCGGAAGATCACGCTAGGCGCGCGGTGGTCCGGGCGGGAGCCGGCTGGCAGCCGTCTTCCGCTGGGGGATTTCCCCCAGGCCGGCCGGCTGGGGGCTACGCGAACGGCCGGTGGTCCACCGGAACCGGAGTTGATCTCGACGCCGGCCTCAGGCCGAGGGGCGGCGGTGAGTGCGGCTGGGGTCGGTGGGTCGGCCGGGGTCGACGTGCCGGGGCAGGTCCGGCTCGTCGGGGCGCAGCGGGGCCAGGTTGTCGGTGAGCGCGTCGATGATCCGGTCGGTGCCCCGGCGGGCCGCGCCGGGGTTGGCAGCCGACGTCTCATCGAGGTCGACGGGTACGCCGAAGTGCACCCGGATCACCGGCCGGCGCCACAGTGAACGGGCGATGCCGCGCAGCATGCCTCGGGGCGCCTGGTAGGGCAGCACCTCGTGCGAGCCCCACTGGGCGACCGGGACGACCGGGGCGCCACAGGCCAGGGCGAGTCGCGCGGCGCCGGTCTTGCCGCGTTCGGGCCACAGGCCGGGGTCCAGGCCGATGCGGCCCTCGGGGTAGATGAGGATCACCGAGCCGCGGGCGACTGCCGCGGCGGCGTCGTCGAGGGCCCGGTGCACGGCGCTGGTGCCCCGGTCGACCCGGATGTGCCCGGCGTGGCGCATGGCGGCGCCGAACACCGGGACGCGGAACAGTCCGGCGGTCGCCATGATCCGCGGGGCGATGCCGCGGGTCTGGCAGGCGGCGGCCATGACCACCGGGTCGAACGGGCTGATGTGGTTGGCGGCCAGCACCAACGGGCCGCGACGCAGGTGCGCCGGGACGTCGCCGGTGACCTCGAGGCGGGCGAGCAGGCCGACCAGGCCCCGGGCCAGCAGAA
Source organism: Micromonospora foliorum (assembly GCF_022229015.1). Lineage (GTDB taxonomy): Bacteria > Actinomycetota > Actinomycetes > Mycobacteriales > Micromonosporaceae > Micromonospora > Micromonospora foliorum. The sequence goes on from NZ_JAKKFF010000239.1 coordinate 8,718, forward strand.
GGGCTGCGCGCCAGATCAGCGGCGGCTGCCAGGTGGAGGTGTTCATCAGCGCGCCATCGTCGCACGCGGCGGCGGGGCCGCGAGGGCGGGTTGGCGGGTTGCCCGGGTGATCAGGGTCATTGGTCCGGGGAGACTGCGGGCCGGCCAACCCTCTACGACGAGCAGTAGTATTTACTACGTCTCGTAGTACGGATGGTTGGGGGTTTTCAGGTGGACGCGTTGGACGTTGCCCGCTGGCAGTTCGGTGTCACCACCGTCTACCACTTCCTCTTCGTGCCGCTGACCATCGGCCTCTCCGTGCTGGTGGCCATCCTGCAGACGATGTGGCACCGCACCGGCAACGAGCGCTATCTCAAGCTCACCAAGTTCTACGGCAAGCTGTTCCTGATCAACTTTGCCATGGGTGTGGTCACCGGCATCGTGCAGGAGTTCCAGTTCGGCATGAACTGGAGCGACTACTCCCGCTTCGTCGGCGACGTCTTCGGCGCACCCCTGGCCATCGAGGCGCTTGTCGCGTTCTTCCTCGAATCCACCTTCATCGGCCTGTGGATCTTCGGCTGGGACCGGCTGCCCAAGCGGGCGCACCTGGCCAGCATCTGGGCCGCCGCGATCGGCACCAACCTCAGCGCGTACTTCATCCTCGCGGCGAACTCGTTCATGCAGAACCCGGTCGGCTACCGGATCAACCCGGACAGCGGACGCGCCGAGTTGACCGACTTCCCGGCCGTGCTGACCAACAAGGTCGCCCTGATCACCTTCCCGCACACCCTGGCCGGCTCGTTCCTGGTCGCCGGGTCGCTGATCGTCGCGGTCGGCCTGTGGCACGTCATCCGCAACCGCGACTCCGCCGACACCGGCGCATACCGCTTCGCCACCAAGTTCGGCTCCTGGGTGGTCCTGGTCGCCTCCGCCGCCGTGCTGTTCACCGGCGACATCCAGGGCAAGATCATGACGGACGTGCAGCCGATGAAGATGGCCGCCGCCGAGGGTCTCTACACCACCGAGAGCCCCGCCTCGTTCTCCGTGCTCACCATCGGCAGCCTGGACGGCACCCGCGAGGTGTTCGCCCTCAAGATCCCGTACCTGCTGTCGTACCTGGGCACCGGCGACCCGAACGGCACCGTGCACGGCATCAACGACCTGCAGGCCCAGTACGCCACCCAGTACGGCGCGGGCAGCTACACCCCGATCATCCCGGTCACCTACTGGAGCTTCCGCTTCATGATCGCCTTCGGGATGGCGGCCGGCGCAATCGCCCTGCTGGTGCTCTGGACCCAGCGCAAGGGCCGCACCCCGAGCAGCAAGTGGCTGCTGCGCGCCGGGCTGGCCATGCCGGTGCTGCCGTTGCTGGCCAACTCCTTCGGCTGGATCTTCACCGAGATGGGCCGCCAGCCGTGGATCGTCTTCGGCGAGATGCTCACCCGCAACGGGGTGTCCCGCAGCGTCTCGCTGGCCGAGGTGCTCACCTCCTTCACCGCCTTCACCCTGATCTACGCCACCCTCGCCGTGATCGAGGTCAAGCTGCTGCTGCGCTACGCCAAGGCCGGCGTGCCCGACGTCAGCGAGCAGCCCCCCGCCGACGACACCGACGACGCCGAGCGCCCGCTCGCCTTCGCCTACTGATCCCGGGAGCCCATCGTGGAACTGACCACCATCTGGTTTCTCCTCGTCGCCGTGCTGTTCACCGGGTACTTCATCCTGGAGGGCTTCGATTTCGGCGTCGGCATGCTGCTGCCCGTGCTCGGCCGCGACGACCGGGAACGCCGCGTCCTGATCAACACCATCGGCCCGGTCTGGGACGGCAACGAGGTGTGGCTGATCACCGCCGGTGGCGCCATGTTCGCCGCGTTCCCCGAGTGGTACGCCACCCTCTTCTCCGGCTTCTACCTACCGCTGCTGCTGATCCTGCTGGCCCTGATCATCCGGGGCGTCGCCTTCGAGTACCGGCACAAGCGCCCCGAGGCGTCCTGGAAGCGCCGCTGGGACACCGCGATCGTGGTCGGCTCGCTGCTGCCGGCGATCCTGTGGGGCGTCGCCTTCGCCAACATCCTGCGCGGCGTGCCACTGGACGCCGACCACGAGTACGTCGGCGGCCTGCTGGACCTGCTCAACCCGTACGCCCTGCTGGGCGGCGCGACCACCCTGGCGCTGTTCCTCACCCACGGCGCGGTGTTCCTCGCCCTGAAGACCACCGGCGACATCCGCGAGCGCGCGGGCGCCCTCGCGGTACGCCTGGGCGTCGGCGCCGCCGTGCTCGCGGTCGGGTTCCTGACCTGGACGCTGACCATCCGCTCCAGCGCCGCCGCCGTCGTGCTCGCCGTCGGCGCGGCCCTCGCCCTGCTCGGTGGGCTGGCCGCCGCCCGGGTACGCCGGGAGGGCTGGGCGTTCACCGGCACCGCCGTGGCGATCGGCCTGGCCGTGGCGACCCTGTTCGCGGCGCTGTTCCCGAACGTGCTGCCCTCCACCCTGGACGCGGCCGGCACGCTGACGGCCACCAACGCCGCGTCCACCCCGTACACCCTGAAGATCATGACCTGGGTGGCGGTGATCTTCACTCCGGTGGTGCTGGCCTACCAGGGGTGGACGTACTGGGTGTTCCGCAAGCGCATCGGCGTGGCCAACATCCCGCAGCACTGACCGGCCGGGGCGTGCCGCGGGGCCAACCCCGTCGATCATGAACTTGTGGTGCCCACCTTGCGCCCCGAGGGTCATTTGTCGCCCACCACAACTCCATGATCGGCGCGG
>NZ_JAKKFF010000024.1 GCF_022229015.1 Micromonospora foliorum
TGGCCCGGGGCGGCGTGGCCCGCGACCGCGCTGGGGTCGGATCGCCCTCGTGGCCGGGGTCGCGGCGCTGGTGCTGGCGCTGCTGGGCAGCGTCGGCGCCTGGCTGTACGCCCGCAACCTCAACAGCGACCTGGCCCGCACCGACCCGTTCGCGGAGATCACCGGTGGCCGGCCCGCGAAGACCGTCGACGGCGCGCTGAACATCCTGCTGGTCGGCAGCGACTCGCGGGACCCGGACGCGCCGGTCGACAGCAAGAGTCAGTGGCGCGCCGACACGATCATCGTGATGCACATCCCGGCCGACCACCAGGAGGCCTACCTGGTCTCCATCCCCCGGGACCTGTACGTGCCGATCCCGGAGAGCGCCGGGGCGGACTGCGGCTCCGGCTCGCGCGCGAAGATCAACGCAGCGTTCGCGTTCGGTGGGTTGCCGCTGGCGGTACGCACCGTGGAGTGCTTCACCGACGTGCGGATCGACCACGTGATGGCGATCGACTTCGGCGGTTTCAAGGAGGTCACCGACGCCCTCGGCGGGGTGGACCTGAAGGTGGAGCGCACCATCACCTCGATCCACAAGCCGTACCGGACGTTCACCAAGGGCACCAACCACATGGACGGCGCGGAGGCGCTGGACTGGATCCGGCAGCGCAAGCAGTTCCCGGACGGGGACTTCGCCCGGATGCGGCACCAGCAGGAGTTCCTTCGGGCACTGATGGACAAGGCGGCCAGCACCGGCACGCTGGCGAACCCGAAGAAGTTGAACGACTTCCTCAAGTCGGTGACGGCGGCCGTAACCGTCGACCAGTCTTTCTCGGTTACAGACATGGCGCTGCAGTTCCGTAACCTGCGCGGCCAGAACCTCACCTTTGTGACCAGCCCGAACTCGGGCAGCGACACGATCAACGGCGAGTCGGTGGTGGTGTCGGACCGGGAGAAGGCGCTCGCGATGTACCAGGCCATGTCGGCGGACACGATGGCCGACTGGGTCAAGGCCAACCCGCCGAAGAGCAACGACGGTGGCTGACCGCGGCCCGACGGGCACCAGCCGTTCGGGTCATCGAGCGGCGACGATCGACTGAGTCTGCGAAATTCGACGTCCGGATTGACCCGGGATGAACTCGCCAAGTCGATTTGATGTACGTACAGTGGTGCCGCCCCCTCCTGATCACGAGCTGGAGCACGCATGCCGGTTCAGGCCAGTCGTCGCCCTTCCTCTCCCGGGTCCACCGCCCCCAGCGGTCGAGTCGCCGCGGCCATACCCGTGCAGGCACGCCCCTCGGGCGGCGGGCCGGGCTCGCGCCCGCCGGGCAGCGGCGGTGGTGGCGGTGGCGACCGCCCGGGTGGCGGTGGGTCGAAGAAGCGGACCAAGCGCAAGGACCCACTCTGGGCCAGGCTGACCGTGGTGTTCGGTGCCGTGCTGATGCTGAGCAGCGGGGTGGCCATCGTCGGCAGCAAGGCCCTGATCGGGCAGGCGACCGGCGGCATCGCGAAGGGCAACCTGCTGGGTGAGGCCGGCAAGTCCGACGCCGAGGGCGGGGCGAGCCTGGACGGCCCGATCGACATGCTGCTGCTCGGCGTGGACGCGCGGGAGCGCTGGGCCGCCGACGACGTCCGCTCGGACAGCATCATCATCCTGCACATCCCGGCCACGCACGACCAGGCGTACCTGATCTCGATCCCCCGGGACACCGAGGCGCAGATCCCGGCGTTCAAGAAGAGCGGCTACGGCGGCGGCTCCGGCAAGATCAATGCCGCGTTCCAGGCCGGTGCCGCCAACGGCGGCGGCTGGGAGGGTGGCGCCCAGCTGATGGCCCAGACGATCAAGCGACTCACCGGGATCAGCTTCGACGGCGCGGCGATCATCAACTTCGGTGGCTTCAAGAACGTCATCGACACCCTGGGCACGGTGCGGATCTGTGTCAGCCAGGAGGTCAAGTCGCTGCACATGTCGTACGTCGACGGCAAGCCGATGTGGAACGCGGACGCCAAGAAGACCGGCAAGCAGCGGACCCCGGTGGTGCACAAGAAGGGCTGCCAGGAGATGGAGGGTTGGGCCGCGCTCGACTACTCCCGCCAGCGCAAGACCCTCAAGAACGGCGACTACGACCGGCAGGCCAACCAGCAGCAGCTGATCAAGGCGATGGCGAAGAAGGCCACCGAGGGCGGGATGTTGTCCAACCCGGCCAAGATGAACAACCTGATCAAGGCGGCGGGCAAGGCGTTCGTGCTGGACACCGGCGGCGTGCCGATCGAGGACTTCATCTTCACCATGCGCGGGGTCACCGGCAACGAGCTGACCATGCTCAAGACCAACAACGGCACCTTCCACGCCAACACCAACAACACCGAGGGCTTGAGCGAAGAGACGATGGCGATGTTCCGGGCGGTCAAGCAGGACAAGCTCGCCGAGTTCGTCTTCACCCACCCCGAGGTGATCTCCACCCGCAAGTAGCGGCCGGTAGTCGCGGAAAGCCAGCGACGGCCACTTCACCGCCCGTAGCCTGACGTGAGCAGGTTTCACGTATCGGCTGCGGGGAGGCGGTCACGTCCAGGTGGGGACGGAACGCAGCGGGCCGGGCCGGAGCGACCCCGCCCGCCCGGTCACCTCGCGCCCGGGGGTCGCGGATCCTGCTCGGCGTCGGCCTGGTCCTCGTCCTGCTGGCCGGGCTCGCCGCGGCCGGGCTCAAGATGCTCACCCACCGGTACGACCGCACGGTGACCAAGGAGCAACTGCTCGACCCCGACGCCCGCACCGACCGCACCGACCTGGACGGGCCGCTCAACTACCTCCTGGTCGGCTCCGACCGGCGCCCGGGCGACAGCGGCCCGGACCAACGCTCGGACACCATCCTCATCGTGCACGTCCCCGCCGGGCAGCGGGAGGCGTACCTGGTCTCCATCCCGCGTGACCTGCTGGTCGCCATCCCGCCCGCGAACGGCTTCGGCGGCGGCCAGGACAAGATCAATGCGGCGTACGAACACGGCGGCGGCGGGCAGGCCGGCGCCCAACTGCTCTCCGCCACCCTGAACCGGCTCACCGGAATCCGGTTCGACGGCGCCGCGCTGATCGACTTCTCCGGCTTCCGGAAGGTCATCGACCTGCTCGGCGGGGTGGAGATGTGCGTGGACACCGAGGTCCGCTCGATCCACACCAACCGTGTCTTTCCCACCGGCTGCCAGCAGATGGACGGGGCGCAGGCGCTGGACTACGTCCGGCAGCGCTACGACCTGCCCGGCGGGGACTACGACCGGCAACACCACCAGCAGCAGTTGCTCCGGGCGATGCTGGACAGCGCCGGCAAGGCGGACCTGCGGAACAACCCCGTCAAACTCGACCAGGTGCTCCGGGCGGTCGGCGGCTCGTTGACCGTCGACACCAACGGCGTACCCCTGGAGGACCTGCTCCTCGCGCTGCGCGCGCTGCCGCCCGACGGGATGCGTGGCGTCCAGGTGCCCTCCTCGCCGCAGACCATCGACGAGGTCTCGTACGTGGTGCTGGACAACGGGGGCAACGGGCTCTTTGAGGCGATTCGCGGCACGCGGGTGTCGGCTTGGGCGCAGGCCAACCCGCGCTGGGTGACCCGGTTGTGACGGTACCGACGGCCCGGTCGGTGTCGAACCGGGCCACGAGGATCTAGTGTTGCTTCCTGTGTTCGGACCCCAGGTTCCCACCGTGCCCGTGACCGAGATCGCCGACGAGACCTACCTGCTGGATGTGCGGGAGGACGACGAGTGGGCGGCCGGCCACGCGCCCGCCGCCCACCACCTGCCGATGATGGAGCTGCCGGCCCGACTGGCCGAGGTGCCCGCCGACCGGGAGGTCGCGGTCGTCTGCCGTTCCGGCGGGCGTTCCGCCCAGGTCGTCGCCTACCTGATCAACAACGGGTGGGAGCAGGTGCGCAACGCCGACGGCGGGATGCGCCAGTGGGCTGCCGTCGGCCGACCGGTGGTCGACGCGAACGGGCAGCCCGGCCAGGTCATCTGAGGCCGGCGGAATGGGCGGGCCACTGGTCTTCGCGCACCGCGGCGCCTCGTTCGACCTACCCGAGCACACCCTCGCCGCGTATCTGCGCGCCCTCGACGAGGGCGCCGACGGCCTGGAGTGCGACGTCCGGCTGACCCGGGACGGTCACCTGGTCTGCGTGCACGACCGACGACTCGACCGCACCAGCAACGGTCGCGGTCTGGTCAGCGCGCGTACGCTCGCCGAGCTGGACGCCCTGGACTTCGGCTCGTGGCACCCGGGCGGCGCGCCGAACGGCGACCTGCCGCCGGACGAGTCGCACACCCGGCTGCTGACCCTGGCCCGGCTCCTGGACGCGGTGCTCGCCGCCGGCCGGCCGGTCAGGCTGCTGGTCGAGACGAAACACCCGTCCCGCTACGGCTCGAACGTGGAACGGCGACTGGTCACCCTGCTGCGCCGGTACGGGCTGGCCGACCCCGCGCCGGACGACCCGGTGCAGGTCACCGTCATGTCGTTCTCCCCGCTGGCGGTCCGTCGGGTGCGCGAGCTGGCCCCGACGCTGCCCACCGTGCTGTTGCTGGAGGTGTTGCCGCGCTGGCTGCGGTTGGGTCGGCTGCCGTTCGGCACCCGGATCGCCGGGCCGGGCATCGGCCTGGTCCGGGCCCGCCCGCAGCTGCTGCCCGCGCTGCGCGCGGCCGGCAACCAGGTGTACGTCTGGACGGTCAACCAGCCGACCGACCTGGAGCTGGTGCTGGCCGCCGGGGTGGACGGGATCATCACCGACCGGCCGGCGTACGCCCTCGCCCGGCTGGACCGCTGACCCCATCGACCGGGCGGGGGTGCCCAAAACCGGGTCGGCGGGGCAGACTCGGCACATGCCGGAGCGTATCGATTTCCCCGCTCTCCTCGCCGGCCACACCGTCGTGATCGAGATGATCAACTCTGGGGACGCGGGCCTGCCGGTCCTCGCCCAGCTGCTCCGGGTGGCCCAGCCGGCGCTCGGCGCGACCGGGATGGCGTTCGTCGAGTTCGGTCCGACCGGTGGTCGCGTCATCGCCGCGACCGGCGCGGCGGAGTGGGCCCTCGGTCGACCGTTGGCTGTCGACGACCCGGACACCGTCTGCCTGCTCTCCGGGCCACGGGTACGCCAGGTGCGGGTGGGTGACCTCAACGGCAAGCTGGCCGGCGAACTGGCCGGCAGCGGCCTGCGCCGGATGGTGGTCTCCCGGGCCGAGATCGGCGGTCACACCGTCGGCAGCCTGCACGCCCTCTATCCGGGCGACGACGAGCCGGACGCCGAGCAGCAGGGGGTGGTCGCCTACCTCGCGTCCTGCGTCGCGCACATGTACGGCGACCAGAGTGGCCTGCCGGTGCACGGCGACGGCCCGGTGGTGGCGGCCCTCGCCGACGGGCTGGCCGTCGTCGACCGGGACGGGCACGTCCGGCTCTGGAACCCGGCCGCCGCCCAGGTCACCGGCCGGACGGTCGACCAGGCGCTGAGCCGCCCACTGCCGTTTCCGCTGCCGCCCTCCGGGCAGGTTCGCGACCACCGGATGCCGGACGGCCGCTGGCTGCGGATCACCTCCGGCGACCTGCCCGGTCCGGGCACGTTGCGGGTGGTCACCTTCCGGGACATCACCGACCAGCAGCGCCGCGACCACGACCGGGAGCTGTTCGTCGCGGTGACCAGCCACGAGCTGCGCACCCCGGTCACCGTCATCAAGGGGTACGCGGACACCCTCACCGACCACTGGGAGTCGCTGACCGAGGTCGACCGACGGCAGGCGTCCCGGGTGATCGGGCAGCGCGCCAACGAGTTGGCCCGACTGGTCGACCGTCTCCTCAGCTCGGCGGCCGAGGCGGGGCCGGGCGACGACCCTCCCACCCCGTTCGACCTCGGCGAGGCGCTGCGCTCCGCCGTCGTGGACCTGCCGGCGGAGCTGCGCCGCCGGCTGGTGCTCCGCCTCCCGGGCGACCTGCCCAAGGCGCTCGGTCACCGGCCCAGCCTGGCCACCGTGCTGACCGAGTTGACGACCAACGCCGGTAAGTACTCGGCACCGGACTCTCCCATCGAGATCACCGCCTCGGGCGACGGTCGACTTGTCGCGTTCCGGGTCAGCGACCAGGGCATCGGCATCCGACCCGAGCACGTGGAACGGGCGTTCGACCGGTTCTGGCAGGGCGAGTCCGGCGACCGTCGCGGCTACCCGGGTGCCGGGCTGGGCCTCTATCTCGTCCGCCGGATCGTTGAACAGCAGAATGGATGGGTATCCCTACGACCGAGGACCGGCGGCGGTACGGTCGCAGAGGTGCGGCTACCACGCGGTTGACCAAGGGTGGCGCGACGTGGAGGCGACGGTGGCAGCGGCAGCGGCAGCGGCAGCGAGGGATCGAGCCTGGTGCGTGGTGGTTCCCCACCACCCGGGCGGGGCACGGCTGGCCCGACACCGGCTCGCCGCGGAGCTGACGGACGTCGTACCCCCGACGCTCCTCGCGGATCTGATCGCGGTGCTCGCGGAGCTGGTGGGAAACGCGGTGCGGCACGCCAGGCCGCTGCCCGGCGGCGTGATCCGGGTTGCCTGGCGGCTGGGGCCCTCGACCGAGGGCGCACTGATCCAGCTGCGGGTCACCGACGGCGGCAGCGCGAGCACCGGGCCACGGCTCCGAACCGCCAACCCGGACGCCGCGGACGGGCGCGGGCTGCACATCGTGGCCGGCCTGGCCACCCGCTGGGGCGTCGAGCAGGACGGCATGGGCCAGCGCGTCTGGGCCGAGTTCGACCCGGTGCCGACCCCCCGACCCGACCTGGTGCCGGCGGGCTGAGGACGGCTCGGGCGGGTCCCGGCCACGGCGTGCCGCTCGGGGCTCTAGGCTGTGACGCCGTGAGTAAGCGTCGAAAGAGCCAGCGCACCGCCGCCGACACCACCCCCCGTCGCGACAAGGTGCGGGACGTCTTCGTGCCGCGTCCGTTCGACGGGCTGGTCGACGAGTCCGAGTGGATCGCGCTGCGCGAGTTGGTGCCCGCCGCCTCCGCCCCGCTGCGGCTGGCGCCCGCCCTGGTCGAGGAGTTCGGCGACCGGGCGGCGACGCTCGCCACGGTGCTGCCGATGGCCGCCCCGGCGATCACCAAGCCGGACGGCCGGGTGCTGATCGGTCTCCAGCGCCACCAGCAGTCCGGCGACGTGTCGCGGGATCTGGCCGACGCGTTGCTCAGCGCGCTGCGTGCCGAGCCGGGTGGCCAGGTGACCGTGCCGCCACTGCCCGGCCCTGGCCCCCGGCTGCAGGACATCCTCGTGGACGGTCCGCTGGACATCACCATGCACGACGGTTTCGACTTCTGGCTCGACCCGGGGGCGGCCGACGATCCGACCGTCCAGGCGTCGCTGGAGCGGGCGAACGCGGCCATCTACCCGACGGTGCGGCTGACCGCGGCGAAGGCCGCGTACTGGTGTCAGGTCCCGGAGAAGGCCCACGTGCGCTGGGTGCTGCCGGACGACGAGGACGCCGCCCTGGACGCGCTGGCCCGACTCGGCGCGGCCGGCACCCTGACGCTCGGCGAGCAGACCAAGTTCGCTGGCATGTTCCGGGCACACGGTCGGCTCGTGCCGGTCTGGGACCTGCCGGAGGAGACCCCGGCGGCCGAGTGGGAGGAGCCGGTGGCGCAGTTCGCCAAGCGGTACGCGGAGGCGCTCACCGTCACCGAACCACTCGACGCCGCCGGCCGCCGGGCCCGTCAGGGGCTGCTCGGCCGCCAACTCACCCTGCGCTGAGCCGGGCCGCCGTCCCGCCCACCCGGGCGCTGTCGTCCCGCTCCAGCCTGGCGGCGGGCGCGGTCGTTCCGCACCCCAGGTGACGGCGGACGCGGTCGTTCCGCGCCCCAGGTGACGGCGGGCGCGGTCGTTTCGCGCGCCGGGTGACGGGCGGGCCGGGCGTCGCGCGTTCAGCCGGCGACGGGCAGCGGGTCGCGGGTGATCGGGCAGGACATGCAGCGGGGCCCGCCCCGGCCGGAGCCCAACTCCGAGCCGGCGATCGGGATCACCTCGATGCCAGCGCGCTCCAGTTGGGCGTTGGTCTCGGTGTTCCGCTCGTAGCCGACGCAGAGCCGGGGGGCCAGGGCGAGGGTGTTGTTGCCGTCGTCCCACTGCTCGCGTTCGGCGGTGACCGGGTCCAGCCCGGTGTCGATGACCCGGAGCAGGTCGAGGTCCATCGCGTCGGCGGCGGCCCGCAGGAACGGTGCCGGCCCGTCCACCCGTGGGTCCTCGCCGTCCGCGCCGGCGATCACGGTGTACGCGGAGAGCGTGTTCGCGATGTTGGGGTACATCAGGACGGCGTCCACGTCGACCATCGTGCAGACGGTGTCCAGGTGCATGGTGGCGCGCTTCTGGGCGATCGGCACCACCAGGATGGTGTGGGCAAGGCCGGCGGCGAAGACCTGCCGGCCGAGGCGCTCGGCGCCGGCCGGGGTCGTCCGCTCGCCCACCCCGACCGCCAGCACCCCGGGTGCGAGCAGCAGCACGTCCCCGCCCTCCAGGTGCTCCAGGTGCGGGCGGTAGACGAACTCGGTGCCGGCGAACCGGGGGTGGTGGCGGTAGATGGCGTCGGTCAGGGTGGTCTCGCGGCGGCGGGCCGGCATGGCCAGGCTGGTGACGCCGACCCGATCGCCGATCCACAGCGACGAGTCGCGGGTGAACAACAGGTTGGGCAGCGGGTCGATGACGAAGTCGTGTCGGTCCATCAGCGTGTAGACCAGGCCACCCGGCCGCTCCGAGCTGATCCGCAGCTCCTCGTGGGCCAGCCCGGCGGTGAGCACGTCGGCCAGGGCGGCCGGATCCAGGTAGGAGAGGTGGTCGGCGACGCGGGCGCGCAGGGTGTCGCCGAGCCGTCGGGAGCGCAGCACCTGCTCGGTGAGTTCGGCCCGGGCGTCCGCGACGGCGAGCGTCTCGGCCAGCAGCGTGGCCAGGTAGAGCACCTCGACGCCGCGCTCGCGCAAGGCGGCGGCGAACGCGTCGTGCTCCTCCTGGGCGCGGCCCACCCAGGGGATCGCGTCGAAGAGGAGCGAGTCGTTGTTGCGGGGGGTGAGCCGGGCCAGTTCGGGGCCGGGCCGGTGCAGCAGTACGGTGCCGAGCCGCCCGACTTCACTGTCGACGTAGTGGGTCACTCCCGCAGCGTAGGGCAGGGTTTAGCGGCATCCGAGAAAAGAACTGTGGATGAATATGGCATTCATCCACAGTCACTCCGGCGCTCCGGCTTGCCGAACACCGGTAGTGGCAACGTAGGGTAGTGATGACATAACTTCGAGGGACCTTTTGCCGGAGGTCGCGATGACTGTCTTTCCCGCACGACGAGCCGTACCGTCCGCCCGGGCACTGCCGCCCGTGGCGGTGCCACACCCCCGCGTCGAGGCGCCGGGGGTTCTCGAACCGGTCCGTCCGACACCGCTCGAATGGGCCCGCCGCCGTCGGGCCGAGCGAGGTGCACGCCGCCTGGAGGCGGCCGGGGCCCGGGCATTGGGCCAACTCGACCATCTCGGGCCCGCGTGGCACGTGATCGAGTGGCCGCGCACCGACGTGACAGACGTCCTCGACCGCGGTCAGGACGACCGAGCAGGGTTCCTCGCCATCGGGCCGAGCGGGCTGTTCGCCGTGACCATCGCCGACCACGGCCGGGCCAGGGTGCTCGTCGCCGGAGACGTGGTGCAGATCAACGGCAAGCGGCCCCCGTACGTGGCCGAGTCCCGGCGGGACGCCAAGCGGGCCAGTAAGGCGCTCTCCGACGCGGTGGGGCTGCCTGTTCCGGTGACTCCGGTGCTGACCTTCGTCGGCTCCGGCGTGATCAGCGTCTACGGCCTTCCGAAGGACTGTCTGATGGCCACCCACCGGGAACTGGACCGGCTGCTCGTGGCCGGTGGCAGCCGGATCAGCCCCGCCACCGCCGAGAAGCTTTCCCGGGTCGCACAGCACCCGGGCACCTGGCTGAACGGCACATACCGTCCAACGGCCGACTACCGGTGGTACGACGAGGGCCGAACGGCCGCTGACAAGCCGGCCCACCGCCGGTAACGTCACCGGCGACGCCACGCGGCTCCGGTCCCCCCCGTTCACCTCACCGGTCTCCGCGCCGTCACCGGTCGCCTCGGTTCACGCTGCGCGGCCCGGTGACCCGGTGCGCTCGGTGATTCCGTCGGCGACCCGCTAGCGTGGACAGTCGATCGGTGCACATAGGAGGCGCGGTGGCCCACGTCGAACTTTCGCTCTCGGAAGCGTTCGTGCCGGCGGCGCGGGCCTCGACAGAGCCGGAGTCCGACAACGTCGGCCAATGGTCGTCGACAGTCTCCCGGGCCGACGAGCCGTGTCTGCTGATCGACGCCGACACCCGGGTGGTGGCGATCTCCGCGGCCGGTTGCGAGCTGCTCTGTCTCGGTGAGCCGGACGGGCTGATCGGGCGACCGCTGCTCGACGGCGGGCTACGCCTGCTCGACTTCACCGCCAACCGGGGCGAGCTGACCGAAGCCGAGATCGACAAGATCCCGCCGCTGTTGGCGCTCTCCTCCGGCCGACTCGCGCGCGGGCTACTCCGGGTGCAGGCCGCCTCGGCGAACAGCTCCGACGCGACCGTCGACGCGATCTCCACCCCGGTGCTCACCGACGGCACCGTCGCCGGCTCACTCACCTTCTTCTCCGAGGTCTGACCTGGGGCGGAGTGTGTCCTTCGCCGCACGCGGCGTTGCCGGGGTGGGCCCGCACGAAGGCCGTAGGGTGCCCTCATGCTCGATATCGCACTGCTGCCGGGGGAATACGCTGTGTGCCGGTTGGCCGCCGGCACCACCCTGCCGTACGCGCTGTCGAGCGGGCTGCGCGGCGCGGACGTGGTGACGGTGAGCTGGACCTCCGACGGGATCTCCGTGATCTGCCCGACCGACCGGGCGCCGGCGCAGGCCGTGGTGGAGACGACCTGGCGCTGTCTACGGGTCACCGCACCGGTGACGCTGGCCGGCACCGGCAGCCTGGCCGCCCTCGTCGACCCGCTCGCCGAGGCACGGGTCAGCGCCGTCACGTTCTCCACGTTCGACACCGACTACCTGCTGGTGCCGACCGTCCGGCTGGCCGAGGGCACGGCCGCGCTCCAGCGCGCCGGGCACCGCGTCACCGGCTGACCTTCACCCGATCGGCGGCTCACCCTACGATGGGCTCGGCCACCCCGGCCGCGACGAATTCTCCGATGTCCCGAGGATCGGCCCGTGCCGTTCACCCCGCCCCTCCCCGCGTCCCCCTCACCGCGGGCGACGATCCACATCCCACCGGCGAGTCCTGGCCGGGCAGCCGGTAGCGGTCCTGTCCGGACCACCGCCCGGTTCCTGCCGACGGCGCTCGCCGTCGTGGCGCTGGCCGGCTGTGGCGCCCCACCCGGGCTCGGGGAGCCGACCGCCGTGCCCACCCACACCGCGACCCCGACGACGCCCGGCCCGAGCACCGCACCCCCGACCCCGCCGGCCACCGCACCCTCCCTCGGTGCGGTGACGCCCACCCCGGACGCCGGGTTGGTCGCGACGGCCTGCCGCAACGGGCCGACCGGGCAGCGGGTGCTGCAACTGTTGCGCGGTCGGGCCGGAGTGCTGCCGGCGAACGTCCGGGTCCAGGTCCGCACCGGGCCGCTCTGTGCCGGCGACTGGCAGTTCACCGTGCTGACGGTGACCGGGCACGAGGAACTCCAGGTGGTCACCCGGGGCAAGCCCAGCGCCCCGGTGCTGGTCACCGCCGGCACGGACGTCTGCACCATCGAGGTACGCGCCACCAGCCCGGCCGGGATCCGCGCCCTCGCCTGCGACGCCGGCCCGGCCAACGGACCGGGTGCGTAGGCTGATCGGCATGCCGGGAACACCGCCGACGCGTTTCGTCTTCCTCGGGCCGGAGGGCACCTTCGCCGAGCAGGCACTGCGCTCCGTGCCCGCCGCCGAGCGGGGCACCCGTACGCCCGCCCGCAGCGTCGGAGAGGCGCTGGACAGCGTCCGCGCCGGCGACGCCGACGCCGCGCTGGTGCCACTGGAAAACTCGATCGGCGGCGCGGTGGGCGTCACGCTGGACGAGATGGCCGAGGGCGAGCCGTTGGTGATCACCCGGGAGGTGATCCTGGCGGTGGAGTTCGTGCTCGCCGCGCGGCCCGGCACCTCGCTGACCTCGATCCGCACGGTGGCGGCCCATCCACAGGCGTCCACCCAGTGTCGAGGCTGGCTGCGCGACCACCTGCCCGACGCCGTGGTGGTCGACGTGCTCTCCAACGGCGCGGCCGCCGCCGGTGCCGGCACGGGCGAGTACGACGCGGCGATCTGCGCACCGATCGGAGCCTCCCGGCACCGACTCACGACACTCGCCGACAAGATCGCCGACCACCCCGACGCGGTGACCCGGTTCGCGCTGGTGTCCCGCCCCGGGCCGCCACCGCCGCCGACCGGCGACGACCTCACCTCGCTCGCGGTCTACATCGCCCACGACCGGGTTGGCGCGTTGCTGTCCGTGCTGATGGAGTTGGCCGTCCGGGGGGTCAACCTGACCCGGATCGAGTCCCGTCCCACCGGCGAGGCGCTGGGCCACTACGTCTTCTTCCTGGACTGCACCGGCCACGTGGCCGACGTACGCCTGGGCGAGGCGTTGCAGGGGCTCCGCCGGGTCTGTGCCGACGTCCGCTTCCTGGGTTCCTATCCCCGGCACCGCTGGGCCGAGGCGGCGGGCCAACGCCCGGTGCCCGCGCCGGCGGGTCTCTCCGACGTCGACTACGCCGACGCGGCGGCCTGGCTGGCCCGCCTGCGTACCGGCGAGTTGACCTGACCGGACGGGCGCCCCCAAACATCAGGAGCGCCCAGCCCACCCCACTCCGGGTCAGCTCAGCAGACCGCCGAGCAGACCGCCCTCCTGCTGCTGCTGGCCGCTGCCCAGAACCGGCGGCTCCTCGGACGGCTGCACCACCACGAAGCCCTGACCGGCGAAGCTCATGGTGAACGACTCACCGGTTCGACGGCCGAGCAGTGTGCCGAGGCCGAGCTGCTCGGCCCGGTGGTAGCCGGTCTGGAGGTTCGCCGACCAGCAGACCGCGGCCTGCGGGTCGACGTACGTCGGGGCGTCCACGTTGAGCACGACCGGGGTGCCCTTGGTGGTGATGGCGATCCGCCCGTAGCCGCTGAACACACAGTTGAAAAGGCCGGACGACGACGCCATACCGGCGCCGCCGACCATCCTGATGTCGTACTGGAGGGTGGAGTCGAAGGCGAGCACGCTGCTGCCGTTGATGGAGAGGGCGTCGCCCGGCTCCAGGTCGATGATGTGCACGTCCTTGGCCAGTTCGGCGAGGAAGACGTCCCCCTGGCCGGAGACCTTCATCAGCGGGACGCCCTCGCCGGTGAGCTTCTGCTTGAGGAACTTGCCGAGCCCGCCCGAGCCCAGCGCCTGGAACTGCACATTCCCCTGGTAGGCCACCATCGACCCGACCCGGGCCATCGCCTCACCGTTGAGCTCGATCTTCAACATCTTGGAGTTCTGCAACCGCATGCCGGGCTGCGCGGACTCCTTCTCCAGATTCTCCGCGGAGAACAGCTCGCTGCGCATGAAAGGGCCTCCTGAATAGGGTCGCGTTCGCTGCACCGACGGTAGGCGACCTCGGCAAGCACCGACCATCGGCCGGGCGGCGCGGCGCAGCCAAGTCGTGCGGCGCGGGCGAGTCGTGCGGCGAGGGCGGTCGTGCGGCGAGGGCGGTCGTGCGGCGAGGGCGGTCGTGCGGCGGCGGGGTTCAGCCCCAGCCGAGCGCGTGCAACCGCGCGTCGTCGATGCCGAAGTGGTGGGCGATCTCGTGCACCACTGTCACCGCCACCTCGTCGATGACGTCCTCGTCGTTGTCGCAGATCCGCAGGATCGGATGGCGGTAGATGAAGATCCGGTCGGGTAGCACGCCGGAGTAGTCCCAGCCGCGCTCGGTGAGCGCATGCCCCTCGTAGAGGCCGAGCAGGTCGACCTCTCCCGGTGGCGGGTCGTCCTCGACCAGGATCACCACGTTGTTCATCAGGCCGAGCAGTTCTTCGGGCACCTCGTCGAGGGCTTCGCCGACCAACTCCTCGAAGCGCTCACGGCTCATCTCCACCGGCACCTCGCCCATTGTGCCCGACGCGGAGGCACGCGGCCCGGCCCCGCGGGACGACCGTGGCCGTCATCCGCACATGCACGGAAGAAGCGACCACCCGGGACCGGGCGGAGGCTCCTTCCGTGGACGTACGGTGTGGGCCGGCTTGCTCAGGCAGCCAGGCGGGCGTTGAGGGTGATCTCGGCACCCGGCGAGAGCAGGCGGGAGATCGGGCAGTTGGCCTTGGCAGCCTCGGCGAGCTTCTGGAACTCCGCGTCGTCGATCCCCGGGACCTGGCCGACCGTCTCCAGGTCGATCCGGGTCACGGTCATGCCGGCGTCGGTCTTGTCCAGGTGCACCTTGGCGGTGGTCTCGACCGAGGTGGCGGTGGAGCCCGCGTCGGCGAGAGCCTTGGAGAACGCCATCGAGAAGCAGCCGGCGTGCGCGGCGGCGATCAGCTCCTCGGGGTTGGTGCCCTCACCCTCCTCGAAGCGCGACTTGAAGGAGTAGTTGCCGGACAGGCCGCCCTTACCGGTGCGGATGGTGCCCGCGCCCTCGGTGAGATTGCCCTGCCACTGTGCTGAAGCGGTACGGATAGGCATGGGGCAAACGCTAGCGGAAAGGCGACCGCCGAGCGACAGAGCGGCGCGCTCGCCAGCCCTGCGATCCCTGTCACCACCAGCTTGCTGTGCCATGATGCGACCCAGGTCCGTGCCGGCGGAAGGGTGGCCGATGTCCGAGGAGCTTCCGATCCCGCGGCAGGGCGACCGGTCCGAGGCCCCGGCCGTGATCGAGTGGGGTGCCGTCGACCCGGCTCCGCGACGCCGGTTCGGTTGGTCCCTGGCCGACTTCACGCGGGATCCTCGGCTGCCCCTGCTGCTCGCCGGTCTGGGCGCGGTGGCCGCGATCGCCTCGCTGGTCGGTGAGTGGTTGGTGATGAGCCTGCCGAACGGCGGGCCCGAGGGAAACGCGACGATCGAGGTGCCCGCCGGGGTGTCCGAGGTCGGTGGCTTCGGGGTCGGCTATCTGGTCGGGCTTCTCGCCCTGGTCTGCACCGTGGCGCTGGCGTTGCGCGGCACGGCGGCCGTGCGTCCGAACGCCCGGCTGGCCGGTCTCACCCTGACCGGCGCCCTGCTGGCGCTGCTGGTGGCCGCCACGGCCAGCTTCGACAACCCCGGTCAGCGAAACTTCTTCTACTCGCCGCAGGACGGCTTCGAGGTCGAGTACGGCCGGGGCCTGGTGATGGCGTTCGCCGCCTGTGTGCTGTTCGCGGCCGCCCTGCGGCTGGCGCCCGCCGCACCCCCCGGCGCGTTCGCCGCGCCGTCAGACGATGACCGGCCCGCCGACGCGCAAGCACCGCGCCCGTGGCGCCGCCGCCGAGAGCAAGACCCGGTCGACGACGGCCTACCCGCCCCAGCCGACCTGACAGTCGCCCCCGCCGCCCCCTTCGCCCGCCCCGACCCCCAGCCCTAACCCCTCACCCCCGGCCCCCACCCCATCCCGCACCATCCCGCCGCGCCGCGTCTCGTGCCCCCTGCCGCGCCTCGCGCTGCAAGATCGCGCCACATCCTGGATGTAGTGGCATCGCGGCGTTACGTGGCCGCTCCCTCCCGGATCGCGCGTGACCTTGTAGAGCAGGTGCGGGCGCGCGGCGGAGAGGTGGCGAGGCGGGGCGGCCCGGGGGCGTGTCCCGGGGGGCTGGGGGGGGGGACGCCGGGTGGGGTGACGAAGACCCGGACGTGTGAGGGCTGGGGGGGGGGTGGCGGTCTGTGTGTCGGTGTCTGCGTGGGG
>NZ_JAKKFF010000240.1 GCF_022229015.1 Micromonospora foliorum
GGGTCAGCAGCGTCTCCAGCACCGGTGGCGGCAGCCCGGGCAGCAGGTCGCGGACGCGCCCGTCCAACTCGCCGCGCAGCCGCCCGAGGTCGGTGGCGCGGGGCGGGTGCCCGAGCAGCTCACCGGCCAGTTCGCGCAGCAGCGGTGGCGCCAGCGCCGCCATGCCCAGCCCCACGTCGGCCGGGGCCCGGCGCAGCTCCTTGCGGAGCCGGTCCCGGTCGCCGGAGCGGACGCCACCCACCACTCGGCGCAGCAACTCCTGGGAGTCGTCCACCCGCTCGTCGGGTTCGTCGTCGCTGCCCTCGCGCCCGCCGGTCAGCTCGGCCACCCGCACCGACCACCAGCGGCGCATGCGCACCTGCTCGGCCGGCTCCGGCGCGACCGCGGTGGGCCCGGACGCCGGTGGCGTGTCGTGTCGGGGAGCGCGTTGCTCGGGGCGGGGGGCCGGGGCGCCGTCCGCGCCGAGCCCGATCGCCGTCAGATAGGCCGACAGTTGTTCCTGGGCCACCCGCAGCGCGTAGCCGGCGCTCTCGGCGTGCTCGGTGGCGGCGGACAGCTCGGGCACCCCCATCGGGTTGGCCGACTCCTGTCGTACCCAGCGCAGGCGCTCCGCGGCCAGGCCGAACTTCTCCAGCGCCTGCCCGAGCAGGGCCACCGGGAACTCCTCGGTGGCGGCACGGACCTGCCCGCCGACATCCTCGATGATGGACATGGCGGCCTACAGGGTGGAGACGTAGAGCTGCGCCTGCTCCACCGCGACAAGTGTCGCGGCGAGACACTCCTCCAGCTCCTGGCTGGCCTGGGTCAGCGACGCCTGGGCCGCCTCCACCGTCTCGTGCCCGCTGCCCTCCAGCGCCCCGGCCAGGGTCTGCTGTGCCTCGGACAGTTTCTCGCCGGCCGCCTGCACGGCTGTCTGCCCGTCCCCGATCTGTTGGAGGGCGACATCGATGGCAGCCTTCAACTCGGCGACGCTCGCCACGGCGGAACCTCCTGGGGGCGGGGAGATCTCCATTAGAGCCTATCGGCGGTCCCGAAAGAACATCCGCCCTGTCGGTGTTCCTGCCCGCCTGTCCGGAAGGCCCTCGGAAGTGCCGGGAGTCCGATCTGTGGGAGTCCCAGTGCGAGATTTTCTCAGTTGCTGGTCGGGTTCTCGCGGAGCCAGCGCGGCCCGTACACCTCGGCGCCCAGCGCCGTCACGCGCCCGCGCAACTCCCGGTCGGCGGTGACCACCAGCCGGCGCCGCCGCAGCGCGCCCTCCACCAGCTCGACCACCGTGTCGTCGCCGGAGCCGGCGGCGGAGACCACCCGCACGCCCTCGGTGCCCGGCACGTCCCGCGCGGCCCCCTCGACCACCAGAACCACCTCCACCGGGGCGGTCAGCCGGGCCGGCAACCCGATGGTCGCCACCGGGGCGAGCGAGTCGCGCAACCGGGCCGCGGCCCCGGCCCGGTCACGCCACCACCCGTTCGGGCGGGAGCCGACCACGTTGGCGCCATCCACGATCAGCAGGGGGGTCTCATCCATCCCGTCAGCCTGCCACCATCGGCCGGCCCTGGCCCGACGCCACTCCCGGAATGCCGGTGCTCCGCCACCTGCGGCGTTTGTCGCGGCGCGCGCCGGGTAGCCCCTGCCGACCGTGCCGAGCCCTACTGCGGAGGACAGACATGATGGGACCCGGTGACATCGGCTCCGACCCGTGGGACGAATTCCTGGCCAGGTACTTCGGCCGGGGCGAGGGAGGGCGCCGACCGCCGCACCGGGTCGACATCACCCGACTGATGACGGCCGACGCCCGGGAGATGCTGGCCGACGCGGCCCGACGGGCCGCGCAACGGCAGAGCAGCGACCTGGACACCGACCACCTGCTCTGGGCGGCGCTGCAACGCGAACCGCTACGCGACCTGGTACGGCGAGCCGGGGCCGACCCGGACACCCTGCTCAACGCCCTCGGCGGAAAGGGCGACGGCGCGCCGCGCGGGGAGGTGCCGCCGAACCTGTCGTTGACCCCGGCCGCCAAGCGGGCGCTGCTCGACGCCCACCAGCTGTCCCGGGCGATGGGCGCCAACTACATCGGCCCCGAGCACATCCTGATGGCGCTGCCGCTCAACCCGGAGTCGCCGGCCGGGCGGATGCTGGCCGCCGGCCGGATCCAACCCGAGTCGTTGCAGGCCGCCAACGCCGAGCGCGGGCCGATGAACGGGCCGAAGCCGGACCGCGGCACCCCCACCCTGGACCAGTACGGGCAGGACCTCACCGACCTGGCCCGCAACGACCAGATCGACCCGGTGGTCGGCCGGGCCGACGAGATCGAACAGGCCATCGAGATCCTGTCCCGGCGCACCAAGAACAACCCGGTGCTGATCGGCGAGGCCGGCGTCGGCAAGACCGCAATCGTCGAAGGGCTGGCCGAACGGATCTGTGACGGCGACGTGCCGCAGACCCTGCTCGGCAAGCGGGTCGTCCAGCTCGACCTGGCCGGCCTGGTCGCCGGTACCCGCTACCGGGGTGACTTCGAGGAACGGCTGAAGAAGGTGATCGACGAGATCCGGGCGCACCGGGACGAGCTGATCATCTTCATGGACGAGATCCACACCCTGGTCGGGGCCGGTGGCGCCGGCAGCGAGGGCGGAATGGACGCGTCCAACATGCTCAAACCCGCCCTCGCCCGGGGCGAGCTGCGGGTGATCGGCGCGACGACGCTTGACGAGTACCGCAAGAGCATCGAGAAGGACGCCGCCCTGGCCCGGCGCTTCCAGCCGGTGCTGGTGCCCGAGCCCAGCGTCGACGACACCATCGCCATCCTGCGCGGGCTGCGTGACCGGTACGAGGCCCACCACCAGGTGCGCTTCACCGACGAGGCGCTGGTCGCCGCCGCCGAGCTGTCCGACCGGTACGTCACCGACCGGTTTCTGCCGGACAAGGCGATCGACCTCATCGACCAGGCCGGCGCCCGGGTGCGGTTGCGGACCCGCACCCCCGCGTCCGACGTGCGCGAGCTGGAGCAGGAACTCGACGACGTACGCCGAGACAAGGAACAGGCCGTCACCGACGAGCAGTACGAGCGGGCCTCCGCGCTGCGCGACCGGATCGCCGAGTTGGAGGAGGACATCCGTCGCGCGAACGGCGAGGACGGCTCGTCCGGCTCCCAGGTGCCCGAGGTGGGCCCGCAGGAGATCGCCGAGGTGGTCTCCCGGGCCACCGGCATCCCGGTCAGCCAGCTCACCGAGGAGGAACGCGACCGGCTGCTACGCCTGGAGGGTCACCTGCACCAGAAGGTGGTCGGTCAGGACGACGCGGTGACCGCGGTCGCCGAGGCCGTGCGCCGTTCCCGGGCCGGGCTGGCCGACCCGGAGCGGCCGATGGGCAGCTTCCTGTTCCTCGGCCCGACCGGTGTCGGCAAGACCGAGCTGGCGCGGGCCCTGGCCGAGGCGTTGTTCGGCGAGGCGGACCGGATGGTCCGGGTGGACATGAGCGAGTTCCAGGAGCGGCACACCGTCAGCCGGCTGGTCGGGGCGCCGCCCGGATACGTCGGCTACGAGGAGGCCGGTCAGCTCACCGAGGCGGTGCGTCGCCGCCCGTACGCGGTGGTGCTGCTCGACGAGATCGAGAAGGCCCACCCGGACGTGTTCAACATCCTGCTCCAGGTGCTCGACGACGGGCGGCTCACCGACAGCCAGGGTCGCACGGTGAACTTCAAGAACACCGTCCTGATCATGACGAGCAACCTCGGCTCCGAGCTGATCACCGGCGCCCAGCGCTCGGTCGGCTTCGGCACCGGGGATGTGGGCAGCGAGCAGGAGAGCAACGAGCTGCGGGAGCGGCTCATGCGCCGCCTGCAGGAGAACTTCCGCCCGGAGTTCCTCAACCGCATCGACGAGGTCATCATCTTCCGCCGGCTGGAGGCCGAGCAGCTGCGCGACATCACCGCGCTGCTGCTGGAGGAGACCCGCCGCCGCATGCACGCCCAGGACCTCCAGGTGGAGTTCACCACCGCCGGCATCGACTGGCTCGCCGAGCACGGCTACCAGCCGGAGTTCGGCGCCCGCCCGCTGCGCCGGGTGATCCAGCGTGAGGTGGACAACCACCTGTCCCGGATGCTGCTGGAGTCGGCGATCTCGCCGGGGCAGAAGGTCACGGTGGACGTCCGCGACGGCGCGCTCACCTTCGACGTGACCGCGGGGGAGCGGGGGTACACCGCCGCCACGACCACCCACCCGCGATGAGCGGGCCGGAACGAGGGGACGACCACGAGGACCCGCACCAGCGCGCGGAGCCCGCGAAGACCCGGGACGAGGACGACCATCCCGGCCCGATCCTGGCGCCGCCCACCGCGAACCCCCGCCGGACGCGGGTGCCCGCGGAGGGCCTGCACCCGAAGACCGACCAGGACGACCCGGAGACGTCCGGGCCGCCGCCCGGAGAGGAGACCTGATGGTACGCGAAGCGCGGCTCGACCCCGAGGTGGAAGTGCTCTGGGAGGACTTCCACGCCGAGGTCAACGTCCCGTCGGAGCAGCTGCGGACCTGGCTGCTGACCCGGGGCTCGGGGGAGGAGTCGTTCGGCCCGAACCCGAACCTCGACCTGCCCCAGCCGGGCCGGGAGATCCTCAAGGTGCTCAACAAGCGCAAGGTGGACCTCACCCCGGAGGACATCGAGGTGATGCGGGAGGCGGTCGAGCGGATCCGGGAGCTGATGGACGCCAAGCCGTCACGCGGCAGCGCCGACGACACCTGGCGGCACTCCCTGCTGGACCTGGGTCACGACCCGCTCGTCGAACGCTGAGCGACCGCACGACGGTGCCGTCCCGAATCCGGGACGGCACCGTTCGGCGTCCTGCTACTGGCCCTTGTCGGATTCCAGGCTCGCGATCGTCAGGCCCGCCGCGTCGGCGGCGGCGTCCCGGTCGCCTCGGGTCTGGTCCTCCCGGGTGAGCAGGTTGGCGTACTCGGTCACGTCGGCCGGGTCGGGCACCGTGGGCAGGCGGCGCAGAAACGCCTCCACCGCACGGGTGGCGGCGGTGTGCGCGGCAGCCGCCTGGCGCAGCAGTTCGCGGTCGTCGGCGGGCGGGTAGAGGTCGGTCATGTCCGCCAGATACCCGGCCCACGGCGGTTCGCACCGCCAACGGCCGGGAATACCGGCCGGTCAGCCCGGTCGGACCCCGGTGGGTTGCCGGACCCCGAACCCCGGGTTGCGGGGCAACCAGGCCAGGTACGCCGGGTGCGGCGCCAACGAGTCGACGTACGCCGCCTTGGCCGTCTCCAGCACCAGCTCCGCGCCCTGGGCGGCGGGGGAGTCCGGGTGCCAGCCGAGCAGGAGCCGCCAGCGCAGCGGCGTCCCGGCGAGTTGACGGGTGACCAGACCGCTCACCGGGCGGAACGTCGCCTGGCACAGGGCCACCGCCACGCCGGCCTCCACCAGGTCGACGCAGCCGCGGATGTCGGTCTCGTACACCTTGCGGGGGGTGAAGCCGGCGCGGGCGCAGGCGGCGGCGAAGCAGTCGGCGAAGCAGCCGTCGCCCGGCGCGGCGACCCACTGCTCGTGGCGCAGGTCGGCCAGGCGTACCTCGTCCTGCGCCGCGAGGGGGTGGGTCTCCGGCAGCAGCACCAGCACCGGGTCGACGGCCACCTCCTGCCAGCTCAACCCGAACCCGGCCGACGGGCTGGCGTCGCCGCAGACGCCGGCCAGCGCGAAGTCCAGTCGGCCGCCGGCCACCAACTGCGCCAACTCGTCCACCGACCAGGACGCGTACGTGGTGATCTGGGCGGGCGGCTGCTCGGCCGCCAACCGGTGCACCAGCCGACCCAGGATCGGGCTGTTCACCCCACCGAAGCGGTAGCACGGTGGGGTGTCGCCCGCCCCGGCCAGCCGGGCGGCCTCGTCCTGCAGGCCCTTCATGGCCGGTAGCAGCACCCGGGCGCGGGCCAGCACCAGCTCACCGAGCGCGGTGGGCCGGGCCCCGCGCCGGTCCCGGTCGAACAGCGGGCCGCCCAGCGTCCGTTCGATGCGTTGGAGCTGGGCGGTGAGCGCTGGCTGGGCCAGGCCGAGCGCCGACGCGGCCTTCGTCACACTTCCCGTCTCCGCGATCGCGCAGACCACCCGCAGGTGACGCAGCTCCAGGTTCATAGGGTGACGGTAGGACTACGCGTCTGCTGGCGGAATAGCCCGAGCGGATCGGTGATAATGAATGCATTGCCGGCCGGTGCCGGTCACCTGTCGCGCGGTGGCTCCGGCAGGTCCGCCAGGTACGTCGGCCGGCGCGTCACCACGTCGAGGACCTTGTCCACGACCCCGACCGCCGGCTCCACGATCCGGTTCCACGGAGGAGTGGCCGGCGTGCCCGGGTGCGGTCGGGTCGGCGCCGCCTCCTCGGCGATCTCCAGCCGGTTGCCGAGCCGGATCAGCTCCTCCTCGGTCGCGACCGTGCGCAGCTCGGCGACCAGCCCGCCCACCCCGTGAACATGCCGGCGGACCCGCTCGGCGACCTCGGTCAGCGCCTCGTCCGTGAGCCCCTTCAGGGCGCCCAGCAGGGCCGCGTCGGCGTTGATCTCCGCGTCCACCCGCTCGGTGGCCGTCGGCAGCGCCGCGCGGACCGCCGGCAGCAGGTACTGCTCCTCGGCGGACAGGTGCCGCGACAGCGCGGCGGTGAGCACCGGAAGCCCCTCCTGCGGCGTGGTGTCCGGGCCGGAGAGCTGCTCCAGCAGCGCCAGCAGTTGCCGGTGCTCCCGGTCGACGATGTCGGCGATGCTGCGACCAGCGGGTCGGTAGCCCTCCTCGGGTGCGGGCGCGGGCGGCAGCGGCGGCAGGGGAACAGCGGACATGGTGCCCTCCTCGACTGGCGGGCGGAAGCTCCGGCAGGGACGTACGGTCGTGGGCGGCGATACCCGAACGCGGCCACGGCGAAACCGACCCGTCGATGCGTCCACCCGCGCCGCCCTGTCGACCGGCTCGGGCTGGTATGAAGAGGCGATGACGAGCGATGCCGCCTCCGCCCGACCCGACCCCACCGCAGAGGTCGTGGACCTCTGCCGCGACCTGCTGCGCATCGACACCACCAACACGGGCGACAACGACACCAGCGTCGGCGAGCGCCTCGCGGCCGAGTACGTGGCGGAGAAGCTCGCCGAGGTGGGCGTGGAGTCCGTCCTGCACGAGTCCGCTCCGGGCCGGGCGAACGTGGTGGCCCGCATCCCGGGCGCCGACCCGAGTCGGGGCGCGCTGCTGGTGCACGGCCACCTGGACGTGGTGCCCGCCGACGCCGACGAGTGGTCGGTGGACCCGTTCTCCGGCGAGCTGCGCGACGGCTACCTCTGGGGCCGGGGCGCCATCGACATGAAGGACTTCGACGCCATGGTTCTCGCCGTGGTGCGGCACTGGCAGCGCACCGGCGTACGACCCCCGCGCGACATCGTGCTGGCGTACACCGCCGACGAGGAGGCGGGCAGCGACTACGGCGCACGTTTCCTGGTCGACAACCACCGTGGCCTCTTCGACGGCTGCACCGAGGCGATCGGTGAGGTCGGCGGCTTCTCCTACTCGGTCAACGACAACCAGCGGCTCTACCTCATCGAGACCGCCGAGAAGGGCATCGACTGGCTGCGGCTGCACGCCAAGGGCCGCCCCGGGCACGGCTCGATGATGCACGACGACAACGCCGTCACCGCGCTCGCCGAGGCGGTCGCCCGGATCGGCCGGCACCGCTTCCCGGTGGTGGTCACCGACACCGTGCGGGCCTTCCTCACCGAGGTCTCCGACCTGCTCGGCATCGAGTTGGACCCGGACGACCCGGAGACGGCCATCGCCAAGCTCGGCCCCATCGCCAACATCATCGGCGCGACCATCCGCAACACCGCCAACCCGACCCGGTTGAGCGCCGGCTACAAGGACAACGTCATCCCCGGCCGGGCCACCGCCACCATCGACTGCCGCAGCCTTCCCGGCCAGTCCGAGCTGCTGGAGCGGCAGCTGCGCGAGCTGGTCGGCCCGGACATCGCGATCGAGTACGTCCAGCGGCAGCCGGCGTTGGAGACCACCTTCGACGGTGACCTGGTCGAGGCCATGTCGGCGGCCCTGCGCGCGGAGGACCCGGGGGCGCGGCCCGTTCCGTACATGCTCTCCGGGGGCACCGACGCCAAGGCGTTCTCGCAGCTCGGCATCCGCTGCTTCGGTTTCGCCCCGCTCCGGCTGCCCGCCGACCTGAACTTCTCGGCGTTGTTCCACGGCATCGACGAGCGCGTTCCGGTGGACGGACTACAGTTCGGCGTGCGGGTTCTCGACCGGTTCCTCCGCACCTGCTAGCCGTGTCCGGCCGTGGCCGCCGGCGCGCAACCTCCCCATCGTGAAGGGACTGCCCCACATGACCGACCAGCATGGTGAGCTGGACGCCGCTCTCGAGCGGGTGATCGAAGCGGCCCGCCACCACCTGGCCGCCGTACGCGCCGCGCAGGGCCGCGTCGACGACGACGACGTCTGGCAGGCGTACGTGGCGTTGAACAACGCCTCCTTCGCGTACGACGAGCAGCTGCTCGACGCCTTCGGCGAGGTGACGCCGTGGGATGTCGACTCGATCGACCCGGACGAGGCCGACGAGCGTTTCGGCGGCGGCGAGGGCGCCGAGGCCAGCGACCCGCACCCCCGGGTGATCTCGGTGCGTCAGCGTCGTGACTACCGGGTGCCGAGCGTCTCGGCGCTGCTGCGGGTGGCCGAGGCGGCGCGCCGCGAGGGCACCCCGGAGGACGACGAGCCGGCCCCGGTGGAGGGCGTCGGCGAGGCGGTGCTGGAGCTGCTGCAGAGCGGTGACGGCTCGCTCGGCGCGTTGGACGTCCCCGAGTTGGAACCGCTCGACGGGGTGGTCATGGTCAGCGAGGTCGGCACCCCGGTCGACCTGGAGTCGTTCGACGACGACGACGCGGTCGGCCCGTTCCAGCCGGCGGCCGACGACCGGCTGGTCGGTCGGCTCGACGAGCACCCGTTCCTGGAGCTCGACGACGACCACGACCACGCCGGGCACCAGCACTAGGCCGGGTGCCGCCCGGGGCCGACTCCGGCCCCGGGCGGCACCGCCCGGTCGTCAGTACGACAGACCCGGCTGCGGCTGGTTGACCCGCCGACGACGCAGCACCACCTGGCGCGTGCCGTCCCGGTACAGCCGCACCCGGGCCAACTCCCATCCGGAGAACTCCGCCTGGATCGCCAACTGCGCCGCGGCGGTCAACCGGTCGACGTTCGGCGGCAGCCGCAGTGGCGCGTACTCGTAGTCCATGCCATCCATGCTGCCCAGCCCAGCGGCCGTTCGCCACCCCCTCCGGGGTGACCAACGACGCTGCCGTGGGCGGTTCGTGCCGCCCCGTGCCCCTCTCGCGCCGATCTCGCAGTTTCGCCAGCCGGGACGAGTGGGAACGCCCTGCCGCGACAGCACCTGCACGATCGCGGAAAGGGGCCGCCTCCGGCCGGTCGATCATGGAGTTGTGGGGTCTGGTTCAGCCGTGTCACGGCCACTTCGTCGCCCACCACAACTCCATGATCGGCGAGG
>NZ_JAKKFF010000241.1 GCF_022229015.1 Micromonospora foliorum
TGATCGACTCGGCTTTCAGGAAGTCGGGGCGTCGCTGGCCCTCGGACCCCCGGAATCAAGGAAGCCGAGTCGATCTTGCGGCAGGCGGGCAGGCAGGCAGGCAGGCAGGCAGGCAGGCAGGGCAGGGCCGGCAGGCGCGGCAGGCAGGGCGGGCAGTCGGGCGTCAGTACGACTTGTCCTGGCCGAGGACGTGTTGGGCCACGAAGTTGAGGATCATCTCGCGGCTGACCGGGGCGATCCGGCCGGCCCGGACGGCGCCGAGCAGGGTCGCCACCCCGTACTCGGTGGTCATGCCGGCCCCGCCGAGCACCTGGACGGCGGTGTCCACGGCGAGCGCGGCGGCCTCCCCGGCCGCGTACTTGGCCATGTTGCCGGACACCCCGGCCTCCAGGTCGCGGCCGGCGTCGTACAGGGTGGCCGCCTTCTGGATCATGAGGCGGGCCAGCTCCACCTGCACCGCCGCGTGGGCCAGCGGATGCGACACCCCCTGGTGGGAGCCGATGCTCCGACCGCCCCAGACCTTGCGGGTGGCGGTGTACCCACTGGCCCGCTCGATGGCGTACCGGCCGGTGCCGGCGCCCATCGCGGCCACCGTGATCCGCTCCGGGTTGAGCCCGGCGAAGAGCGCCGGCAGCCCGGCGTCCAGCGACTCACCGAGCAGCGCTTCGGCGGGCACCCGCACGTCGTCCAGGTAGAGCAGGAACTGGTTCTCCGGAGACACGATCTCCATGTCCAGCTTGGACCGGGTCAGCCCGGCCGCGTCGGTCGGCACCAGGAACAGCGCCGGCTTCAGCTTCTGCGGAGACGCGTCCGCTGAGCCGCCCGGGCCGTCATCGACGGCGACGCGGGCCACCACCAGCACGTGACCGGCCTCGTCGACCCCGGAGATGTAGCACTTGCGGCCGTTCAGCAGCCAGCCGTCGCCGTCGCGGCGAGCGACTGTGCCGAGCCGGTGGAAGTTGGAGCCGGCCTCCGGCTCGGTGATCGCGAAGACGATCTTCTGGGAGCCGTCGGCGAGGCCCGGCAGGTGCTTCTTGCGCTGCTCCTCGGTGCCGTGCCGGTTGAGCACGGTAGCCGCGATGGCGGGGGAGACCACCAGCAGCAGCAGCGGGCAACCCGCCGCCGCCAACTCCTCGCAGACGATGGCCAGCTCGGTGATGCCACCGCCCCCGCCGCCGTACTCGGTGGGGATGTTGACCCCCAGGTAGCCGAGCCGCCCGGCCTCCGCCCAGAGCTCGGTGGTGTGTTCGCCGGCCCTCGCCTTCTCGACGAAGTAACCGTGGCCGTAGCGGCGGCCGAGCGCCCGCACGGCGTCGCGCAGCTGGTCCTGTTCGGGGGTGAGGTCGAAGGTCATCGGGCTTCCTTATCGTCGACAACGGCCAGCACGGCGCCCGTCTGCACCTGACCGCCGGTCGGCACCGGCAGCTCGGCGACCACGCCGTCGATCGGGGCGAGCACGGGATGTTCCAGCTTCATCGCTTCCAGCGTGAGCAGCGGATCGCCGGCCGTGACCCGCTGGCCGACCTGGACGTGCACCCGGGTCACCACGCCGGGCAGCGGCGCGAGCAGCGACCCGGCCGCCACCGCCGCGGTGGGCAGCGGGAGACGTGGCAGCTCGGTCAGGCTCGCCGCCCCGTCCGGGCCGTCCAGGAAGACAGCCGACCCCACCCGGTGTACGCGGTACGCGCGGCGAACCCCGTCGACGTCGAGCACCACCCGGTCCGGGGTGGCCTCGACCAGCGCCACGGTGGGCTCACCCGCCGACCCGGCGGTGTCGGTCGCTGCCCGCCGCTCGGCGGAGTCCTCGGCGGCCGACGTGCTGGACCAGTCGGCGAGCCGGCCGGTCCGGTCCAGGCGGTAGCGGATCTCGATCTCGTCGCCGTCCGGCCCGACGAACCGGCTGACCTGCGGGACCGCCGGCACGTTGCGCCAGCCGGAGGGGAGCCCGGGAAGCACCGGTGCGGTCGCCCGGCGGTGCGCGGCGCCCGCCAGCGCGGCGGCGAGGGCGGTGAGTGGGACCTGGTCGGCGGGGAGGAGTGGGCTGAAGACCTCCGGGTGCCGGTCCAGGAAGCCGGTGTCGATCTCCGCCGCCGCGAACTCCGGGCTGCGCAGCACCCGGACCAGCAGATCGCGGTTGGTGGCCACCCCGTGCAGCTCGGCCCGGGCCAGCGCACCCGCCAGGGCCCGGGCCGCCTCGGCCCGGGTCGGTGCCACCGCGATCACCTTGGCGAGCAGCGAGTCGTAATGCACCCCCACCACCGAGCCCGCCACCACGCCGGAGTCGAGCCGCAGGCCCGCCCGTTGGATCCAGCCGAACTCGCGGTCCACCCCCGGCACGTCGAAGCGGTGCAGGGTGCCCGTGGCGGGCCGCCAGCCCTGCGCCGGCTCCTCGGCGCACAGCCGTACCTCGATCGCGTAGCCGCGCGTGGCCGGGTAGTGGTGCTGTGCGGGCAGCGGTGCGCCCTCGGCCACCAGCAACTGCATCCGGACCAGGTCCAGCCCGGCCGGAGTGACCAACTCGGTGACGGGGTGCTCCACCTGGAGTCGGGTGTTCATCTCCAGAAAGAAGAACTCGCCGGTCGGTGCCAGCAGGAACTCGACAGTCCCGGCCCCCACGTAGTCGACCGCCCGCCCGGCAGCCATGGCCGTCTCGTGCAGCCGATCACGCAGCCCCGGCGGGAGGTCACCCGGAGCCTCCTCGATGATCTTCTGGTGTCGGCGCTGGATCGAGCACTCCCGGACGCCGAGCACCTGCACGGTCCCATGGGTGTCACCGAAGATCTGCACCTCGACGTGCCGGCCGCGCTCGACGTACCGCTCGATGAAGACCGTGCCGTCGCCGAACGCGGCAGCGGCCTCGCGGCGCGCGGAGGCGACCGCCTCGGCCAGTTCGTCGGCGGTCCGGACGATGCGCATGCCCCGGCCACCGCCGCCGGCGGACGCCTTCACCAGCACCGGGAAGTCCGCGACCTGGTCGGTGTCGGTCCAGCTCGGCAGCATCGGCACGCCCGCCTCGGCGAGCAGCGCCTTCGCCGCCAGCTTGTCGCCCATCGCGGCGATCACCTTGGCCGGCGGCCCGACCCAGGTCAGGCCGGCGTCGGTCACCGCCGCGGCGAACTCGGCGTTCTCGGCGAGGAACCCGTAGCCGGGGTGGACGGCGTCCGCGCCGCTGCGCCGGGCCGCGTCCAGGATCAGGTCGGCGCGCAGGTACGTCTCGGCCGGCGTGGCACCCGGCAGCCGGACCGCCTGGTCGGCCTCGCCCACGAACGGCGCGTCGGCGTCCGCGTCGGAGTGCACGGCGACGGTCTGCACGCCCATCGCGCGGCAGGTGGCGAAGACCCGGCGGGCGATCTCGCCCCGGTTGGCCACGAGCAGTCTGTTGATCATGGGTGGCCCCTCTACATCCGAAAGACGCCGAAGCCTTCGGCGCCCTTCACCGGTCCGTTGTGGATCGCCGAGAGGCATAGCCCGAGGACGGTCCGGGTGTCCCGGGGGTCGATCACCCCGTCGTCGTAGAGCCGGCCGGAGAGGAAGAGCGCGCCGGACTGCGACTCGATCTGCTGCTCGACCATCAATCGCATCGCCGCGTCGGACTCCTCGTCGTAGTCGCGCCCCCGGGCGGCAGCCGCCTGCCGGGCCACGATCGACAGCACCCCCGCGAGCTGCGCCGGGCCCATCACCGCCGACTTCGCGTTCGGCCAGGTGAACAGGAACCTCGGCTCGTACGCCCGGCCGCACATGCCGTAGTTGCCGGCACCGTACGAGGCGCCCAGGTTCACCGTCAGGTGCGGCACCGTCGAGTTCGACACCGCGTTGATCATCAGGGCGCCGTGCTTGATGATGCCGCGCTGCTCGTACTCGGTGCCGACCATGTAGCCGGTGGTGTTCTGCAAGAAGATCAACGGGGTGTCCGAGGCGTTCGCGAGCTGGATGAACTGGGCCGCCTTCTGCGCCTCCGCGCTGAACAGCACCCCTCGGGCGTTGGCCAGCACCCCCACCGGGTACCCGTGCAGCTCGCCCCAGCCGGTGACCAGCGCGTCCCCGTACGCCGGCTTGAACTCGTCGAAGTCGCTGCCGTCGAGGATCCGAGCCAGCACCTCCCGGGGGTCGAACGGCACCTTCAGGTCGGCGCTGGTGATGCCGAGCAGCTCCTCCGGGTCGTACTTCGGCGGCTGCGGCACCGCCGTACGCGGCGACGGGCCCTGCTTGCGCCAGTTCAACCGGCGGACGCACTGCCGGGCCAGCCGGATGCCGTCCCGTTCGTCGGCGGCCAGGTAGTCGGCGAGCCCGGACGTGCCGGCGTGCATCGCCGCGCCACCCAACGACTCGTCGTCGGTGACCTCACCGGTCGCCATCTTCACCAGCGGCGGACCGGCCAGGTAGACCTGTGACCGGTCCCGAATCATGATCACGTGGTCGGACATCCCCGGCACGTACGCGCCACCGGCCGTGGCGTTGCCGAAGACCACGCTGACCGTGGGGATGCCGGCCGCCGAGAGCCGGGTGAGGTCACGGAACACCCGGCCACCGGGGATGAAGATCTCCGCCTGGGTGGGCAGGTCCGCCCCGGCCGACTCGACCAGGTTGACCATGGGCAGCCGGTTGGCCAGGGCGATCTCGCCGGCCCGTCGGGTCTTCGCCAGCGACCAGGGGTTGACCGCGCCGCCGCGCACCGTCGGGTCGTTCGCGACGATCAGGCACTCCACGCCCTCGACCACCCCGATGCCGGTGACCACGCTGGCCCCTACCGGGAAGTCCGAGCCGTACGCGGCGACCGGCGACAACTCCAGGAACGGGCTGTCCGCGTCCACCAGCAGCTCGATCCGCTCCCGGGGGAGCAGCTTGCCGCGGGCGTAGTGTCGGGTCACGTACTTCTCGCCGCCACCCGCCCGCGCCTGGTCCAGCGCGGCGTCCAACTCGGCCAGCCGCTCCAGCAACGCCTTCCGGTTCGCCAGATACGAGGGCGCGGACGGGTCGACCGCGCTGTCCAAGGTGGTCATAGGCCCATGCCTTTCGCGATGATCTCGTTCATGATCTCGGTGGTGCCGCCGCCGATGCCGAGGATCCGCGCGTCGCGGTAGTGCCGCTCCACCTCGGCGTCGCGCAGGTAGCCGAAGCCGCCGTGCAGCTGCAACGCCTGGTCGACCACGTGGTCGCAGGCGGCCACCGCCACGTTCTTCGCCATCGCCACCTCGGTCACCACCGGCTCGCCGGCCGCGACCCGACCCGCGACCCCGTGCACGTACGACCGTGCCGCCTCGGCCCGCGTGTGCATCTCGGCCAACCGGTGTCGGATCAGCTGCCGGCTGGCCAGCGGACGCCCGAAGGTCTCCCGGTCCCGGCACCAGCGCACCGCCAGTTCGACGCAGCGCTGCGCGGTCGCGTACGCCTGGGTCGCCAGCGAGAGCCGTTCCGCCGCGAAGTGCTGCATGATCGCCAGGAACCCGGTGTTCTCCGCGCCGATCCGGTTGGCGACCGGCACCCGCACGTCCGCGAAGGACAGCTCGGCGGTGTCCGAGCAGTGCCAGCCCAGCTTCTCCAACCGGCGGCCCACGGTGAACCCGGGCGACCCCTTGTCGATGACCAGCAGGGTCAGTTCACCGCTGCCGGGGAAGTCGGTACACACCGCGGTGGTCACGAAGTCGGCCCGGTGCCCGCTGGTGATGTACGTCTTCGACCCGTTCACCACGTAGTGGTCGCCGTCGCGGCGAGCGGTCGTGCGGATCCCGGCGACATCCGAGCCGCCGTCCGGCTCGGTGATGGCCAGCGCGCCGATCATCGTGCCGGACAGGGTGGGCCGCACGTACCGCTCGATCAGGCTGTCGTCACCCGGGGGCGAGACACCGCCGAGCCGACCGCCGAGCGAGCCACCGGTGCGGGCACCGGCCGCCGCGACCATGTGCGGCAACGCGATACCGTGCGTGAACAGGGCCGCCACCAGCCCGGACGAGCCACCGGAGCGGATCAGCTCCTCGGTCACGATGATCGAGTCGAGCAGGTCACCGCCGCTGCCGCCGACCGACTCCGGGAAGCCGATGCCGAGCAGGCCGAGCTTCGCGGCGGTCGCGTGCAGCGCCCGGGGCACCTCGCCGGCCCGCTCCCAGTCGTCCAGGTGCGGCAGCACCTCCCGGGTCACGAACGCCCGGGTCAGCTCGCGCAGTTGCCGGCGCTCCGGAGTGTCCACCATGCTCACTGCGCCTCTCCTGTTCCCGACTGCGGGGCTCGCGGGAGCGGCTCACTCCTCGCGCTCACTGCGCCACCTCGGCGGGTAGGTCGACGATCCGGGCGCGCAGCAGCTCGCCGAGCGCCTTGGCCTGCGGGTCGAACCGGGTGGACGCGGCCACCCCCGCGCCGAGCAGGCCCTCGATCACGAAGTTGACCGCGCGCAGGTTCGACAACTCGTAGCGCCGCACCGACAGTGGCGCGGTCTCCGGCAGCAGCTCGGCCAGCCGCTCGACGGTCAACCAGGTCCGCAGCCAGGCGTACCCGGCGTCGGAGCGCACCCAGACCCCGAGGTTGGCGTCCCCGCCCTTGTCCCCGGAGCGCGCGCCGACCACCTCGCCGAGCGCCCCGCGCCGGGTCGGGCCGTCGACCGCCGCGTCGCCGCCCGGGGCGGACTGGTCATGCGAGATGGGGGAGGTGCGGATCGGCGGGGCGATCGGCACCCGCTCGCCGCCGGGCAGCACCGCGACGTGCGCCACCGCGTCCTGCCGCACCGCGTCGGCGGTGAAGACGCCGTACGGTGTCGCGTCACCGGGCAGGGTGGTCAGCGTGCAACCCGGATACGAGGCCAGGGCCAGCTCCACCGCGGCGGCCGAGAAGGCCCGCCCGGCCCGCGCCTTGTCGCTGTCCCGCAGGTGTACGTGCAGCAGGGCGCTGGCCGCCTCGGTGTCGGCGGCGTCCGGATGGTCGGTCCGGGCCAGCGTGAACTCCAGCCCGTCCTTGCCCACCGCCTCCTCGACCTGGCCCCGGACCAGGGCCGCCTTCGCCTCGATGTCCAGCCCGCAGAGGACGAACGTCATCGAGTTGCGGAAGCCGCCGAGGTTGTTGACGCCCACCTTCAGCGTGGGCGGTGGCGGCGTGCCCCGTACGCCGGAGACCCGGACCCGGTCCGGCCCGTCGGGGTGCAGCGTCACCGTGTCCAGTCGGGTCACCACGTCCGGCCCGAGGTAGGACGGCCCGCCGATCTCGTAGAGCAGCTGGGCGGTGACCGTCTCCACGGTGACCGCGCCGCCGGTGCCGGAATGCTTGGTGAGCACCGATGAGCCGTCGGCATACACCTCGGCGATCGGGAATCCGGGCCGATGACCGCCGTCGGGCAGCTCGGTGAAGAAGCTGAAGTTGCCGCCGGTGACCTGTGCCCCGCACTCGACGAGGTGCCCGGCGACGGTGGCCCCGGCCAACTCGTCGAGGTCGTCGCGGCCCCACCCGTACCGGGCGATGGCCGGGCCGACCACCAGAGACGCGTCGGTGACGCGACCGGTGACCACCACGTCCGCACCGGCGTCGAGGCAGGCGGCGATCCCGAACGCGCCGAGGTAGGCGTTCGCGCTCAACGCGTCCGGCCGCTGGATCTTGTCGCCCTCGACGTACCCGACCCGGGCCGGCAGGCCGAGCCGGTCGGCGAGCTTCTCGATGGCGGTGGCCAGGCCGGCGGGGTTCAACCCGCCGGCGTTGGTCACGATCCGCACCCCGCGGTCGAGGGCGGTGCCGAGGCAGGTCTCCAGTTGCCGCAGGAACGTCTTCGCGTAGCCCAGGTCGGGGTCGCGCAGGCGGTCCCGGGCGAGGATCAGCATGGTCAACTCGGCCAGATAGTCGCCGGTCAACACGTCCAGCTCACCGCCGTCGAGCATCTCCCGCCAGGCGGTGAACCGGTCGCCGTAGAAGCCGGAGGCGTTGCCGATGCGGATCATGCCCGTACCCCGCTCCGGCCGGCCGGCATCCGGCCGTCACCCGGCGGCCCGGCGAAGGCCTGCGCCACGTCGAGCCATTCGTCGGCGACCGGCCCGGTGGCGACAAGTGCGAGGTCCGCGCGGTGTCGGCGCTGGGTGACCAGCAGGCAGAAGTCCCGAGCCGGGCCGGTGACCCGGTCGGCGGCGTCCGCCGGACCCCAGCTCCAGGTGTCGCCGCCGGGCCCGACCAGCTCGACCCGGACCGGCGCCGTCGGTGCCTCCCGGCCGTGCGCGGCGAAGCCGTGCCCGAGGGTACGCACACCCAGGTGCGCCACGTGCCGGAGTCGGTCGCTGTCGGGGCGGACCACGTCGAGGGCGTCGGCCACGTCCGCGCCGTGCGCCCAGGTCTCCATGATCCGGGCGGTGGCCATCGAGGTGGCCGACATCCGGGTGCCGTACCAGGGCAGCTTGCCGCCGGCTGGAACGGCGGCAAGCGCGTCGACGAGCGCCGTTCGCCCGGCCCGCCAGCGGGCGAGCAGTTCGGCTGGCGGGGCGAGGAACTCCTCGGCGCCGACGTCGACGAGTCGGGTCACGTCCGACGCGGCGGTCACCGTCGCGTAGAACGCCTCGGGATCGGTCGCGGCCAACAGCGCGACGTGGTCGGTCCAGGCGAGGTGGGCGATCTGATACCCGATGCTCCAGCCCGGGGCGGGGGTCGGCCTCGCCCAGTCGGCTGCGGGCAGTGGCGCCACCAGGGCATCCAGCTGGGCGGACTCGTCGGCCAGGTCCGTGAGCAGGTCGCTGAGGTCGACCATGGTGCCTCCGGTCGGTGGTGGCCGGTGCGGCCGGCGGTCAGGGCGTGAGCAGGGTGGCGAGCTGGCGCTTCCAGGTGGTCAACAGGGCGGCCCGGCGGGCGGAGTCGTCGCTGAGCAGGTTGGCCACCCCGAGCCCGCGGAGCAGATCGAGCGTGGCCTGCACCGCCTCGCGGACGCCGGGTCGACGCTCGTCGACCCCGAGCAGGGCGACGGTGAGCCGGTGCATCTCCCGCCCGACCGTCGCCTCCAGCGGCACCAGGGCGTCCCGGAGCTCCCGATCGGTGCGGGCGGCGACCCAGAGCTCGAGCGCGGCCACGAACAACGGCCCGGTGAACGCCACGGCGAGCAGGTCGACCACGCGGTCCAACCGCTGTGGTCCAGCCGGGAGCGCCTCGGCCTCGGTGCGCAGCTCGTCGGCCCGCCGCTCGGCCAGATGCGCCACGGCGGCCGTCACCAGCGCCGCCTTCGTCGGGTAGTGATGCAGCTGCGCCCCCCGCGAAACACCGGCCCGCGCCGCGACGACGGTGGTCGTGGTGCCGGACCAGCCGTGCTCGATCAGACAGTCGACGGTCGCCTCCAGCAGCCGGGCCTGGGTGGCGCGGCTGCGTTCCTGCTGAGGGACACGCGTCGATGCGGTGGGCACGGGGACAGCCTGGGGCCTGGGAAACAAACAGTCAAGACTGACTTTTTCTAGATGGTGACGGTGCGGTGGGTGTGGTGGCTGCGACGGGTGGGGGGTGCGGCGGGTGGGGCGGGTTGGGCTCGCGGTGGGGCGGGTTGGGCTCGCAGTAGGGCGGGGTTGGGCTCGCGGTAGGGCGGGTTTGGGCTCGCGGTGGGGCGGGGATGGCGGCGGCGCACGAGATGGTTCGGGCGCGCTGGCCCGCTAAGGCGGGCGCACGAGTGGTTCGGGTGCGTTGGTCCCGCTATGGCGGGGCGCACGAGGTGGTTCGGGTGTGCTGGTCTCGCTTTGGAGCTGATGTCACAAACGAATCGCCCCTAGACCTTGCCCTTTCGACCTTGCCCCTCGACCGCACCTGCTGACTTCACCCGTCGACCTCGCCCGCCGATCACCAACGGCTGATGCCGCAAACGATTCAGCTCCAAAGGCTCCCTAACCCGTATCCCGGAGGCCGCCCGAGCAGCGTCCGCTGCCGCTGACCGGCGTTCCGGCTGCCGCCCAGCGGCGAACCGGCTGCCGCCCGAGCAGCGTCCGGCTGCCGCCGACCGGAGGTAAGGCTGCCGCCCAGTGCAGGTCCGGCTGCCGCCCAGCGGCCGTCGCGGGAGCCGCTCAGCGGCGGTCCGGCTACTCGCTCAGCGGCCGTCGCGGGGCCCGAAGACGGCCAGCGCGTCGGCGTCGCTGTGCTGGGAGCGCAGGTACTCGTCGGCCCAGGCGGCGGCGTCGGGGAAGGTCGACTCCGCCGCTACCCGGGCGCAGGCCGCGTCCACGTCGAAGGCGGTGCGGCGCAGTTGGACGCCCGGCCCGAGCAGCGCCCACCACGCGCCCGCGCCCCCGTACGGCATGCCGATGCTGCCCGGGTTGACGACCAGGCGCCGGTCGACCAGCCGGGTGAAGGGCATGTGCGTATGACCGCAGACCACGGTGGAAACCTCGGCGGGAAGATCGTCGAACACCTCCGCCCAGCGCGCCATCCGGGAGTCGACGAGCACGACCTCCTCGTCATCGCGGGGTGTCGCGTGGCAGAACAGCGTCGGCCCGAGGCCGTCGATCTCCAGCGTCGCCATCGGCGGCAGCGCGGCGAGCCGGGCCACCTGGTCGTCGCGCAACTGCTCGGCCGCCCAGTTCGACACCTCGATCGAGGCCGGTCGGCCGGCCCGGGCCTCGACCAGCTCGCGGTCGGCATTGCCGCCCACCCAGCACACCCGGTCGCCCAGGTCGGCGAGCACGTCCAGCACCTCGACCGGTTGTGGGCCGGCGGCGATGTCACCGGTGAGCACGATCAGGTCGGCGGTGGCGACGTCCGGCTCGGCCAGTACGGCCTCCAGCGCCGGCAGGACGCCATGGATGTCGGAGAGCACGGCAACACGGTTCACCATGGCCTCAGCCTCACCGCTGACACCGCCCCGAGGCCAGCGTTTCTGCGCCAGGCAGATCGCAAACGTCCCCGCCTGCGGCCGGTGGCGGCAGGCGGGGACGTGCGGTGCTGCTCAGACGCGGGCGCGACGGGCCAGGCGCTCCGGGTCCAGAATGATGATGCTCTTGCCGTCCAGCCGCAGCCAGCCGCGCGAGGCGAAATCGGCCAGCGCCTTGTTGACGGTCTCCCGAGAGGCGCCGACGAGCTGGGCGATCTCCTCCTGGGTGAGGTCGTGGGTCACCCGCAGAACGCCGCCGTCGCGGGTGCCGAAGCGGCCCGCCATCTGGAGCAGGTTCTTGGCGACCCGGCCCGGCACGTCCGTGAAGATCAGGTCGGCGAGCGAGTCGTTGGTCCGGCGCAGCCGCCGGGCGAGCACCCGGAGCAACTGCTCGGCGATCTCCGGGCGGTTGTTGAGCCACGGCCGCAGCGCCTGCTTACGCAGCCGCACCAGCCGGGTGTCGGTCACCGCGGTGGCGGTCGCCGTACGCGGACCCGGGTCGAAGAGCGACAGCTCACCGACCATGTCCGACGGCCCCATCACCGCGATCAGGTTCTGCCGGCCGTCCGCCGCGCGGCGACCAACCTTGATCTTCCCGGACAGCAGGATGTAGAGGCTGTCACCGGGCTCGCCCTCATTGAAGACGATCTCGCCCTTACGGACTTCGATCGTCTCCATCTCCTTGGCAAGCGCCTCGGCAGCTTCCGGGTCAACACCCTGGAAGATCCCGCTGCGGGCCAGTACCTCGTCCATTGCGCACCTCCGGTTGCGCGTGCCGTCCGTCGGCCGGGGCCGCCGTCCGCTGATCCCCTCGCGCGCCGCCAAGTCTAGGCGCACGTGAGCATGAATCAGAGGTCGCCCCTGGAATCTTGATCGGTGGGCGTAACCTGCCCGACGTGCTGAGCGAGCCGATTCTGACCAGCCGTGCCGAAGACGGGCGGAACGTTCCGCTGCTCGTCTGGCGCGCGGACGTGCCCCTGCGGGCGATCAGCAGTGGCCCGCTGGGCGGTGGCATCGGGGTTCGGCGGTGGGTTCTGAACGCGACCGTACCGATGTCGTACGACCGGGAGGACCCCGCGGCGCACCTGGCCTCGCTCGCCGCTGAGCTGGCCCTCGACGGGCCCGGGGTTGGTCTGCTGACCGGCGTCGATGTGACCGAGGTGGTGGCGCGGACCGACACCGGGGTGCGGGCCTGGGTGACGGTCGGGCTCGGCACGCCGGTGCCCGCGGCCGCGCCGATGCCTGCCGCGCTCGCCGAACGCGTCGGCACGGTCAACATCGTGGTGTACGTGCCGGCCCGGCTCGCCGACTCGGCACTTGTCAACGCGGTGGCCACCGCCACCGAGGCGAAGACCCAGGCGATCACCGAGCTGGGGGTGCCGGGGACCGGCACGCCCACCGACGCGGTCACCGTGCTCTGCCCGGCGGACGGGCCGGAGGCCGCGTACGGCGGGCCGCGCTCCACCTGGGGCGCTCCGCTCGCCCGAGCGGTGCACGCGGCGGTGCTCGCCGGCGGCGCTCGGCCGGTCGTGCCGTGGTCTGAGCAGCTCAGGAGCGCAAAGTCCAACCGATCGGCTGTCGTTGGCGAGTTTAACGACCGGTAGGGTCGCGGGCGATGTATGCTCCCGCCCCCCTCGCATCCCGCCCGCGTCGCCGCGTCGCCCTCGGCCTCGCCGCACTGCTGGCCGCCCTCCTCGTGGCCGGCTGCGCCGACTCCGGTGGCGAAGCGCCCGTCTGGCAGCCCGGCGCGGGAGGCGGTGGCACCGGTGCGCCGGTCTCCACGGCCGGCCCGAAGGCCACCGGGCCGGCATCCTCCGGTCCGGGTGGCGCGATCTCGCTCTCCGCCACCGGCGACATCATCATGGGCAACGCGCCCAGTCGGCTGCCCGCCGCCGGCGGCAAGGGCTTCTTCAACTCGGTCACCGAGGCGCTCAAGGCAGACCTGGTGATGGGCAACCTGGAGGAGCCGCTGACGGTCGACACCGGCACCGGCAAGTGCGGGGCCAACTCCACCCGCTGCTTCCAGTTCCGGGCCCCACCGGAGTACGCCGCGCACCTGCGCGACGCCGGCTTCGACGTGCTCAACCAGGCCAACAACCACGGCTACGACTACGGGCCCAAGGGCTACGAGAACACCCAGAAGGCACTGCAGAAGTACGACCTGGAGCACACCGGCGCACCGGACGAGATCACCGTGGTCGACGTCAAGGGCGTCAAGGTCGCGGTCGCCGGCTTTTCGTCGTACGTCTGGTCCAACAGCCTCGTCGACATCGCCAAGGCGAAGGCGGTGGTCGCCAAGGCCGCCACCATGGCCGATCTGGTCGTGGTGCAGGTGCACATGGGCGGCGAGGGTGTCGACAAGACCCGGGTGAAGCCGGGCACCGAGATGTTCCTGGGCGAGAACCGGGGCGACCCGGTGAAGTTCTCGCACGCCATGATCGACGCCGGCGCCGACCTGATCGTCGGGCACGGCCCGCACGTACTGCGCGGGATGGAGTTCTACCAGGGGCGCCTGATCGCGTACAGCCTGGGCAACTTCGCCGGCGGCGGCAACTCGCTGAGCAACGACGGTCGCCTCGGCTGGGGCGGGGTGCTGAAGGTGTCGCTCAAGCCGGACGGCAGCTGGGCCGGCGGCTCGTTCACCTCGACGTACATGAACTCTGCCGGCAAGCCGACGATGGACCCGGACGACCGGGGTCTGGGCCTGGTCACCGAGTTGAGCCGCGCCGACTTCCCGAAGGGCGGCGCTCGGCTCGACGGGCAGGGGAAGATCTCGCCGCCGACCGGCGGCTGACCCGAGCAGGACCGTCCGGGGTGCGACGTAGGCTGACCGTCGTGACCAGTAGCCCCGCCGGTGCCA
This sequence comes from Micromonospora foliorum, assembly GCF_022229015.1. GTDB lineage: Bacteria > Actinomycetota > Actinomycetes > Mycobacteriales > Micromonosporaceae > Micromonospora > Micromonospora foliorum. Next base: position 13,659 of record NZ_JAKKFF010000241.1, read on the forward strand.
GCGAGACCGATCTCGGGCGCAAACGCCGTGCCCGCAAGATCGGCCGGGTGCTGACCGAGACGCACCCCGACGCGCATTGTGAGCTGGACCACTCCAACGCTCTGGAGCTGGCCGTCGCGACGATCCTGTCCGCGCAGTGCACGGACAAGAAGGTCAACGAGGTCACCCCGAAGCTCTTCGCCCGCTATCCGAGCGCTGCCGCGTACGCCGCCGCCGACCGGGGCGAGATGGAGGAGCTGATCCGGCCCACCGGCTTCTACCGCAACAAGACCGACTCCTTGCTCAAGCTCGGTCAGGCCCTCCTCGACAGGTACGACGGCAGGGTCCCGGGTCGCCTCGTCGACCTGGTGACGCTCCCCGGCATCGGCCGCAAGACCGCCAACGTGATCCTCGGCAACGCGTTCGACGTCCCGGGCATCACCGTCGACACGCACTTCCAGCGGCTGGTCCACCGGTGGCGGCTGACCACCGAGACCGATCCGGTCAAGATCGAGCACGCGATCGGCGCGCTGTACGACAAGCGCGACTGGACCATGCTCTCGCACCGGATCATCTTCCACGGGCGGCGGGTCTGCCACGCCCGTAAACCAGCCTGCGGGGCGTGCACCCTCGCGAAGCTCTGCCCTTCGTACGGCACCGGCCCGACCGAGCCGGCGGCCGCCGCCAAACTGCTCAAGGGCCCTCGGGCGCGCGACCTCGCGGTGGCCGCCGGGGTCGACCCGGAGTTGGTGCCGGCGCAGGCGATCACGGCGGAGGTGCCGTGAACCGCCGCCTCGCCCTCGCCGTCCTGCCGCTGCTGCTGGCCGTCACCGGTTGCACCAGCGGCACGGCCGACGACGAGCCAGCCCCCCGCCCGGCCGCAGCTGACCGTCCATCCCCGTTCCGGGACTGCGCCGCGCTGAGCACGGCACCCACGGCCGCGTCGCCCGGCTCCGGCTCGGCGACTCCCGCGTCGCCCGGCTCCGGCTCGGCGACCCCCGCGTCGCCCGGCACGGCCGCTGACGGTACGTCCGGCCCGACGGACCGCGCCGGTGGCGGGTCGGCGCTGCCGGAGCTGACGCTCTCCTGCTTCACCGGCGGCACCCCCGTCGTGCTGCGGGACGTGGCCGGGCCGGCAGTGATCAACGTGTGGGCCTCCTGGTGCCCGCCGTGCCGCAAGGAGCTGCCCGCTTTCCAACGCCTCAGCGAGCGGGCCGCCGGTCAGCTCCAGGTGGTCGGGGTCAACAGCCGGGACAGCCGCAGCGGCGCCCAGTCCATCGGTGAGGACTTCGGCGTCCGGTTCCCGATGCTCGTGGACCAGGGTGAGGCGCTCCAGCGCGAGTTGAAGCGCAACGCCATTCCGTTGACCCTCTTCGTCGCCGCCGACGGTCAGGTCCGGCACATCGACGCCAGCGGCGCTCTCGACGACGCCAAGCTCGCCACGCTGGTCCGCGAGCACCTCGGCCTGGCGGTGGCAGCGTGACCCGTCGGCCACCCGAGTGGATCGAGCCGTTGCTGACCCGGCTGGGCACCGCCCGCGCCGAGGACTTCACCCGGCTGACCACCCCGGCCGAGGGCGGTCGGGAGAGCGCGGTGCTGGTGCTGCTCGGCGAGCAGCCCGGCGCGGGTCCCGACGTGCTGGTCCTGCAACGGGCCGCCACCCTGCGCAACCACGCCGGCCAGCCGGCCTTTCCCGGCGGCGCGGCCGACCCGGAGGACGCCGACGTCCGCGCCACCGCCCTGCGCGAGGCGAACGAGGAGGTGGGCCTCGACCCGGCCAGCGTGACCGTGCTGGCCGAGCTGCCGAAACTGTGGATCCCGGTCAGCGACTTCGTGGTCACGCCGGTGCTGGCCTGGTGGCACGACCCGCACCCGGTGCACCCCCGGGAGCCGGCCGAGGTGGCACACGTCGCCCGCCTGCCGGTCAGTGAGCTGGTCGACCCGGCCAACCGACTGCGGGTCCGCCACCCGAGCGGCTGGATCGGGCCGGCGTTCTCGGCGCGCGGGATGCTCGTCTGGGGCTTCACCGCCGGGGTGCTCGCCACCCTGCTCGAGATGGGCGGCTGGGCCCGTCCGTGGTCGCGCGGCCGGGTGATGGAGCTTCCGCCGACCGGGGCGACCCCGGCCCCGTCCGCCGGCACCGACGAGGCTGACGAGAACGCCCTGCGCTGACCGCATGGTCACCATCCGCAAGCGCTGGTCATCCGGCGGGCACACTGCCCGTACGCTTGACCCCGTGTCCGTCGTGGATCTCGTCCTGCTGCTGCTCATGCTCGTGTTCGCGATCAGCGGATACCGCCAGGGTTTCGTCATCGGCGTCACGTCGTTGTCCGGCTTCTTCCTGGGTCTGCTGCTGGGCCTCCAGCTCGGGCCGCTGTTCGCCAGACAGTTCGTGGACGCCGGCACCCGCGTGCTGATCTCGCTCGTGGCCATCTTCGGGCTGGCGGTGGTCGGGCAGGCACTCGCCGGTTGGCTCGGCTCGCACCTGCGTAAGACGATCACCAGCGACGTGGGCAAACGGATCGACGACGTCGGTGGGGCGGTCGTCTCGCTGTTCGCGGTGCTCCTGCTCGCCTGGCTGGTCGCCGTGCCGCTCGGTTCGTCCTCGGTGCCCTGGCTCGCCGCCTCGGTCCGCAACAGCGCGTTGATCACGGTGGTCAACCAGGTCCTGCCGGAGCAGGCCCAGCAGTTGTCCACGGCGCTGGAGGACACCGTCGACACCGACGGTTTCCCGGACGTCTTCGGTGACCTCGCGCCCACCCGGGCCCGGCAGGTCGACCCGCCGGACCCGGCGCTGGCCGGCTCGCAGGTGGTGGTCAGCGGTCAGCAGTCGGTCGTCAAGGTGCTCGGCTCCGCGCCCAGCTGCTCACGTCGGATCGAGGGTTCCGGCTTCGTGTACGCGGACGACCGGGTGATGACCAACGCGCACGTCGTGGCCGGCACCCGCTCGGTCGCCGTGGAGTTGGGCGGCGAGCGGTACGACGGCAAGGTGGTGGTCTACGACCCGAACCGGGACCTGGCGGTGCTGCTCGTGCCCGGGCTGCCCGGGCCGTCCCTGCGGTTCGCCGCCGGCAACGCGGGCAGCGGCTCCGACGCCATCGTGCTCGGCTTCCCGCTCGACGGCCCCTACAACGCGCAGTCGGCGCGGGTCCGGGACGTCGACCGGATCAAGGGCCCGGACATCTACTCCGCCACCGAGGTGACCCGGGAGATCTACACGATTCGCGCGCTGGTGCGTAGCGGCAACTCGGGTGGCCCGCTGCTCTCCGCCAACGGCCTGGTGCTCGGCGTGATCTTCGCGGCGGCGTCCGACGACCCGAACACCGGCTTCGCGGTGACGGCGGCCGAGGCCCGCCCGGTGGCGTTGGCCGGGGCCGAACGCAACCGGCAGGTCGGCACCGGCGAGTGCACCTGAGCGTCCCTGCGGGGTCGGCTCAGCTCTGGGCCGGCAGGGGGCGACGCCCGACGGTCGACAGCTTCGCCCGTCCCCACCGCAGCCCTCGGTCCAGCACGGCACGGGCCATGATCGCGACGCACGTGCCGCCGTTGAGGAAGGACGCCACCACGTCGCTCGGGTGGTGCATTCCCCGGTACATCCGGGTCAGAGCCACCCCCAGCGGCACCATCAGCAGCAGCGTCCACCAGGCGACCTTCGCGCCGGTGCTCCGTGCCCGCAGCGCCATCAGCACGGCGATGCCGACGTAGAGCGCCACCGCCGCGGAGGTGTGCCCGGACGGAAAACTCGACGTCGGTGGCGAGACGTCCATGTGTTCCACCGCCGGCCGCCGCCTGTCGATCGCCAGCGTGGTCAGCAGGAACACCAGCGCCTGGGCGGTCACCGCCGCGCACAGGAACAGCGGCTCGCGCCAACGCTTCAGCCAGAGCCGCAGCGCCAACGCCACCAACACGGTGACCACGACGATCATCTGGGTGCTGGCCAGCGTGCTGAACACCAGCGAGATGTTGTTCCAGTCGCCGGTGCGGTCGGCGGCCAGTTCCCGGTTCACCGAGTCCTCCACGGTGAACGGCCAGGTCCGGGCGAAGACCCGGGTGACCAGCACCCCGAGCAGCACCATGAGCCCGAGCAGGAGGGACACCGGCAGCAGTACCCGCCGGACGATCTGGACCACGGTCTCGGACATGGGTGGGCCAGTACCCGGTGGGCCTCGTCGTCACTCCTCAGGCCGCTCCCGGGTGCCGCTCGACTTCGGGCGCGATGCCGTCGCGGGTCGGCCGGACCGACCGGAGACCGGTGTGCGCCCGCCAACTGGTGAAGGCGGCGGTGGTGGCCGCGACCACCGCCACACCGAGCAGCCACCCACCCACCACGTCGCTGGTGAAGTGCACGCCGAGTGCCACCCTGCTCAGCCCGGTCACCACGGTGAGCAGCACCGCCGCGACCCAGAGCGCGGCCCGCGCCGCCCCCCGCCCGGCGTACGGAACGAGCACCAGCAGCAGCACCCCGGCGGCCAGGGTGGCGTTCAACGCGTGCCCGGAGGGGAAGGAATAACCGGCGGCCCGGGCCACCGGGTCCAGCAACTCCGGCCGGTCCCGGCCGACCAGCAGCTTGAGCAGCGGACCGATCAACCCGCCGACGACCATGGTGGTGGCCGCCCAGAGGGCCAGGCGGCGGGCTCCCCGACGCAGCAGCCAGACCACCAGCAGCAGGGCGACGGCGCGCAGCGGCATCGGTGCGAACACCTCGGTCCAGACCCGCATCAGCACGACCCAGGCCCGGTGGTCCTGCGCGTAGCCGTGCAGCGCGTCGGTGACCGCAGTGTCCAGCCGGTGCAGCGGTGCCCAGGCGCCGAGCACCAGCAGTGTGAGCAGCGCGAAGGGCACCAACACCAGGAAGGCCGCCGTCGCGGCGAGCGTGAGCCGCAGCCCCAGCGCGTGGTCCGGGTCGAATCGGCGGTGCCGCCAGGACGGCTGGCCGGTGGGGGCGAGGACGGGCGGCCGATGCGTACTCATGGGTCCGTTCTACCCGGCCGGGCGGCCGGCCAGGCCTACCGGGCGGCCGTGATCAACGGGTCCGCTGGCGGAGCCGGCGGACCATCAGGGCCGCACCGCCGACCAGAGCGACGAGGAGTACGACAGTGGTCCACAGCTGCTCCGGCGCGGACGTGTCCTGTCCGCCCGCCGCCCGAGCCGTCCACCGGCTCTGCTGACCGGATGCGGCGAGACCGAGTGGGTCACTGCCGGCACCGGCCACCGGACCGTCGTCGACCGAGCCGGGCGCCGGACCGAAACCGGTCACGCCCGGCGACGTCTGGTCGTCCAGCGGGTTGGCGGTCACCGGCGGCACCTGGGCGGTCAACGCGGCCACCGGGTCGACCACCCCGTACCCGAAGCGGTCGTCGCGCCCGGTGGGGCCCACGTCCCGGGCGGTGGCCAGCAACCGGTTGACCACCTCGCCCGCGGGCATCTGCGGATAGCGGGACCGGACCAGCGCGGCGGTCGCGGCCACCAGTGGGGCGGCGAAGCTGGTGCCCTGCACCCGCCAGTACCCGCCGGGGGGCTTGGCCCCGACCAGCCCGCTGGCGGGAGCGGTGAGCACCGTCGCCCGGCCGGTTATCGAGCCGGACCACAGGTTGTCGCTGCTGCGTTCGAGGCCGGCGACCGCGATCACACCCGGCTCCCGAGCCGGGTACCAGACCTTGGTGCTGGTGGAGGTGGCGAGGTTTCCGGTGCAGGCGACCACGACCACGTCCCGGACGAACGCGTAGTCCAGGGCGGCGGCCAGGGCCGGGCTGTCGCCGCTGCCGCCCAGCGACAGGTTGATCACGCGGGCGCCGTTGTCGACCGCCCAGCGGACCCCCTGGGCGACGATCAGCGCGTCGTCGTAACGGTTCTCCTCGTCGAGCACGCGGACCGGCAGGATCCGGGCGTCCGGTGCCAGGCCGACCACGCCCCGCTTGTCGTCGCTGCGCCCGGCGATCAGACCGGCGACCGTGGTGCCGTGACCCACCGGATCCGGGCCCGGAGCGCCGCCGGGGGCGACCAGATCCTTGCCGGGCAGCACCTGGCCGACCAGATCGGGATGCGTGCCGTCCACTCCGGAGTCGACCACCGCCACGGTCACGCCCCGGCCGGTCGAGCTGCGCCACGCCGTCTCGGCCTGCAACTCGTCGAGCTGCCACTGCTCGTCGCGGACCTGGTCGGTGCGGGCGATGGTGTCACCGGGGGCGAACGCCATCGGCGCGCCGGCGAGCTGTCCGCCGTTCGTGGGCGCGGCGACGGGCACGGCTGCCGCGGTCGGGGCCACGACGGCGAGCGCCGCGGCCACGCCGAGCAGCGCCCGGCCGGTCGCTCGTCGGGCCGCTGACGGACCGCTGTACCGCACCCCAGTCACATCCCCAGCCATTCATCCCGACGGAACCATGACGATCGGAGATTACCGGTTTCCCCACCCGTCACGGGAAGAACCGGCGAGTCAGGTCATTGCGGCGGCAGTTGCGCCAGCTGAACGAGGCGTACGCCCTCGCGCCGGGTGACCAGCCGACCACGCCCCGGCGGCAGCGGTCCGGGTCGCACCGGCCCGACGAGTGCGCCCTCCTCGGGGCTGCCCGCCATCACCAGGCCGGCGGTGGACAGCTCCCGCAGACGCTGCACGATCGACTCGTACTGTGCGCGACCCGCCCCACCGGACCGGCGGGCCAGCACCAGGTGCAGCCCGATGTCCCGGGCGTGCGGCAGGTGCTCCTCCAGTGCCCGCAACGGGTTCGCCGGCCCCGCTGCCACCAGGTCGTAGTCGTCCACCAGCACGAACAGCTCCGGCCCGGACCACCAGGACCGGTCCCGCAGCTGCTGCGGGGTGACCTCCGGCCCGGGGGCCCGCCGCTCCAGGTAACCGGCTGCCGACTCGACCAGGTCGGCGGTGTGTGCCGCGGCGGTGCCGTACCCGATCAGGTGCGGCGTCTCGATGGCGCCGAGCAGGCTGCGCCGGTAGTCGACGAGGATCACCCGGGCCTGCTCGGGAGTGAACCGGGTGATGATCGACGTGGCCAGCGCGCGCAGGAACGACGACTTGCCGCACTCCGAGTCCCCGAAGACCACGAAGTGTGGCTCGGTGGCGAAGTCGAGCAGCACCGGGCGCAGGTCCGCCTCCGCGATCCCGATCGGCAGCCGCAGCCCGGTCGTCGAGGTGAGGTCCAGGTCGGCGTACGGCAGCACCGGCGGGAGCAGCCGTACCCGCGGCGCCGGGGGACCCGCCCACCCGTCGGCGGCCCTCTTGACCAGGTCGGCGGTGTCCCCGCCGGCGGCACCGAGCTGAGGCAGTGCGGTGAGGAAGTGCAGACCCTCAGCGGTCACCCCTCGGCCGGAGCGCTCCGGTACGTTCGCGGCGGCGCGTCGGGCCACCAGCGAGTCGGCGGGGTCGCCGAGCCGCAGCTCCAGCCGGGAGCCGAACAGGTCCCGGATCGCCGGCCGGAAATCCAGCCAGCGAAGCGCGGTGGCGACCACGTGCAGCCCGTACGACAGACCCCGGGTGGCCAGGTCGGTGACGAGTGGCTCCAGGTCGTCGTACTCGCCGCGGATGGTGCTCCACCCGTCGATCACCAGGAACACGTCGCCGTACGGGTCGGCGCCCGACTGGCCAACCGTCCCCGCCGCCGCTCGGCGCTGCCGGTACGCGGCCATCGACTCCACGCCCAACTCGGCGAAGCGGCGTTCCCGGTCGACCAGCAGGGTGGTCATCTCGCCGACGGTGCGTCGTACGGCGGTCGGGTCGGCGCGGCCGGTCACCCCGCCCACATGCGGCAGGTCGCGCAGCGCGGTCAGCCCGCCGCCACCGAAGTCGAGGCAGTAGACCTGCACCTCGGCCGGTGTGTGGGTGAGCGCCAGCGCGCAGATCAGCGTGCGCAGCGCGGTGGACTTGCCGCTCTGCGGCGCACCGACCACCGCGACGTGCCCGGCGGCGCCGTCCAGCGCCAGCCAGAGCAGGTCCCGGCGCTGCTCCAACGGTTTGTCCACGACCGCCATCGGCACGCCGAGTGCGCCGTGCAGCTCCGGGTTGCCCACGGTGAGCCCACGCTTCGGGTGCACCTCGACCGGACCGAGCAGCTCGTCCAGGGCCGGCGGTTGACCGAGCGGCGGAAGCCAGACCTGGTGCGCCGGCGGGCCCTGCCCGACGAGCCGGTCCACCAGCAGGTCGAGCAGCGTCCTGCTGCCCTCCTCCTCCGGCACGACGGGCGCGACCGGGGCTGCCGGCTCGGGCACCGGTACGACGTGGGTGGTGAAGGTGAGCAGCCGCGCGCCTCCCTCGGCGGCGACCCCGCCCGGCACGGCCCGACGGCGGACGGCACCGGAGACGTATGCGGCCTTGAAACGGGCCAGCGGGTCGGTGCCGGCGCGCAGGTAGCCGTGGCCCGGCGAGCGGGGCAACTCGTGCGCGTCCGCCACACCGAGCACCGTCCGGGACTCCAGGGCCGAGAAGGTGCGCAACCCGATCCGGTACGAGAGGTGGGTGTCCAACCCGCGGAGCCGGCCCTCCTCCAGGCGCTGGCTGGCGAGCAGCAGGTGCACGCCGAGCGACCGGCCCAGCCGGCCGATCTGCACGAACAGGTCGATGAAGTCGGGCTTGGCGGAGAGCAGTTCCGAGAACTCGTCGCAGATCAGCAGCAACGACGGCAGCGGTGCGAGAGGGCTGCCGGCCGCCCGGGCCCGCTCGTAGTCGCGGACGCTGGCGAAGTTGCCGGCGCGTCGCAGCAGCTCCTGACGGCGGACCAGCTCCCCGTTGATCGCGTCCACCATGCGATCGACCAGGGGCAACGCGTCGGCCAGGTTGGTGATCACGGCCGCGGTGTGCGGCAGCCGGTCGAACGAGGTGAAGGTGGCGCCACCCTTGAAGTCGACCAGCACGAAGTTGAGCTGCTCGGAGCTGTGCGTGGCGGCGAGCCCCAGCACCAGCGTGCGGAGCAGCTCGGACTTGCCCGAGCCGGTCGCCCCGATGAGCAGACCGTGCGGGCCCATGCCGTCCTGGGCGGACTCCTTGAGGTCCAGCTCGATGGCGCCGCCGTCCACGCCCACCCCGATCGGCACCCGCAGCCGGTCCCGTGCCGAGCGCGGCAGCCAGCCCTGTTCCGCCGTGAAGCTCTCCGGGTCACCGAGACCGAGCAGCTCAGGAAGGCCCAGGTCGGCCTGGAGTGGGGCGTCCGGCCCGCGTGCCGCGCCGGCGAGCCGCAGCGGCGCCAACCGTCGGGCGACCGCCTCGGCGTCGGCCAGGTCCAACTGGTCGGCGGTGCCCACCTCGGCGTGCCCGTCGGACGACCACGAGTGCAGCCGCCGGCCGTGCAACTCCAGCAGCAGCGCGTACCGGTCCAGCAGTCGGGGCGGCGGGGTGTCCAGGTCCAGCACGGTGACCGCGTCGATGCCACCGTCGCCGGTCAGGTCACTGGCACCGGTCAGGTCGCCGCCGTCGAGGACCACCACCACGTGCGGACCGTCGGTGGCCGGACCGGCCGGGCTGAACCGGGACCGGGTGGCCAGCACGTCGGCCAGCAGCGACTCCAGCTCGGCGGCGGAGCTGGTGACCAGCCGTACCGGGCCGAGCGCGTCGGTGCGGCTGGGATGGTGGGCGTGCGGGAGCCACTTCACCCACTCCCAGCAGGCGCGGCGCTCCGGCCCGGCGCAGACCGCGACGACCAGCTCGTCGGGGGCGTGGAAGACCGCCAGCTGGGTCAGTACGGCCCGGACCAGCGCCTGCGCCGCCGGGTCGCCGGTGGGTGGCCCGCCGGTGGTCGGGGTGGTCGCCCGGCCACGGCCGGCGGGTCGCACGTGCACCCGGGCGAAGCTGCGCAACGACAGCGCCACCGGCAGGTCCGGCACCACGGAGTACGCGTCCAGGAAGCGGCGGAGCGCGCCTGCGGTCATCGGCTCAAGCTCCTCCAGCGGCCGGGTGACCGGTGGAACGAGCGGGGTGGCCAGGGTCTGCGGCCCGACGGCGACCCGCACCACCGCGAAATCCGGGTCGGCGGGACGCCGCTCCCAGACCCGGTGGCTGTCCACCGTCGACCAGAGCCGGCCCGGATCCGGGTGCCGGTAGTAGAGCCCGGCCCGTTGCTGGCCCGCGGTCCGCCGGACCCGCCGCCGCAGCGTGGCCAGGTGGCGCAGGTACTCCCTGCGGGCGGCCATCATCTCGGACTTCTTGGGGGTGCCGGAGGCGCTGCCCCAGGACGTCACCAGCATCGCCAACGAGGAGAGCCCGAACATGCCGCCCACCACGTACGAGTAGGCGCCACCGCCGCGGCCGAACATCATCGCCATCGCCACCGTGCCGCCGAGCATGGGCAGCAGCATGAGCATCTGCTGCCAGCGCCCGCCGGTCACCACGGGGATCTCCGGCGGTGCCTCGACCGACAGCTCACCGGCGGGGATCTCCGGCGCTGGTCGACGCGGCGGGCGCTTGATGACGACGGTGGACACTCGGCCTCCTGACAGCGCTGGGTAACCCGAGCCTGGCTCATGGTAGGTAAAGTCCTGTCGTCCGCGCAGCCTCCGATCCCCCTCGATATGGAGACAAGTCGATGACTACCGGGCTGGCACGCGTCACCATCAGCGCGCCGCAACGACGGGTGGACGTCGCCCTGCCGGAGCAGGTGCCCCTGGCTGAGCTGCTGCCCGACGTGCTCCGGCACGCCGGTGTCGGGCTCGCCGACGACGGCGAGCAGCACGGCGGTTGGGTGCTCCGCCGCACCGACGGGGCGTTGCTGGTGACGGCACAGGCGCTGCTGCCGCAGGGGGTCCGCGACGGAGAGGTGCTGCACCTCGTACCGGCCCGCGCGCACTGGCCCGAGTTGGAGTACGACGACGTCATCGAGGCGATCGCCGAGGGTGCTCGCCGCCGCGGCGGTGCCTGGTCGCCCACCGCCACCCGGGTGGCCGGTTTGG
>NZ_JAKKFF010000242.1 GCF_022229015.1 Micromonospora foliorum
CCCGCGCTCGCGGGCGGCGGCCAACGCCCGCAGCCCCGCGCCGCGCGACTCGGCGTCCAGCAGGGTGTACGCGGACAGGTGCAGATGCCCAGCGTCGGGCACCGCCGCGACGGCCTGTTCGACGTGCGTGGCGCTCAACCGCAGGTTCGCGCCCCGCTGGCTGACCATCGTGCGTTCGTCGTCGGCGGCCAACACGATGACCGTGCCGGTCGGGGCGCCCTCGACCCGCTCGATCGCGCAGTCGACGCCCGCCCGGTCGAGTTCGGCCACCCGGTCCCGCCCGGCGTCGTCGTTCCCGACGGCGCCGATGAGCGTGACGTCCACCCGCTGCGCGGCGACCCAGGCGGCGGTGTTGGCCGCCTGACCGCCGCCGCCGAGACTGATCTCGGCCCCGGTGTCCGAGCCGGCCGCGAGCGGCCCGGACAACACGGCGACCACATCGGTGATCACGTCCCCGACGACGACCACCCGGGCCGGTCGGGTCATGCCGGGACGGCGGTGCCGCGGGCCGCCGAGGCGACCGCGATCCGCGCGGCCAGTGCGGCGTTGCGCAGGATGATCCGCACGTTCACCGCCAGGCTCGCGCCCTCGGTGGCCGAGTGGAAGTGCGCGAGCAGGTAGGGGGTGACGGCCTTTCCGGTGATCCCGTCCCGCTCCAGCAGGGCCAGGCCCTCGGTGAGCGTCCGGTCGTGCAGCTCCGGGTCGAGCTGTTCGTCGACCGGCAGCGGGTTGGCGATGAGCAGCCCACCGGTGTGCACGGCGTGCTCGTCCCGGGCGTCGAGCACGGCCGCGACCTGCTCCGGCGAGTCCACCGACCAGTCCAGGTCGAAGCCGGCGTCGGTGAGGTAGAAGCCGGGGAACCGGTGGGTGCGGTAACCGACCACCGCGACCCCGAGGGTCTCCAGACGCTCCAGCGTCGCGCCCACGTCGAGGATCGACTTGACCCCGGCGCAGACCACCGCGATCGGGGTCTGCGCCAGGGTGATCAGGTCCGCCGACTCGTCGAAGGTGTGCGCGGCCTCCCGGTGCACCCCACCCAGCCCACCGGTGGCGAACACGCCGATACCGGCGGCGGCGGCCACCGCACTGGTCGCGGCCACCGTGGTCGCGCCGTCCGCGCCGGTCGCGGCGGCCACCGCGAGGTCGCGGACGGAGAGCTTGGTCACGCCGTCGACCGTGGCCAGCCGGGTCAGCTGCGCGTCGTCCAGGCCGACCACCAGCTCCCCGGCGATCATGCCGATCGTCGCCGGAACGGCGCCGGCGTCCCGAACCGTCCGCTCGATCTCCCTGGCCACCCGCAGGTTCTCCGGGCGGGGCAGACCGTGCGAGACGATGGTGCTCTCCAGCGCGACGACGGGCCGGCCGTCGCGCAGGGCTTCGGCGACCTCGGTGCCGTAGCTGATGCGAAAGTCAGTCACACGGGCACCGTACGGGGTGGGGCCTCGGCCGGCCTCAAGTGGACCCGGCCGTGATGACCTGCCAAACTTGTCGGTTGGAGGTGCAGACGTGAGCACAGAGGTTCTCGAGCGTCCGGAACTGAAGGACGCCGACACCGGTCCCGAGATGTTCCACTACGTCCGCAAGGAGAAGATCGCCGAGAGCGCCGTCATGGGCACTTTCGTCGTCGCTCTCTGCGGCGAGACCTTCCCGGTCACCAAGGCGGCCAAGCCGGGTTCGCCGGTCTGCCCCAAGTGCAAGGAGATCTACGACTCGTACCGCGAGTGATCCTCGGCCGGGGCTCCGGCCGGCGACGTAGCCTGCGGCGGTGACCACCTCCACCGCCCTGCTCCTCGCCGACCTGACCGGTGTGGCGGTGTTCGCCGCGTCCGGGGCCTCGGCGGCGGTGGCCAAGCGACTGGACCTGTTCGGCGTCGCGTTCGTCGGATTCGTGGCCGCCCTCGGCGGTGGGATCTTCCGCGACCTGGTCATCGACGAGGTGCCGCCGCTGGCCTTCGCCGACTGGCGGTACGCGGCCACCGCCGCGATCACCGCGCTCGCCGTCTTCTGGCTGCACCCGCAACTGGTCCGACTGCGGACGACCGTGCTGGTGCTGGACGCGGCAGGCCTGGCGCTGTTCACCGTCACCGGCACGCTCAAGGCGCTCGACGCCCGGGTGCCGGCGGTCGGCGCCTGCCTGATCGGCATGCTCACCGCGATCGGTGGCGGGCTCGGCCGAGACCTGCTCACCGCCGAGATCCCGGTCGTGCTGCGCCGGGAGATCTACGCGCTGGCCGCGCTCGCCGGTTCGGTCCTGGTGGCGCTGCTGTACGTCACCGGGCAGACGGGGCCCGCACCGCTCACCGCCGCCGCCGTCCTGGTCTTCGGCCTGCGCCTGATCGCACTGCGTCGACGCTGGTCAGCGCCGGTGGCCCAGTTGCGTCCGCCGCGTGCCGACGGGGCGGATCCACGCACCGACCGGGAGTGGTGAGACGGTCGGGCCGCTGTTCGGTTGGGCGCGGGATTGTGACCAGCGTGGCGTCGCCTGGGCCCGGCGGCCCGTGCTGGTTATGCTGAGTCGGCCTTCGCGGCAGCTTCTGCGCGGAGGCGTTTTCATGGGCGGCGGATCCTCGTGGCCCTCGCCCGGGGTCCGCCATCGTGCGGTCGGAGAGGAGCTTCGCGTGGCAGCCCGGACGCCGGTGCTCGAGACGTTCCCGGCACTACGCGCCTGGCAGCGCAAGGCCCTGGTGGAATACCTGCGTCGCCGCAGTGAGGACTTCACCGCGGTCGCCACGCCGGGCGCTGGCAAGACCACCTTCGCCCTGCGGATCGCCGCCGAGCTGCTCGGTGACGGCACCGTGGAGGCGGTCACCGTGGTCGCGCCGACCGAGCACCTGAAGAACCAGTGGTCCGAGGCCGCGGCCCGGGTGGGCATCCAACTCGACGCCGCGTTCCGCAACGCCGACCTGCACTCCGCGGCCGACTTCCACGGCGCGGTGGTCACCTACGCGCAGGTGGGGATGGCCCCGCAGGTGCACCGGCGGCGCACCATGACCCGACGCACCCTGGTCATCCTCGACGAGATCCACCACGCCGGCGACTCCCGGTCCTGGGGCGACGGGGTGAAGAACGCCTTCGAACCCGCCGTACGCCGGCTGATGCTCACCGGGACGCCGTTCCGCTCCGACGACAACCCGATCCCGTTCGTCAGCTACGAGCGGGGCGGAGACGGGCTGCTGCGCTCCCGCGCCGACTCGGTGTACGGCTACTCCGACGCGCTACGCGACGGCGTGGTCCGGCCGGTGCTCTTCCTGGCGTACTCCGGGGAGACCCGCTGGCGTACCAACGCGGGGGAGGAACTGGCGGCCCGGCTGGGCGAGCCGATGACCCAGGACCTGGTGGCGCAGGCGTGGCGTACCGCCCTGGACCCGGCGGGCGACTGGATGCCACAGGTGCTGCGGGCCGCCGACGCCCGACTCACCGTGCTGCGCAACGCGGGCATGGCCGACGCCGGTGGTCTGATCATCGCCACCGACCAGCAGACCGCCCGCTCGTACGCCAAGCTGATCGAGCAGGTGACCGGCGAGAAGGCCGCCGTGGTGCTCTCCGACGACCAGGGCGCGTCCGCCCGGATCGCGACGTTCGCGGCGTCCGACCAGCGGTGGCTGGTCGCGGTGCGGATGGTGTCCGAGGGGGTCGACATCCCGCGACTGGCGGTCGGCGTCTACGCCACCAGTGCCAGCACTCCGCTCTACTTCGCGCAGGCGATCGGCCGGTTCGTGCGGGCCCGCCGGCCCGGGGAGACCGCGTCGGTCTTCCTGCCCAGCGTGCCGCACCTGCTCGGGTTGGCCAGCGAGATGGAGACCGAGCGCGACCACGTCCTCGGTAAACCCAAGGAAGCCGACGGTTTCGACGACGACCTGCTGGAACGTGCGCAGCGCGACGACCAGGCCAGCGGGGAGTTGGAGAAGCGGTTCGCGGCGCTCTCGGCCACCGCCGAGCTGGACCAGGTGATCTTCGACGGTGCGTCGTTCGGTACCGCGGCCCAGGCCGGCACCCCCGAGGAGGAGGAATACCTCGGTCTGCCCGGCCTGCTCACCGCCGACCAGGTCTCGCTGCTGCTGACCAAGCGACAGGCCGCACAGCTCGCCGCCCAACGCCGTCGTACGGCCGACGGGGCCGCTCAGCCGGCCGCTGCGCCCACAGCAGCGCCACCGGCACCCATGAGCGCCGCCCAGCGTCGCGTGGCCCTCCGGCGCCAACTGAACGCGTTGGTGGCCGCCCGACACCACCGCACCGGCCAGCCACACGGCAAGATCCATGCGGAACTGCGCCGGCTCTGCGGCGGTCCGCCGAGCGCCCAGGCCACCATCGAGCAGCTTGAGGAACGCATCGCCACCGTGCAGACCCTCTAGATAGATCCACTCGGCTTCCTTGAGAACGCGGTGTTCGAGCGAGGTGGAAGCCACGACTTCCGTGAAACCGAGTGGATCACGGGGTGGGCGTCGGGCGAGGGCCGAGGATGTCGTGCCCTGGACTCCCGGGGGTGCCTTCCTGGGGCGTTCGCGTTCAAGATCGTGCAATATCCGGGATGTAGTGGCCTCGGCGCGTCGGTGAGGCCACTACATCCTGGTTCGAGCACGATCTTGGCGCGGGGCGCGGGGCGCGGGGCGCGGGGCGCGGGGCGCGGGGCGCGGGGCGCGAGATGAACGGGCGTGGATGGCGAGGTGACGGGGGTGCGGGGCCGATGCCGACTCGTTACGCTCGGGCCCGCTGACACGTGCCGACTTTGTAGCTTCTTTTCACCCTCGGGACTTTCCTGTAAGTTCCCTTCGTCACTGAGGGAGGTGGCCGTGGACAGCTCGGAACCGTTGCCGTCCGGCGAACCGGACGACCGCCCCGCCGTGCCGGCACACCGCTCCGACCAGGACGCCTAC
>NZ_JAKKFF010000243.1 GCF_022229015.1 Micromonospora foliorum
GCACCGGCCTCGGCGGCCTGCTCCGCCCAGCGGCGGGCCTGCCTGCTGCCGTAGCCGCCGACGCCGGGCACCACGGCGCAGCCCGACGGCGCGGCCTCCACCGTCGCCTTGACCACGGCGGCCCGCTCGTCGTCGGAGAGGGCCTGGTACTCCCCCATCGACGCGCACGGCGCGACCCCGTGGCACCCCTCGGCGGCGAGCCAACTGACGTGTTCCTGGAGCCGGTCGAAGTCGACCGACAGGTCGGCGCGAAACGGCGTGGTGACCGCGACCAGCACGCCCCGCCAGGGCCTACCAACTCCCACTCGGCAATCCCCTCCCCACCCGCACGCGGCGTCGCTGGTGCGGTTCGTACCGGAACCCTAGGAACGTCTGCCGCCACCGGTCTTCGGACAGATGCCGGAACAGACGCGGTGCCGCACCTCTTTTTGTCGTGACTTCGACAGTGGACCTTGCGCGATGACCCACCGGCACCGGAGGGTAAGGACTGGCGGTCGCGCGATCCCTGTCACGCAGCGCAACCATGGGAGTTACATGCACGGTGAGCTCCAGCGAATCGTCGACGCCGTCGCCGCCCGGGTGGGGCGACCCGCCCTCATCGAGGACCGCCGACAGCGGGTGGTCGCCTACAGCGAGCACGACGGCCCGATGGACGATGTCCGCCGGACGTCGATCCTGCGCCGGCAGACGACGCCGGAGGTGATCGCCTGGTTCCGAGACCGGGGCGTGCTCACGGCGCACGCGCCGGTCCGCACCCCCGCGTGCACCGAGCTGGACCTGCTGGCGAGGGTCTGCGTGCCGATCCGGCACGACGAGCTGCTGCTCGGGTTCGTCTGGTTCATCGACGCGGACGGCTCGATGACCGACGCCGACATCGCCACCGCGACCGGCCCCTTCACCGACCTGTCGCTGGCGCTGTACCGGGAGAACCTGCTCGGCGAGCTCGCCTCACAGCGGGAGACCGAAGCCACCCGCACCCTGCTGGTGGAGAGCCGGCAGGCGCGCGAGCACGCGGCGCGGGCGCTGCTGGAGGAGGGCGTGGTGATCGCCGACGGGTCGACCGTCGCGCTCGTCGCGCAGCTGGTGCCGGCCGGCGGACGGCAACCCGACGAGGTGGCCCGCATCGCCCTGGAACAGGCCCTGGTCACCACCCGCCGGTGGATCGGGGTACGGGAGACGCTGCACCTGGTCTGGCACGACCACGGGGTGCTGCTGGTCTGCGGCGACCGGGTAGCCGGCCGCCCCTCGCCGGAAGCCTCGGCCGGGCACCTCAACGAGGCGCTGGGCACCGCGACCCGGGGCCTGGCCTCGGTGGACCGGACCGTGACCGGGATCGGCCAGCCGCGCGCCGGGCTGGCCAGCGCGGTCGAGTCCTACCAGGAGGCAGCGCAGGCCGCCCGGGTCGGTACGCAACTGCCCGCGCTGGGTCGGGTGGTCTCCTGGGCCGGCCTGGGCATCTACCGGGTGCTGTCGCAGCTGGACAGTCAGCACCTCGACGTCGCGGGCGTCCATCCCGGGCTGGAGCGGCTGCTGCGCGACGACGCCCACCAGGTGCTGCTGGAGACCCTGGAGGCCTACCTCGACCTGGCGGGCAACGCGCACGCCACCGCCGAGAAGCTTCGACTGCACCGGACCACCCTCTACTACCGGCTGCAACGGGTGGAACAGCTCGCCGGGACCGACCTCAAGGACGGCAACGAACGGCTGTGCCTGCACCTGGCCATGAAGCTCGGTCGGCTCACCGGCCACTACCGCACGTCCTGACCCCGCCGCCCGGGCCGGCCGGACGTTGTCGCTGCCCGCAGGCCCAGCGGCAGCAG
Organism: Micromonospora foliorum; assembly: GCF_022229015.1. Classification (GTDB taxonomy): domain Bacteria; phylum Actinomycetota; class Actinomycetes; order Mycobacteriales; family Micromonosporaceae; genus Micromonospora; species Micromonospora foliorum. The sequence goes on from NZ_JAKKFF010000243.1 coordinate 1,821, forward strand.
GCCAGTGGCCGGGAGCACACCCGATTGGATCGGCAACGGGGTGGGTAGATACCGGACATGGCGAAAGATGATGATGCGATTCTGATTGGTGGTCCGCGCGACGGAAGCCGGTACGCGGCCAACGATGCTGGGCTGGTGGAGCTGGAGATCGATGGGCTGATCCACCGCTACATCCACACGAGCCAGCACCGGCAGGTCGATGGTGCCGAGTTGCGGGTCTACAACTACGACGGGGAAGTTTCTCCTCAGGGCGCCCAGTCCGGGGTTGAGGACGCTCAGGACCGGGCGGCCTCGCCCCTCGCTGAGGCGAACAATTCCGACACCGAGTCGCGAAACTAACAGACGCGGATTCCGTTTTCCCGCTGTTTCGGCTGGTGGCCGCCCTTCGTCGGCTGGCCACCAGCCGTCGACACCGCCGCATCGGTCACGATCCTGACGACCAGAGCCGGCCGGAACCGCCGCCCAGCCCGCCCCGTGGCGAGCCGCCGCTACTGGGCAGGTCTGCGACGGCTGGCTTCAATGGCTGAGATGTGCTGCTCGGCCCACGCTCGGACGGCTCCGAGCGGGGCGTCCAGGGAGAGACCCAGGCTGGTGAGCGTGTAGTAGACGCGGGGTGGCACGCTCGCCTCGACCCGGCGGGTGACCAGGCCGTCGCGACTGAGGCTTTGCAGCGTCTGCGACAACATCTTGTTCGACACCCCGGGGGCGCGGCGGCGTAGGTCCGCGAACCCGAGCTCTGCCGGATGGTTCTCCGCCAGCACCTTGATCAGCATGGACGTCCATTTGTCGCCGATCCGGTCGAGCAGCTGCCGGGTCGGGCAGGCCGGGCTGAAGAGGTCCCCGGTTACCCCGGGCTCACCAGGTGGCGCGAAAGTGCCGTCTTGCCAAGCCATCAGGCGTCTCCCATGTTTAGCAGGTAACCAATGGTAACCAGCAGGGGGCGACACATGGAGTTGCGCAGGATCCGGACGAACGGCACCGAGTTGAACGTCGCCCTGGACGGCGCGGGCCCGCCGGTGCTGCTGATGCACGGTTGGCCGCACACCTGGCAGGTCTGGCGCGAGGTGCTGCCGTTGCTCGGCGGGCGGCGCCGCGTCATCGCACCAGACCTGCGAGGGCTCGGCGACAGCGCTCGCGCGGCGGACGGCTTCGACGCGGTGACCGGCGCCGGTGACATGCTCGGCCTGCTCGACGCGCTGGGGGTCGAGCAGGCCGAGGTCGTGGCCTTGGACGCGGGCGTGCCCGCCGCTTTCCTGCTCGGCACCCTGCACCCGGCCCGGGTGCGCCGCCTGGTGCTGGTGGAGGCGACACTGCCTGGCCTGCCCGGCGGCTTCCCGGCACCACCGTGGTGGTTCGGCTTCCACTCCGCTCCTGGGCTGGCCGAGACGGTGCTCGAAGGCCACGAGGCCGAATACCTCGACTGGTTCCTCACGGCCGGCACCTTCGAACGTCGGGGTGTGCCCCCGGAAATCCGAGACGCCTTCGTCGGCGCGTACACCGGCCGTGAGGCGCTGAGCTGCGGTTTCGGCTACTACCGCGCCGCCGAGCAGAACGCGGCAGCGATCTCCGCGGCCGGCCGGCTGAGCCCGCCCACCCTGGCCGTCGGCGGCAACACCGTCGGCGACCTGCTCTACCGGCAGCTCACCCCCATCGCCGATGACCTGACTGGTGAGCTGATTCCCCACAGCGGCCACCTCGTGCCACTGGATCGCCCGGACGCCGTCGCGCAGTTGCTCCTCACCGGCTCCGCCACGTCCCGTTAGCCGAGCGGCAGCATCCGGGTGAGTGGTTCGGCGGTCACGCACCGCGGCTCGACCCGCGGGAACGTCGATCCCCGACGAGCCGGCGGCCGGGGCACCCGCCCGGATCACGCGCTGACTACGCCACGAGCGGGAACCCGGGCCCGCTCCCGCTCGTGGCCACCGCTGGCCGGGTCAGTCAGTTCCCGGCACTGGTGAAGTTCAGGACGTCGATCCGGCTGCCGCCCTGGTGCGGTGCGAAGACGCTGGCGATGTTGTTGGACTTCAGCAGGCGGTGGTCGAGCAGCGGATCGGAGGTGAAGGTCGCCGTGGACCGGTAACGCACGGCCCAGTCCGACCAGACCGACGCTCGGGACGCGGTCGCGACCTGCAACACGCCCGTGTTCGAGGCGGCGCTGACCACGAACAGGTTGTCCTGGGAATCGACGCCGATGTCGCCGCGGCTGACGCCCGCCTGGTAGCCGAGGATCCGCTGGCGCCACTGGCCGGTCGCCGCCTCACGCCAGTAGTGGACGAGCACGGCGCTGGTGCGGGCGCGGGTGAAGACGGCGTCACTGGGCGCCGACGGCGGCAGGTGGGAGGCCAGGACGTGTACGTTGCCCGCCGAGTCGACGGTCTGCGATTCCTGATTCATCAGGCCGCGGTTCTGTCCGATGGTCCAGAACCGTGCCGCGGCGCTGGTCGTCGAGATCGGGCTGGAGTCGGCGGTGCCGATCAGCGCACCCGAACCACCGCGCCACGTTCGGCCCCGGTCCGTGCTGTACGCGTAGTAGAGGTCGTGGTTGGTGCTCGCGTCCATGGTCTCCCGCACGGTCCAGGTCATGTGCAGCACGCCCTGTCCGTCGTACTGGAACCCGAACAGGTAGGCATTGTTGCCGAGCGTGGTGCCATTCATGATCTTGCCGACGAAACTCCACACACCAGCCCGATATTCGAACAGGACCTGGTTGCCGTTCCCACTCTCCCCCGTACGGATCGTCAGTTGCAGACTGCCGTCGGGCATGGTGGTGAACTGCGGATAGGTCATGACCGCCATGTCGCGTCCGGCGAGGCTGCTCTGCACGGCCCCGAAGATGGCCGGTGACCAGGTGGCGGTGTCCGGTGAGGTGGCGATGCCGGCCACCGACTTGCGGTAGCGGAAACGCTGGGAATGCATGTCGAACGACAGGTGGATGCTTCCGTCCTCGTGCGAGAGCCCAAGGCTGATCACGTTGTGTGAATCGGTGGTGGTGGTGCGGTAGTCCGTCAGGCGGATGGTCTGCCACGTGCCGTTCGTCGGACGCCGGGAGACGTTGACGTAGCCCTGCTCGTCCCAGAACGCCGCGTACTGCCATCGGCGGTGCGAGACGATGCCGTCCTGCTGGAAGGACTCGCCGTTCATCAGGCCCGTGTAGCTCTCCGCGGTCCGGCCCTGGGTGGTCAGCGTGGTCGTGGTCGGCGCATTCACCGTCGGCGACGCCGCCGAGGCCGGTGAGCTGGAGGTGGCGACCAGCAGGAACCCGACCAGCGCCGCACCCGCCCTGTAACGTTTCAAGACCGTCATCGAAGATCCTCTCGTGGTGACCGCGTGCTCAACCGCAGTTTATGGATATCGGTAGATGGGATGAGGTATCGGGTTCACGGCGGTCCTCAGCTGCGGAGATTGCCCCGGGTGAGGCGATCAGGAAGTGCAGAACGACGCCGGCTCGGTGAGGCCGAGGTCCGCACAGTTCCATCCCGGTCCCTGATCGTGGTACCGCCAACCCGTGCCGGCTGTGTAATGGAACAGGTAGATGACGCCGCCGGCGGCCGGACGCTCCACGTCTGCCGCCGCCCAAGCCTCGACGCACTCCACTGGCCTGGAAGCGAAGGCCCAGGCCGCCGGCAGCTCGACAAGGGTCCCGAGGGTCGTCGTCGACGGACAGTCGGGACTCCGGGGTCCGTCACTGGTGCGGGTGGACGCGGGTGGCGTCGGAGGGTCGGGCCGGTGGCTGGCGGCCAGGGCGACCGTACCGCCGACGGCGAACACCACCGCCGTGGCCGCGGCGCCGGTGGCGAGCGCTATCCGCCGTTGCGACTGCCGCGACCTGCGCAGGGACCGCTCGTACATGTCGGCGGTGCCGCCGTGCTCACTCAGATCGGACATGGCCTGACGCAGCGGCCCGAGGTTGTCGGTCATCAGGCCTCCTCCATGACGGCCGAGAGCAGCTCGGGCGCTATCTCCCGCATGCGGGCCAGTGCCTTGCTGGTCTGACTCTTGATCGTGCCGACCGAGCATTGCAGCAGAGCCGCCGTCTCGGCCTCGCTGCGATCCTCGAAGAAGCGCGCCACCAGCACGGCCCGTTGCCGCTGGGTGAGTTGGGCGAGCGCCTGGTGCAGGGCAAGCTTGAGGTCGGTACGGCGAGCATGGTCACTGCCCGGCTGAACCACATCGGCCAGTTCCCCGGGCAGGGACTCGGCTACCCTACGGCGCCGCCACCAGCTCACATGCTGGTGGTACATGGCGGTGCGGGTGTACGCCTCGAAGTGCCCCGGATCATCCAGCCGGCGCCGGCCCCGATGAGTGCGGGCCAGCGCATCCTGCACCAGGTCCTCGGCGAGGTGCCGGTCACCGGTCAGCAGGAACGCCGTCCGCAACAACGCTGGCGAGCGGGTCCGAACGAACGCACAGAAAAGATCGTCTATGGAGTCCGCCATGCCCCGCTCGTCCCCTCCACGTACCGCAAAGTCCTTCGAGCAGCGGCGGCGTCGATGCGGCCGGTTGTTTGTGGTGCACAACGTAGCGGGAGTGCGCCACAGCGCGCGACCGCGGTCACCCCGGTCAGTAGATGCAGAACGGCGCCTCAGTGAGGCCGAGATCCTTGCAGTCGTATCCGCTGCCGTCGCCGTAGTACTTCCAACCCGTGGGGGCCTTGTAGTGGAACAGGTAGACGCCGTCACCAGCGGTCGGGCCTTGCGGATCGGCTCCCGCCCAGTCCTTGACACACTGGACACTGCCGAACGTCCAGCCCTTAGGAAGCTCGACAAGGCTCTCGAGAGTCTTCGCCGAAGGGCACTTGGCACTCGTGGCCGTGCTGTTCGCCGGCTTCGGCGCCGTCTCCACCGATTCCGAGACGCAGAACGGCGCCGGCTCGCTGAGACCGAGATCCTTGCAGTCCCAATCGCTGCCCTGGTCGTAGTACTTCCAGCCCGTGCCGGCCACGTAGTGGAACAGGTAGACACCGTCATCGACGGTCGGGCCCTGCGGATCCGCCGTCGCCCAGCCCTTGAAACACTTCACCTCCGCAAGAGACCAGCCCTTCGGCAGCTCGACCAGGGTCTGCAGGGTCGTCACCGAGGGACAGTCGGCAACCCCGGCCGCCGGGGTAGCCACCGCGGGCGACGCACTGACGACGCCAGTGGCCGACGTCGGAGCGGATGCGGTTGGGCTAGGACCAGGTGCCGGCGTGGAGCCGCAGGCCGAAAGTGCGAACAGGACGGCGGCAACGGGCAGCAGCAGAAGTGGACGTGCAGACATTCCTGGACCCCTATGGATCGTGGCGGTCGTCACTTACATCCGGGTACATGCGATCCACTGCCCGAAGGTTGCCGTCAACCAGAAACTTTCTCCAAAATCTTTCGGCGAACCCGGTCGGACGGTGCGGGCGGCGGGCCGGGAAGCGTCCCGAACCGCTGTCATCCGGCGTTGGCCGCTCAACGATCCCGGTCTCGGGCCTGCCGCCGCACCACGCCGTGGTCCGCTTGGACGTCGCGGATGGGCCGGGCGTCGAGCCGTCAGTTGCTGCGGTACCGGGACGCCAGCTCCGGGCTCTGCGCGTTGAAGGCGGTCAGATCCGCAGCGAAGACCGCGTTCAGCAGACCCGCGTCCTCCACACCCGGCGCCACCACGACCTCGCCCAGCTCCAGCCCGCGCAGACTGGCGGTGACGACATCGTCGGCGCTCATCCGTGGTAGGGCGCTCAGGTCCATGCCCTGACGCTCATGGAACTCGGTGGCCACCACGCCCGGGCACAGAACCTGGACCCGGACACCGGTGCCCTCGAGTTCGGCGCAGAGCGTCTGCGACATGGCGACGGCGAAGGCCAGCCCACCCGCATAGACCGCGCGACGCGGCATCACCGAGCTCGGCGCGGGACCGCTGAAGGCGATCATGCCGGCGACGTTGATGATGGTGCCCTCACCGCGGGCCTGCATGCCGCCCACGACCGCCCGGGTGAGCATCGTCGGCGCCACCATCTTGACGTGGGCCAGCTCGTGGGCCTTCTCGGCGGACAGGTCCGCCAGTGGCATGTAGTGCGCGACGCCGGCGTTGTTCACCAGCAGCGTGATGTCCTCGGTTGCACAGACCTGGGCGACGGTGTCGATCCCGTCGTCGGTGGAGAGATCTGCCGCGACACCGCGGACAGCGACCTCCGGGTGGGTGGCGGCAAACTCCTCCAGGCGATCCTCGCGGCGCCCCACGATGATGAGGTCGTAGCCCAACCCGGCCAGCCGTTCCGCGAATGCCCTGCCGATGCCCGACGTGGCGCCGGTGACGAGTGCCAACTTGCTCATGACGGATCTCCCTTCCAGTTGGTGGTGCCCACGGCCGGCGGCCTGTTGTCGGCGGGCCCGGATGCGGACCGGCGAACCCGCTCGGGGCTCATGCGCCACGTGGACGTTCCGGCCGTCGTCCGGCACGCGACGTCGCCGGTGGGGTGGACGCCGCACCCAGCAGAATCACCCGTCGGCGACGAGGTAGGCAGTGCCGCGTTCTTCCTGGTATCGGCATTACCAGGCATCGGCGACCGGGCGGTGCTGTCCGCCCGCTCCCTGGTGCGTGACTAGCATCGACGATATGGCCGAAGACCTGCTCGCGGGATACTTACGGGCACGCCGGGGGCAGCTGCGTCCGGGTGACGTCGGGTTGCCCGAGGGGACTGGTCGACGACGCGTGACGGGTCTGCGACGCGAGGAAGTGGCCCTGCTGGCGGGCATCAGCGCTGACTACTACCTGCGGCTGGAGCAGGGGCGCGGCGGGACACCCTCACTCCAGGTCGTCGGGGCGCTGGCACGGGCACTGCGCCTCGACGACGCGGCCACCGCCTACCTGACGAGCCTGGCGACACCGGCGACGACCAACGCCGACCCTGGGTCGCCGACCGGCGAACAGGTGCCGGCCAGCGTCGAGAACCTCGTCCGGCTCCTGCCCCTGCCCGCCTTCGTTACCGGCCGCAACTTCGACGTCCTCACCGCCAACGACAACGCTTTCCGGATCTCCCCGGAGCTGGTGGCCGGGAAGAACCGGCTGTGGTCGTTCTTCGTCGTCGACTCGGAGCGGAACCTCTACCGGGACTGGCAGACGACGGCGCGACGTTTCGTCGCGGTCGTGCGGGACTCCGTCGGCCGGGGCGCGGCCCGCCCCGACTTCCTGGCGCTGGTCACCGAGCTGTCGGAACGCAGCGAGAGCTTCCGTCAGTTGTGGGACCGGCACGATGTCGTCGCGCGCGACACCGACTTCGCGCTGCTGCAACACCCCGTCGCGGGGCCCCTGCGGCTGCACCTGGAGCGTCTGGCCGTCGCCGGAATACCCGAACAGGGCCTGGTGATCTACCACCCCACCGCCGGCTCGGAGGACGCCCGTCGCCTGGCCCGGCTTCTGACCACGGCGGACAGGGGTGCGCAAGGAGCATGATCGACGAAGCGGCGAGGTGGAGATCACCGCCGAAGGTCGCGACCGCTGGCGGCAGGCGATGAGCCTGAGAACCGACGCGGAACGGACCGCGGTCGCCTCGCTGTGGGCCGACGAACAGCGCCTGCTGAGCGGGCTGCTACGACGCATCCCGGCGCCCCTGGAAGCCGACTCGGGCAACAGCAGGGAGACACCGGCCTGGCGAGCCGGGGCGGACCGACGCCGGGCAGCACTTGGGCAGCAGCGGGTGAGCCTCAGCGGCAGGCTCCCGGGTGCCGATCAGGCGCGAAACGCCTCGATCGTGAGTGCGGCGAAGCGTCGAGAGGCGGCGACCCGGGCGTTCGTCGAGGTGGCGTGCAGGCCACCGTTGGCCATCAGCATGAGGACGAGGTCGTCCAGGGCCACGTCAGGCCGCAGGTGGCCGGTGCCCTTGGCCCGGCGCATCAGGTCGGCGAGCGAGGCGAGGGCGGCTTCGCGCTTCGCGGCGAGATCCACGGCGTGGGGAAATGCCGAGGTGAACGCCGCGGTGAAACCTCGGCTCCGGGCTTGCAGCTCACAGAGTTGCTCGATCACCAGACAGAGGCCGTGCCAGGGATCCGGGTCGGTGAGCCCTTCGTCGACGACGGCGACGCACGCGTTCATCTGGTCCGCGAACGCCTCCGTGGCCAACGCCTGCTTGGTGGGGAACCGGCGGTAGAGGGTGGCGGGGCCGACTCCCGCGCGCCGGGCAATCTCGCGCATCGGCACGTCCATGCCTTCGGCGGCGAAGACCGCCCGGGCGGCGTCGAGGATCCGCTCACGGTTGTCCAGCGCGTCCGACCGCAGGTTTTGAGTCAAATGGCCGCTCACTCTCTCACTCTAGCTAAACGGACGCATGCGTCCACTACCGTTCGGGCGTCCGCAGGGCTGGCTTGGGAAGGGTGACGAACAGTGAAGGCAGTGGCGATCAGGGAGTTCGGCGATCCGCGCGGGCTGGCGGTGGTCGACCTTCCTGCCCCGGTGCCCGCTCCCGGGAGGGTGTTGATCACCACCGAGGCGGTCGGCGTAGCTGGCGCCGACGTCCTGATTCGAAGCGGTGCTCTCGCCGCGTACGGCTTCCGCGAGGGTCACATCCCGGGCGGCGAGGTTGCCGGCACGGTCACGGCCGTGGGCGACGGCGTCGACCCCGCGTGGGTCGGGCAACGCGTCTGGGCCTTCACCGGTACGGGCGGCGGATATGCCGAGCAGGCGGTCGCCCCGGTCGGGGAGGTTCTGCCCCTGCCGGCGGGCCTCTCCGCGGTCGACGCCGTGACGCTCGGCAGCTCCGGGGTCGTGGCTCACTTCGGCCTCGCTCACGCGCACTTCTCGCCAGGCGAGACGGTCCTGGTACGTGGCGCGGCCGGCAGTATCGGGATCATGACGGTGCAGCTCGCGGTCGGCGGTGGTGCCGGTGCCGTCGCGGTCACGACCTCGTCGCCTGAGCGCGGCCGTCGACTCCGTAGCCTTGGTGCGACCCACCTGCTGGACCGCTCCGGGGCAGGAGGTGCGGACGATCCCACCGGCTACGACGTCATCATCGACGTCGTCGCGGGTCCGGGCATGCCCGCGTTCTTCGACCGACTCAACCCCAACGGCCGGCTCGTGGCCGTCGGCGCGGTCGGCGGCCAGCCACCCGCGGACTTCGGGACGAGGTTGATGGCCGCGTTCCAGAAATCGATGTCGTTCGCCACCTTCAGCGCGGCGACGGTGACGGAGGCCGCTCGACAAGCCGTACGAGTGGAGCAGTTCGCCGCCGCCGATCGTGGGGAGCTCCAGACCGTGGTGCACGAGATCCTGCCGCTGGAGCAGGCGGTGGTGGCGCACCAGAAGATGGACGCCGGCGAGGTCTTCGGAAGAATCGTCCTCACTCCGTAGGCACGGATCGTGCAGGGCCCACCGCCACTGGGAGCCAAGGTGGGCCGTCGCCGAGATCAAGACCTTCCCGCTGCGCATTCCGTTCGAGGGAGGCCCGTCGTCCGCGGTGGTCGCTCAGCCGACCGTCACCATCGACTTGTCGAAGGCCACGTAGCCGCTGTAGTCGCGCCCGACCCGCTCGAACGAGGCGGGGTACGGGTGGGGGTAGCTCCATGCGGCGTCGTGATGGGTCGCGTCGCCCACTGTCACGTCGTGGTACTGGGCGTCGCCCTTCCAGGGGCAGTTGTAGGGCGTCGCGCTGTCGCTGAAGAACTCGGACTTGAGTGCCGAGGGCGGGAAGTAGTAGTTGCCCTCGATGCTGATCAGGTCCGATTCGGGCGCGTCGGCGACGACAGTCCCGTTGATGGAGGCCTGCATGACTCACTCACCCTCTTAAGGAAATCGGTTGGTATACCTAAGCTAGCCGGCGGCGGGTACGAGGCCCCGGCGGCAGGGCTGAGAGCGCCACAAGCTGACGCGAGATCAGGCCGGCCCACCCTCGGTACCGAAGCCCGTCGAGGTGACCCGGTCGTCACCCCGACGACGCAGGATTTGCACCTCGGTGGTGGCCCCGGTGCCGGTCAGCGGCAGCACGCGTACCGAAGAAGGCACCACGGCGGACACGCTCGCCGGGGCGATCGTCACCCCGAGACCAGACGCGACCAGGTGAGCCACCGTGGCCCAGCTGCTGGCGTCCTGGACGATGCGCGGGGTGTAGCCGGCCTCCAGGCACGGCCGGAGATTGCGCTGGTAGGCCCGCTCGCCGGCCAGCCTCGGAAAGAAGACGAACGGGTCGTGCCGCAGCGCTGCGGCATCGATCGCCGGATCGCCCGCGTGCGGATGCTCGGCCGGCAGGACGGCGACGAAGGACTCGACGGCGAACGCGGTGGCGACCAGTTCGTCGTGGTCTTCCGCGTCCCGGACCACGCCGAGATCGACCTCGCCGGTCAGCAACCGGTCGATGATGTGCGCCGTGTACGCCTCGTGCAGGCGCAGGTGGACGGCCGGATGACGCTCGCGGAAACGACGGATCGGCGCAGCCAGCCCGAGCTGGATCGCCGAGCTGACGAAACCGATGTCGAAGCGCCCCTGCTCCCCGCGCCCGATCCGGCCCGCCTCGTGCACGTCATCGACCACGGTGGCCAGCACCCGCCGGCACCGTTCCAGGTACGCCTCCCCCGCGGGCGTCAGCGCCACCGACCGGGAGGTGCGAACGAACAGCGGCGTACCGATCATTGCCTCGAGCTGACGGATCTGCTGCGAGAGCGGCGGTTGGGCCATTCGCAGCCGCACCGCGGCCCGACTGAAGTGCAGCTCCTCGGCGACCGCGACGAAGTAGCGCAGGTGGCGCAACTCGGGTTCCATACTTCAACAATACGGATCCCTCAGAACGAGATATTGGACGTTTGGATAGCAGCGATGTGACGATTGGTGCATGACCTCGAGCACGCTGACCATCACGTCCATGACGACCGCCGCAGAGGCCGACGCCTTCCGGACGTTGAACGAGGAATGGATCTCCCGCTTCTTCGTCATCGAGGAGTCGGACCGCAGAACCCTCGACGACCCTTTCGCCGCCATCGTCGACCCGGGTGGCGACGTGCTGATCGTCCGCGACGACGGGAAGATCGTCGGCTGTGTCGCTCTGGTCCGCAGCTCGGATGACGTCTTCGAGCTGTCGAAGATGGCCGTGACCCCGGCGGTACGCGGCAAGGGCATCGGCCGGCAGCTGATCCAGGCGGCGATCGACCGGGCCCGCACGCTCAACGCGTCCACCCTGTTCCTGGGCAGCAGCACCAAGCTCCCCAACGCGGTGCACCTCTACGAATCCGCCGGCTTCACGCACGTCAGCCCGGAACAGATCCCGCTACCGCCGTACGCTCGCGCCGACGTCTTCATGCGGATGGTGCTCTGAGGGTCGGGCCTGGCGCCGATCGGTTTCCGGGTGCACGCCGACGAACGGCTCTGGCCCCGCTCCCCTGCCAGCTGAGGCGCCAGACGTCACCCGGCCGGTTGGATACGCAGGACGGCGCCAGTGCCGCTGATCTTGACCACCTCAAAGCGCATGGCGTCGTTTATGGTCGCGACGGTCCCCGCCTGGCAGCTCATTTCGACACCGCCGCCGCCTTGCGACGACACGCCGCCGCCACCGGAACAGCCCGAAACGCTGTAACCGGACCCGGTCAGAGGCGCGACCATCTCGACCGCGGCGGCGGTGATCCCTGTTACCTCGATCGGCCCGAGGCCATACCTCTCCGGCACGGCCACGACGTCGCCCACGGCGACCTCGATCTGGCACGTCCCGTCAGCGCACGGCCCGCTCGGTGACGGTGACGGTGTGGCCGCCTGGGTTGGAGTCGATGCGCCGTCGGGTGCCGACGACTCGGTGCCGGACCCAGCCGGAGAATCCGCCGAACATGACGTCAGGACAGCGAGCACACCAACGGCAACGACCGCCGTGGGCGACATCCTCCGCATCACGGTAGCCATGAGATCGAGGCTACCGGCAAGGCCAGGTGCGCGGTCAGTCGCCGACCGCTGACGAATCGTGAACCGCCGGCCCTGTGCCTTGTCGGGTGCCGACGCTGGCACCCCAGCCGGCCCCCGCAGCACCAGCCCGCAGAGGAACTCCGGGTTGCCGGCCGCCGCCCTACTGAGGCAGCCGTCGTTCCGGAGATTGGCTGAGGTTCGACGCTGAGCCGTCGTCCGTTGGGGGCCCGGCGGGTTGGGGCTTGGTGTGTTGACTCGTCACGTTGTTGACAGGGCCAGTCGGGTGACCGGTGGTCGGGCCTGATGGATCGGCAGGTGTCGTCGCGCGGTGGTCGAACAGGTCACGTGCCGCTCGGCCACTGTCTCTGATCAACTGCGGTAGGTACTCGGCGATCTCTTCGGGCTGCCGGCCCGCGACGTGTCGGTTCCAGCGGTCGATGAGCTGCTGTAGCTGTTCGGGGACTTCGCGGCCCTTGAGCAGGGTGACCCACAGGCGCGACATCTGGTCCGAGAGCTGATCGAAGGTTGAGCGCAACCAGCGGTTCGCGCTGGCGATGGCCAGGAGCTGGAAGACACGCCTCGACAGCTCGGAGAAGCGTAGGACCGCTTCCACCTGATACTCACCGCCGGTATCGGGCGGGGACCACTCGCTCAGCAGCCCGGCAAGCTCGTGCGCCTCGACGCCGGAAAGGCGCTCCAAACCCAGACGGACAAGCTCGGGGCCGATGAGATCCCACGCCTCGACCAACTCCGACACGTCCTGAGCGTCGAGAGGGCTCACGACGTAACCGGCCCGGGGCAGCGTGATGATCAACCCGTCGCGGTCCAGACGAGCGAGCGCCCGACGAATCGGAGTCAGCCCGTACGGAATCGAGCGGGCCAGTCCCCGCTCAGTGAGCGACGTCCCCGGCGGAAGCTCACAGGTCACGATGCGGGTGCGCAGAGCAGCGTAGGCCTGCTGCGTCAGCGAAGCCTCCCCCGTCGCGCCCTGGTCGGTCACAAGAGAAAACCCTAGCCCGCCCCACGACCCCGACCCCAGGCGACATCGCGCGCTCTCCGCGACCGGACTTGACCACGCCCGGCCACCACAGGCATGCTCGGAACTGAAATTTCAGGCAGGTCGGAGGACGGAACCCGGTCTCAGAGGGCCTCGGGACGGGGCGAACAGAGGGGGTCTCAGCATGAGGGCATTCGTGCTCGCGTTCGGGACGCGCGGCGACGTACAGCCGTTCGTCGCCCTGGGGCGCGCGCTGTCCGACGCCGGCCACGAGGTACTGGTGGCCGGGCCGGCGTGTTACGAGCCGCTCGCCGCCGCCCACGGCGTTCCGTTCGCACCCGTCGACGACCGCTGGAACCGGCTCACCGACGAGCCCCACATCCAAGATGCACTTGCGACGAACTACCGCGGGCTGACGGCGAAACGGACAGCCGTCGAGGTGGTGCGCCGGACCCGGCAGTACATCGCCGCGGTGCTCGACGACATCACCGCGGCCGTTCCCGCCCAAACCGACGTCGTTGTGCACCACACGATGCTCCCCGGCCAGCACCTCGCCGAGGCCCTCGGCGTCCCCTCAGTCCCGGTGGCGCTACAGCCGAACTGGGTTCCGACCAGTTCCTTTCCGTGCCCGATGTGGGCCCCGACGTGGCTGCCCAGATCCTTCAACCGGCTGAGCTACCGACCGGCCGCGCTCGCACCTCAGATGCTCCTCGGACCGGTTGGGAAGCACTGGCGTGCACGACTCGGACTGAGGTCTCGGCGTGGATCCGGTGACCCGTTCCGCCGCCCCGACGGAGGCCCCGCCTTCGTACTGCAGGCGTTCAGTCGCCACGTCCTGCCGCGGCCGGCCGACTGGCCCGGTCACGCGCCCGTCACGGGATACTGGACCCTCGCCAGCGAGGGCCAGGGACCGTCGCCCGCCCTGGCCAGGTTCCTCGACAGCGGAGCACCGCCGATCTACGTCGGCTTCGGCAGCATGCGAGGCCAGAACCCCGAGGCGATCGGCGAGATGGTCCACCAGATGGTCCAGACAACCGGACTGCGAGCCGTTGTCGCAACCGGCGCCGGCGGAATCGCAATGGCAGGCTCGAACACCGACTCGGTCCACGTCGTCGACGACGCTCCGCACGACTGGCTGCTCCCCCGCACCGCGGCGATCGTCCACCACGGCGGAGCAGGAACGACAGCCGCCGCACTGCTCGCCGGACGCCCACAGGTGATCTGCCCCTTCACCGGTGACCAGCCGTTCTGGTCCGAGCGAATGCGATCCATCGGCGTTGCCCCGGATCCCATCCCGCAGCGGCAGATCACCGCCGAACGCCTCATCGAAGCAGTCGAAGCGACGAGATCCGACACCACGAAGTCCCGGAGGGCCGCCGACATTGGACATCTGGTGCGCTCCGAAGGCGGAACACACCGTGCCGTCGAACTTCTGCTCGAACTCACGGCCCACCAGGCCACACGCCCGGGTCAGTAGGGTCTCTGTACTCGGATCATCTTGTCAGGCCGAGCAGCGTCGTGAGAGTGGCAGCCAGCCGCAGCGCCCTGCCGAGGGCGCTCGGCGCCGCCCTGACCGGCCGCGCACCCATCCAGCAACGCATGCTGCTCACCCTGCGGGCGTCGCGCCCGCTGCAGGTCCCACCGGAGCTGCGGACCCTGCTGCGCTACGGCCGCGGTCCCGCACCCGCCCCGCCCATCCCCCGCCCGAGCACGCCCGACCAGGTGGGTTGGGGTGTGCCGTTGGGCCTCAGCGCCCTCAACGACGTCGTGTTCGAAAAACTCGGCCGGGACCGGCAGACCAGCGTGGCGGTGTACCTGTCCGGGCGGCTGTTCGCCACCTACTCCGCCGACGGCGTCATGGTCGCCTCGCCGACGGGCTCCACCGCGTACTCGTTCGCGGCAGGCGGACCGGTCCTGTCGCCGCGCCTCAATGCCCTCGTATTCACCCCGGTCGCCCCGCACATGGCGTTCAACCGCAGCATGGTCACCGCGCCGGACGAACCCGTGGGTGTCCAAGTGCTTCCACGATCGGGTCAGGTCGCCGTCGTCGTCGATGGCCGCGTACACGGAATCCTCGACCCCGGCGACTGGGTCGCCGTCTACCCTGCCCGACGCCGCGCGAAGCTCATCGTCGCGGACGTTGACGACTTCTTCGGCCAACTCCGGGACCAGTTCTCGCTGGCCGACGCTCCCGCCGCCCGCGCCGACACCGACAACCAGCCCCCGCTGCTGGTCTACCGCCCGGACCTACCGATCCCGGAGGACCTACAACACCTGCACCTGCCGGCGAACGAGGCCGGTTCGGTCTGAGCTTCACGGCTCACGCCTCCCCACGATCGCCGTCACTCTCGGCAGCACCCCGGCCCGGCCGCCGCGGTGAGGCCGTCGCGGATTGGTGTGACGTCGTGGGCGGCCGGCGCGAACTGGCCGAGGCGGACCATCTAGACATTGATGTCCATTACTATTAGTATCTGCTTTGCCAGCAGCGGCGTGCAGGCCGAACAGGCGGACGTTCTCGAATGTTCACCTACGGTCCCGGCACGTCGCTGAATGCGGAGTGCAGGGCCGACGACGCTACGTCCCCCCGCTGACTCCCGGAGGAAGCATGCTGGCGCTCTCCCGGCTCACCGCCCTGTTGGCCGCCGGCGTGCTCGCCGGGTTAGGCGTCACGGCGACGCCCGCCCCGGCGACTGCCGCTCCCGCCGCCCTGGCCGTGATCTGCAACCGGCACTGCGACGGTCGTGACGCCGCGTTGGCGCCGTCCGACCGGGTCCCGGTCACCGCGACGATCTACGGCCGGCAGATCTCGCTGCACTTCAACGACACCGACGCCATGGCCTGGTCCGTCATCGGCAACGGCAACTCCGGTGACCAGACGTGGCTTGAGCGGTCCTTCGACGGCGGCCGTACCTTCGCCGCCGACGGCCGGCTCGGCCTGACTCCGATCCCGACCGGCGTCGGGACCGGCCGCACCGCCATGTACAACGTGGACAACTGGACCACCTACCGCGTCGGGGCGCTGCGCGCCTGCGGCAAGGCCGGTGACCGGCCCGAGACGACCTGTACCGCGTGGGCCCGGTCGACCTGGAACGCCAGCAACCGCCGGACCGCCGCCGCCACCGGGCTGATGATGAGCTACAACCTCGACACCGGCCTGTTCGACACGACCGGCTGGTGGAACTCCGCTAATGCGCTCACCGCCGTGATCGAGAACATCCGGGTGAGCGGGATGGGCAGCTACCGGTACGCGATCGCCAACACCTACGACCGCAACGTCAACAAGTGGCTCGGCCAGTTCCGCAACGAGTACCTCGACGACACCGGCTGGTGGGCCATGGCCTGGATCGCCGCCTACGACCTCACTGGCGAGGCGCGCTACCTGGCCACCGCCCGCGCCGCCGCCGATCACATGAGCGCCTACTGGGACACCCGGTGCGGGGGCGGCATCTGGTGGAGCACCGCCCGGGCCTACAAGGCAGCCATCGCCAACAGCCTCTACCTGCAGGTGACCGCAGCGCTGCACAACCGCATCCCGGGCGACACCGCCTATCTCCAACGGGCGCGGCAGGAGTGGGCCTGGTTCCAGGGAACCGGCATGATCAACAGTTCGAACCTGGTGAACGACGGGATCAGCCTGTCCACCTGCCGCAACAACGGCAGCACCGTGTGGTCGTACAACCAGGGTGTGCTGTTGGCCGGGTTGACCGAGCTGCACCGCGCCACCGGCGACGCGGCGCTGCTGACCCGGGCCCGGCAGATCGCGAACGCCGCTACCACCAGCAGCCAGCTCAACTCCGGAGGCATCCTGCGCGATCCGTGCGAGCCGAACAACAACTGCGGGGCCGACGGCGCATCATTCAAGGGCCCACACGTCCGTGGGCTCGGCCAGCTCAACGCCGCGCTCGGTGACCATCCGTACACCGGCTATCTGCGGCTGCAGGCCGACACGGCATTCGCCAACAACCGCACCGCGCTGGACACCTATGGCCTGCGTTGGGCCGGACCGGTCGACGTCACGGACGCGGCCCGCCAGCACATCGCGGTGGACCTGCTAAACGCCGCCCCGTAGCCGGACGGGCACGAGAAAGCCGGCGGCCGATCGTTGAGCCGGAGGCCGTCTGCGGCCTTGCCCCGTGCTCCGTCCTCGGTGCTAGCCCACGCGGGCCTGGTCAGGTTCGCCCGGCCGAGCGGTAGGGACGGAAGAATTCGCGCAGCTCTTGCGCGTACAGCTCGGGCTCCTCGAAGGGCGCGAAGTGGCCGCCCCTGTCGAGCGCGGTCATGCGCACGACGTTGGCCGTGCGCTCGAGCCATGCGCGCGGCGGGTGGAGCGTGTCGCCGGGGAAGAGCGCGAAGCCGGACGGTACTTCGACCCTGCGGGCGTGTTGTTCCGGTGGGATCGCGGCGTTGGCGACGTACATGCGCATCGACGAGCCGATCGTTCCGGTCAACCAGTAGCGCGTGAGCAGCGTGAGGATCTCGTCCTTGGTGAAGCTCTGCTCGACATCACCGTGACAGTCGCTCCACGACCGCAGCTTCTCGACGATCCACGCGGCCAGTCCGGCGGGTGAGTCGGTCAGTCCCACGGCGGCGGTCTGCGGCTTGGTGCGGTGCATCGCGGCGTACGCGCCCTCGCTGGCCTGCCACGCGGCGGCGACGTCGAGCCAGGCCCGCTCCTCGGGTGCGAGATCAACGGCGGCGACAACCGGGAGACTGGCCTCCATCCGGTGCACAGCGACGACCCGATCGGGATGATCCAGGGCGAGGTAGCGGCTCACCGAGCTGCCGATGTCGCCTCCTACGGCACCGAACGTCGCGTACCCCAGCGCGGTCATCAGCTCGGCCCACAGCCCGGCGACCCCGATCGAGTCGAGGGGTCCTCCCGCAGGTCGGTCCGAGTGCCCGAACCCCGGCATGTCCGGCACGACCACGTCGAAGGCGTCGGCCGGGTCCGCGCCGTGCGTGCCGGGGTCGGTGAGCAGGGGCACCACCTTCTCGTAGCGCCACGACGAGTCCGGCCAACCGTGACAGAGGACCAACGGCAGCACCGGCCCCACCGGCGCGACGGCACGCGCATGGATGAACGAGATGCCCAGGTCCCGGACCCGCGTGCGGAAGCGTGGCAGGCGCGCGAGAGCGGTCTCCTGCGCCGGCCAGTCGAACTCCTCCGCCCAGTAGTGGACGAGTTCGCGCAGATAGGTGATGTCCGTGCCCAGCGACCACCCGGCATCCTCCGGGGCGTCCGGCCAGCGCGTCGCGCGCAGCCGCGCGCGTAGGTCCTCCAGCTCCGTCGCAGTCGCCTGCACCCGGAACGGCTCGATACTCGCCGGTTCCTGCGAGGAGGTCATCGGGGCGTCACCGCCTCACCGCGCTGCGGACGGCGACGGTACCGCCGTCCGCGCCAAGTGCTGGTGTCACGGACGGATCATTACACCTCTGCCTGCATCACCAGCGGTAACCGCCCGGCGGGCGGCAGTTCAGGGCGTGTTGACGATCCCATCCGGTGATGGCGCCGTCCTTCCTGGGTGACGCCGTCCGCGGACTAGGCGGGCGGCCCCGGACGGGGTTTTCTTACCGGCCGGGGCCTGACCGGGGCGCTTGTCGCGAACCGCGCCACAGCTTGGCCCAGGCTATGACGTCAAGCTCACCGTCGCAGAGCCGCCCACGCGCTGGCGATAGCCAACGCTGGCTGGTCACCCACACCTTGTTGCCGCGATCAAAGGCGAAAAGACGACCCGCCAAAGGCCACCCGGGCCGTCACGGGTTCTCCGGGTCCAGGTTCCGCTCGCGGAGCAGAGCGTCGAGCTTCGCCTCGATCCGCTCGTCCGACTCCCGCGACTGCGACGAGCCCCAGTAGTAGAAGAGCGCCAGACCGGCCGCCTGCCAGATCAGCTGGAGAAACTCGGACTGCCAATTTTCCAGAGTCGACGAGAAGAACTGGGGAAGGAACTCACCCCACGAAAACGCCTGCCCGTGCTGGGTGGCCTCGTTGCTTTCCACGGTCATCTGAAAGAGGAACTGGCCAACCCAGGACAGGAGGAACAACGCGCCGGTGACCAGCGCGAAGGCGTACGCCTTCGGCCATCGCGGCTTGCGAAACGGTGGCCCCTCAGGGCCACGCCGAACGAAGCGCCGACCGCTCTGCCCAGTTGTGCCATCCGACGAACGTGTCCCGGCGGTCCTGCCTCCTGCAACCATGACAAACCCCATCTCTACAGGTCAACGTCGACGAACGTGCCCCGGACCATGGGAAACCAAACCGACGCAGACGAGGCCCGGCACGGCTGCGTCGAAATCACCCGATCGGTTATTGCCCGTTGGCGGCCTGGCCCAGACCGGCCACTCCTCCCCTGGCCCCGCCACGGGCAACCGACAGTCAGCACTCCTGCGGCGAGACCCTCGGTGATGGGCTTGAACATCGCAACTTGCGGCAGCTGGGGACGTGTACCGCCGATTCGCGAGGGTAGGGAGCACCCCGGGTCGAGACATGCGCCCTCCAACGCCCGCCGTTCCGCAGATTCGCACCCGACGGCGGGCAGCCCCACGGAAAGGGGAGGCGCCATGTTGACCGACGGCATACCTCGCACCGGCCGAAGCCCTCGGCCTGCCGCCGCACCGGACCGCGACAGGCTCCGTGAGCCGATCATGTCATTGACCTTGACCGACGAGGGCTTGGCCAAACTGATCACCGTCTCGGGTGAGATCGACATGAGCAACGCACACCTGCTCACCGAGCTGGTGGAGTTCGTGTGCCGCCAGCCTGCGCCGGTGATCGCGTTGGACCTGTCCAGGGTGAGGTTCTTCGGCGCACACGCCGTGAGCGCGTTGCTTCAGGCCCAGGACATCGCCACCGACGCCAGGGCCGCCGTCCTCCTGCGTGACCCCGCGCCGTGCGTCACCTACATCCTCGCCACGACCGGCGCCCTGCGGAGCTTCCGGTTCGGCAGGACATGCCGGACACCTGAGTCCGCGGCGAGACCCATGACCGTTCCCCCACCCATTGGAGGCATCCGTGACGTCTGACATCCACGCCTACCTCGACGCGCACCGCCAGGACCTGGTCGAGGAACTCACCGGGTGGGTGCGGATCCGATCGGTCGCCGGGCTGCCGGAGCGCGAGATCGAGGTGCTCCGGTCGGCGAACTGGCTGGCTGGCACCCTGCGCGACCTCGGGTTCCCGGTGGTGCAGGTGTGGAACCGGGACGGCGCACCCGCCGTGTACGCCGAGTGGTGCGCCGTCCCGGGCGCGCCCACCGTGCTGGTCTACAGCCACCACGACGTCCGGGCGGCCAAGGACGAGCAGTGGGAGGAGGCCCCGCCGTTCGAACCGGCGGAACGCGGCGGGCGCATCTACGGCCGGGGCACGTCCGACGCCAAGGGTCAGGTCCTCGCGCACCTGTGGGGTCTGCGGGCCCACCTGGCGGCCAGCGGGCGCAGCGCGCCCTCGGTCAACATCAAGCTGCTCATCGAGGGCGAGGAGGAGACCGGCTCGACGCAGCTGTCGGACCTACTCGACGAGCATCGACCCACCGCCGACCTGGTGTTGTTCTCCGACACGCTGCTGTGGCACCGCGAGCACCCAGCCGTATGCATGGGCCTGCGCGGCATGATCAGCGCCGAGATCGAGGTGTACGGGCCGTTACGCGATGTGCACAGCGGCGCGGTCTCCGGGCCGGCCCCGAACCCGGCGATCGAGCTGAGCAAGCTGCTCGCCGCACTGCACGACGACAAGGGCCGCGTCACCCTGCCCGGCTTCTACGACGACGTGGTCGATCCGCCGGAGCGCTTCCGCGAGGAACTCGCCGCGCTGCCGTACCGCGACGAGGACTGGCTGGCCCGTTCGGAGACCCGCAGCATCGGCGGGGAGGACGGCTACAGCGTCCTCGAACGGCTCTGGACCCGCCCCGCGGCCGAGGTGCTCACCGTCGCCGCCGGTGACATCACCGGCGTCTCCCGCGCGGCGGTGCCCGCGGTCGCCACGGCCAGCCTGAGCATCCGTACCGTGCCGGACCAGCGGATCGCCGACGTGGCGGCACAACTGCGTCGGTGGGTCGCGGACACCATCAGCGACCGCGTCGAGTACGAGCTGACCATCTCCGAGGAGACCGCGCAGGAGCCGTATCGGACTCCAGCGGATCATCCTGCCGTCGGGGTGCTCGCCGAGGCGATGCGCGACGGCTTCGGCCGACCCGTCGTCGGGCGGATGGCCAACGCCGGTGGCGGGCCCGCAGAGCTGCTGGCCCGCAAGCTCGACGCACCGGTGCTGTTCTTCGGCACCGGCCTGCCCGAGGACCGCTGGCACGACAGCGACGAGAGCGTCGCCGTGGACGTGTTGCTGGCCGGCGCGGCCACCCTGGCCCGGTTCTGGTCCCGGCTGGCCGGGACGGATCTGACCACGGTCTCGGGACAGGAGCCAGGCGGCGAGGTCTGAACGTCCTGGTAATGACGTGGTGGCCCCCGGAGGCCGCGGTGTGGCACCGACGGGCCGACGGGGTGGGGATGCGGCGAGCACGTCGCCGACGGGCGGCGCGCTCGTTCGTCAACAGGAGGCCGCCATGTTCAGCCACGACCGACATCTGCAATTCCAGGCCAAGCCCGAGAAGCCCGACGCCCTGTTCGCGGCGAAGCTACAGGAGATCCTGGGCGGGCAGTTCGGCGAGATGACCGTGATGATGCAGTACCTCTGGCAGGGCTGGACCTGCCGGGTCCCCGGCAAGTACAAAGACATGATCATGGACATCGGAACCGAGGAGATCGGCCACGTCGAGATGCTCACGACCATGCTCGCCCGGCTCCTGGAGGGTGCTCCGGCGGAGACGACGGAGAAGGCCGTCGCCGCCAACCCGGTGCTGGCCGCGGTCATCGGTGGTATGAACCCGCAGCACGCCATCGTCGGCGGGGGCGGCCCACTGCCTCGAGACAGCCAGGGCGTCCCATGGAACGCCGGCTACATCGTCGCCAGCGGCAACCTCCTGGCGGACTTCCGCTCCAACGTGGCCGCGGAAGCGCAGAGCCGGCTGCAGACCAGCCGGGTGATGAACATGACCGACGACCCGGGTGTGAAGGAGATGCTGCGGTTCAACCTCGCCCGCGACACCTATCACCAGCAGCAGTGGCTGCTCGGCATCGAGCAACTCATCGCCGACGGCTACGCCGACCACGGCATCGAGAACTCGAACTTCGACGAGGAGAACAAGGACCACAACCACACGTTCTGGAGCTTCGGCACCGACAGCCAGGCCGGCGAGGGCCGCTGGGCACAAGGGCCGAGTCTGATCGGCGGCCCCGACCTCACCTACCTTGCGCAGCCGGTGCCGCTTACCGACGACACGGCCCTGCCCCCGCCGCCCGACCCCAAGCTGTACGCCACCTATGACGGCTCACGCGGCCCCGGCATGACCGGCGACGCCGCCGGAGCACACGCCCAAGGAATGAGCAACGTGGTCAAGAAGGTGAAGGACGCCCTCGACTGACCGGGTCGTACGGGCCCGGGCCCGGTCTCCGCGGGCAGGAGACCGGGCCGGGCGGTTTCGGTGGCAGCGGCGGGGCGACACGCCTCGACCGACGATGAGGCGACCCTGCCGGATGTGTGCACCGGAGGACTGGGGCGTGGCGGGTCGGCCACCCCGCACTTCGTCCTCGTCGGATGGGTCTGGTCTGGTCGACCGGCAGTCATGAGGGCCTATAGACTTGTCGCGGGTCAAGCCGCGTGCCCGTCAGTTCTTCTGATGGGAGCATCGTGCCGACCGAGAAACCGTCGTGGCCCCCACGTTCCCAGTCCAGGCAGTTCACGCCCCCCGCACGCGAACCGCCGAGGCCGCTGCCCTCTTCGAACGCGTCAGCCGACCGAACTCTCGACCTCTCGGCGACGGTGGCCGGGCCCGACGGGGCGACACTGCTGACTGTGTCCTGGCGCGCCCAGCCCGTGGTGCCTGGGCCGGCCGAGGCGGGCGACGTCCTCATCCGTGCCGCCGGTGTCGTCGACCTCGACACCGTGGACCTGCTGCGCGGCGCCCTCCTGGGGGCGGTGGACAGCCACGCGCGGGTATGCTGCGACCTCAGCGAGGTGACGTTCCTCAGCGCGGCCGGGGCCAACGTGCTCGTGCAGGCGCGCAACCGGGCCGATGCCCGTGGGTGCCGGCTGTCGGTGCGGGGCGCGAACGGGATGGTCCGGCGGGTCCTGCAGATCACTGGGCTCAGCTGGCTGCTCGGGTGATGCGTAAGTTGACTCCCAGCTGGGCACTGGACCAGCAACTACCGAGGGAGATTTTTGATGGCGAAGCCACCGTCCTCACCGGCGGGAAACCGACGGGAGGTACGTGGCTCGCTCGCGGGTGCGCTGGTCCGTCTCGCCGAAACCCCGAGCGACGCGTCGTTGATCGATGATCTGCTGCAGCGGATCGTGCGGCTGACCGCTGACCTCGTGGCTCCGGTGAGCTATGCGTCGGTCACCCGGACGCGCGGCGACGCGCCGACAACGGTCGCCATGAGCAGCGAGGTCGCACTCGCTGTCGACCGCGCCCAGTACGCCGACCAGACCGGGCCGTGCCTGGAAACGCTCGACTCCGGTGTGCCCGTCGCCGTACCGGACATCGCGGCGACCATGGCCTGGCCCGGGTTCCGCGAGGCGGCGCTGGGCCTGGGTCTGCGAGCATCGCTGTCCATCCCGCTGTTCGCCGGTGCCGGGGTGCCCGTCGCCGCGCTCAACCTCTATGGCCATGATCCGGACGCGATGGCACCGTTGATCACCCGAGTCTGGACGGTGTACGACCCGGAGCGCACCCCCACCCGAGCCACGGATCCACAGTCGTCGGACCCGGGCACCGAGGAGCTCATCAGCGGACTCACCGAAGCCTTCGCCGTGCGTGCCGTCATCCAGCAGGCCCTCGGCATGATCATGCACCAGCGACGCAGCACGGCCGAGGACGCCTACCTGATCCTGCGGGTCAAGGCGGCCGAAACCGGCAGATCGCTCATCGAGGCCGCAGCCCTCACCAGACACCAGGACGACCGGCCCATACCCGGAACCTAGGGCACTGGACCAGCTGCCGAGGTCACACCCTCATCGGCGCCACCCTGCCGTTCCGGCACGGCGAGGGCGCCGTCGGCCTGCGGCGGCCGGATCCACCGACCGCCGCAGGACACCGGCTCGCCCCTCAGGGGGTGGCAGCCAACTGCACCCTCAGCTTGGCCAGCGCGCGGGTCAGCAGCCGGGAGACGTGCATCTGTGACACTCCGACCTGCTTGGCGATCTCCTGCTGCGTCAGGTTGCCGTAAAAGCGCAGTGCGATGACCCTCTGCTCCCGGTCGTCAAGGCGCGCGAGCGTCGATGCGAGAGCCACCTTCAGCTCGGCGAGGGCGAGTTCGTTGTCGTCGCCGCCGAGCGTGTCGCCCAACTCCCTGGACGTGGTGCCATCGCCGAACGGGGTGGACAGTGAGACCGCGTTGTAGGCGCGGGCGCCTTCCAGCCCTTCGAGGACCTCCTCCTCCGTGAGGTCCAGATGTCGGGCGATGTCGGCGACGGTCGGCGAGCGACCCAGCAACTGGGTGAGGCTGTTGTTGGCCTCGCCGATGGCCATGCGCCGCTCCTGCAGCCGCCGCGGAACACGGACGTCCCAGGTGCGGTCACGAAAATGGCGCTTGATCTCCCCCACGATCGTGGGGACCGCGTAGCTGACGAATTCGATCCCACGCGACGCGTCGAACCTGTCGATCGCGTTGATCAGCCCCACTGCCGCCGTCTGGGTCAGGTCCTCGTTCGGCTCGCCGCGGCCGCTGTAGCGCCGAGCGAGGTGATGGGCCAGCGGGAGCCATGCCTCGATGGCCCGGGCCCGGGCAGCGGGCCTGGACGGATGACCAGGCGGCAGCGCGACCATCAGGGCGAGGAGGTGGCTGGCCGCCGACTCAGGCGTGGTGCACCGGTCAGCCGGGCTGTTCGTCGGCTCGAGCCGACCCGTCGAGGTGATGGTCATGGGCTCCCTCTGCTGTCCGATGTGGGTGTCGTCGGGACTCCCGTGTGGGGATGCCGCGCCGTGCCCAGACCGGGCGGGCCGCCAGCCGTCCGCAAACCTGTGTCGATCGACATCAGGTGGGCCTTCACGGCCGCTGCGGTTACTGGATCGTCGGTCACGTGCGGACTCCCCGAGACTCGGGATCGTGTCGGGCACGTGGCTTGACCCAGAGAAGAGCCTAGAACGGCCGGCGCGGTTCTGCCACCGGTGCGCCCGTTACCGCTCCGGTACGGCCGGCCGGTTGGCTGAGTCACCGCTCATCGCGGCGCCGGTTTGTCGGCAAGAGACAGGGGTACCGATTTTCGCGGTGCTTCGGACGGGACCCGGGGCAACACATCCGCCGGCCCTTCGGTCCAGGAGGCAGTCAATGCGAGCAATGGTCTACCGCGGTCCGTACCGCCTGCGGGTGGAAGAGAAGGACCGTCCCGCCATCGAGCATCCCAACGACGCGATCATCAAGGTGACCCGTGCGGCGATCTGCGGGTCCGACCTGCACCTCTACCACGGAATGATGCCCGACACCCGGGTCGGGATGACCTTCGGTCACGAGTTCGTCGGCGTGGTCGACGAGATCGGTCCGTCGGTGCGGAACGTCCAGCCAGGTGACCGGGTCATGGTGCCCTTCAACGTCTACTGCGGTTCGTGCTTCTTCTGCGCCCGAGGGCTGTTCAGCAACTGCCACAACGTCAACCCCAACGCCACCGCCGTCGGCGGCATCTACGGCTACTCGCACACCTGCGGCGGCTACGACGGCGGTCAGGCCGAGTACGTCCGGGTGCCGTTCGCCGACATCGGCCCGAGTCTGATCCCGGAGTGGATGGACGACGACGACGCGGTCCTGCTCACCGACGCGCTCGCCACCGGTTACTTCGGCGCGCAGCTCGGCGACATCGTCGAGGGTGACGTGGTCGTGGTCTTCGGTGCCGGACCGGTGGGCCTGTACGCCGCGAAGTCGGCCTGGCTGATGGGCGCCGGTCGGGTCATCGTCATCGACCACCTCGACTACCGGTTGGAGAAGGCGTCGTCGTTCGCCCACGCCGAGACCTACAACTTCGGGGAGTACGACGACATCGTCGTACACCTGAAGAAAATCACCGACCACCTGGGCGCCGACGTGGTTATCGACGCCGTCGGCGCGGAGGCCGACGGCAACATTCTGCAACACGTCACTGCCGCGAAGCTGAAGCTGCAGGGTGGCTCCCCGGTTGCCCTCAACTGGGCGATCGACTCGGTACGCAAGGGCGGCACGATCTCGGTGATGGGCGCGTACGGGCCGATGTTCAGCGCGGTCAAGTTCGGTGACGCGCTGAACAAGGGCCTGACCCTGCGGATGAACCAGTGCCCGGTGAAGCGGCAGTGGCCGCGCCTGTTCGAGCACATCCGCAACGGCTACCTCAAGCCCAGCGACATCGTGACCCACCGGATTCCGCTGGAGCACATCGCCGAGGCGTACCACATCTTCTCCGCCAAGCTCGACGGCTGCATCAAGCCGCTGATCGTTCCGAACCCCGCCTGACCCGACCGGGAGCCCGACCATGGCCTACACAGCAGACAAGCCGAAACTGGCCGAATCCAGCGACGAGTTGCGTACCCGAATCCCCGGGTGGGGCGCCGACCTCGACCCGAAGGACCGACCCTCGGTGCCGAAGGAACGGTTCGACCCGACCCTCAACGGCGCCCGCTGGGAGTTCCCCGAGCGGCAGCCAGAGAAGTGGCCGAGGGAGAGATCGATCGAGCACAAGTTCCTCACCCCGGTCTTCGGCACCTCGTGCCCACCCAAGGGGCTCTCCGGAATGATCCGCCGGTACTCCTACCGCGCCTACAGCGAGGGCCGCGCCGCCCACTGGCTGCTCCTGCTCGCCGCCGACCGGGTGGACGCGGTCGAGAGCACCCTCGCCTCGTTCCTGACCCGCCATCCCGACAACCCGATCACCGAAACCGGCGTCCTGAGCGAATTCACTCACCACGGGCTGCCGTCACGGCTGCGCGGCAAGCGGGTCGACCGAGGACACCACCTACTCGACCCGGTCCTCGTCGCCGCGCCCTGGGTGCTGGCCGGAGGTGCTGTCTATCTGGCCCTCCGCCGAGTCGCCGGCCGCCGGCGGCGATAAGTGGGCCTAACCGGGTGAGGCTGGTCGAGGTCGGGTGCGGGTCGCGTCCGCCCACGTAACGGCGAAGCCGGACGGAACGGCGACGCCGCCGGGCGAGCCGTCGTACCGTCGAAGCATGGGTGCGCCGACCGGACCGGCCGTCGGTCCGGCCTGTGATCGAACCACGCCGTCGGGGGGACCCGTGTTTGCCAACTCCGAGGAACTTCTGCGGTACCTCAAGGACGAGGACGTGAAGTTCGTCGACGTTCGTTTCTGTGACCTGCCCGGCGTGATGCAGCACTTCAACCTGCCGGTCGAGTCCGTCAACGACGACCTCTTCACCGACGGCCTCGCGTTCGACGGCTCGTCGATCCGCGGTTTCCAGACGGTCCACGAGTCGGACATGCTCCTGCTCCCGGATGTCGCCACCGCGTTCATCGACCCGTTCCGCGCGCAGAAGACTCTCGCGCTCAACTTCTTCATCCACGACCCGTTCACCCGCGAGGCCTACAGCCGCGACCCACGTAACGTGGCGAAGAAGGCCGAGGCGTACCTCGCGGCGAGCGGCATCGCCGACACCGCCTACTTCGGCGCCGAGGCGGAGTTCTACATCTTCGACTCGATCCGCCACGAAACCTCGGCGCACCAGTCGTTCTACTACATCGACTCGATCGAGGGCGCCTGGAACACCGGCCGCGAAGAGCCCGGCGGCAACCGCGGCTACAAAACCGCCTACAAGGGCGGCTACTTCCCCGTCCCCCCGGTCGACCACTACGCCGACCTGCGTGACTCGATCGTGCGCCGCCTCGTCGACACCGGCTTCAACGTCGAACGCTCACACCACGAGGTGGGCACCGCCGGCCAGTCCGAGATCAACTACCGGTTCTCCACCCTGCTGCACGCCGGCGACCAACTCCAACTGTTCAAGTACATCGTGAAGAACGAGGCCTGGGCCAACGGCAAGACCGCCACGTTCATGCCCAAGCCCCTGTTCGGCGACAACGGCTCCGGCATGCACACCCACCAGAGCCTCTGGCTCAACGGCGAACCGCTGTTCTACGACGAGACCGGCTACGCCGGCCTGTCCGACATGGCCCGCTGGTACATCGGCGGCCTGCTGCACCACGCCCCGTCGCTGCTGGCCTTCACCAACCCCACGATCAACTCCTACCGCCGCCTCGTACCTGGCTTCGAAGCACCGGTCAACCTGGTCTACTCCCAGCGCAACCGATCCGCCTGCACCCGCATCCCCGTCACCGGCGCGAACCCCAAGGCCAAGCGCGTCGAGTTCCGCGTCCCCGACCCGTCGGCCAACGTCTACCTGGCCTTCTCCGCCATGATGATGGCCGGCCTCGACGGCATCAAGAGCAAGATCGAACCACCGACGCCGATCGACAAGGACCTCTACGACCTCCCGCCCGAGGAGTGGGGCGACGTCAAGCAGGTCCCCGGCTCCCTGCCGGCCGTGCTCGACTCCCTCGAGGCCGACCACGACTACCTGCTCGACGGCGGCGTCTTCACCCCCGACCTCATCTCCACCTGGGTCGACTGGAAGCGCACCAACGAGGTCCAGCCCATGACGCTGCGCCCCACCCCGCACGAGTTCGCGCTCTACTTCGACTGCTGAGCCGCCCGACGCCGAGGCCCCGGCCGGCGGTGGTCTCGGCGGCGAAGCGCGACCTCGCGGCGCACCGGCGGCAGAGCCGGCCGTCGGAGTGGACGACCCGGTCCCGCCGCCGTGGTCCGACCCGGAACCGGGGCGGTCGGGTCAGTGGTGCCGTACCCGCCGGGCGATCTCGGCCCGGAGGTGGTCGATGCCGGCTCCGGTGCGCGCGGAGACCGCGACGGCGTCCGGGTGGACCCGGCAGAGCGCGTCCACCCACTCCGACGGCGCTACGTCGATCTTGTTGAGGACCAGGAGTTCGGGAACGTCGCGCGCGCCGATTTCATGCAGCACACCGTGCACGGTGGTGATCTGGTCCAACGCGTCAGGGGCGGAGGCGTCGACCACGTGCAGCGCGAGGTCGCTGCGGGTGACCTCCTCCAGCGTCGAGCGGAACGCGTCGACGAGTTGGTGAGGAAGGTGGCGTACGAAACCCACGGTGTCGGTGACGGTGTAGGTCAGG
Organism: Micromonospora foliorum; assembly: GCF_022229015.1. Taxonomy (GTDB): domain Bacteria; phylum Actinomycetota; class Actinomycetes; order Mycobacteriales; family Micromonosporaceae; genus Micromonospora; species Micromonospora foliorum. The sequence goes on from NZ_JAKKFF010000243.1 coordinate 30,874, forward strand.
TCGCCGGTGCTGATCCGGCGGACGGTCGGGTCCAGGGTGGCGAACAGCACGTCCTCGACCTGAGCGTCGGCGCCGGTCAGGCGGTTGAGCAGGGCTGATTTACCGGCGTTGGTGTAGCCGGTGATCGACACCGAGGGCACCTGGTTGCGGGCGCGCCGGCTGCGGGTGCGCTCGCGGCGCCGGGCGAGTTCGGAGGCGTTGCGGCGCAGACGGGTGGCTCGCTGGCGCAGCGTGCGGCGCTGGGTTTCCAGCCGCATCTCACCGGGGCCCCGGACACCCATGCCGGCGCCGCCGGCCGTCCGGCCGCCGCCGACACGCGACATGGTCCGGCCGCCACCACGCAAACGGGGCAACTGGTACGCGATCTGCGCCAGCTCCACCTGCACGCGGCCCTCGCTGGTCCGGGCGTGCTCGGCGAAGATGTCGAGGATCAGGGCGGTGCGGTCGACCACCCGTACGCCGACGCGTTCCTCCAGGTTGCGTACCTGACCGGGGGAAAGTTCGCCGTCGGCGATCACCAGGTCGGCGTGGGCGCGTTCGGCCAGCGCGGCCAGTTCGTCGACCTTGCCCGAGCCGACGTACGTCGCCGGGTCGGGGTGCGGCCGGCTCTGCACCACCTCGTCGGCGACGGTCAAGCCGTCGGTGGCGGCGAGCCGGCGCAGCTCGGTCAGCGAGGTCTGCGAGCCCGGTCCGCTGTCGGCCGCGCCGTCGTCGCCGCGTACCGCCACCAGCACCGCCGTCGGGCGCTCCGCCTGGGCGCCGGCGTCCGGCCCCAGCAACCACGATCCCGCCATGGTCCCCACCTCACCTCGTCTCGGGTGCGTGTCACCTACCCCGGCCCGGACCGACCATGCCGGCCGCTCGCTCCCAGCCCTGGACGGTCGGCGGCCCGAGCCCGACGAGTCGCGGCCACGCCGGGAACCAGTACGGCAGGGTCCTCGGAGAGCCGCGGGCCTGATGTGGCGATATGCTCCTCGCCTGCGGCTGACGTCTCCATGGTGTCGGCGGTCCGGCGTCAAGAATCGGCGCGGTTCACGGGTCTGGGCCCGGCAGTGATCCGCGTGCCCGGGCGCCCTCTGGAGCGTCTGTGACATGCCCTCGTGAGGGACACCAGCCATGACCGACGCGATCCCCATGCTGCCTGTCGTCGCATTCGCGGAGCTGGGCCGGATCAAGTTCAACGAGACGGACTTCAGTGGTGTCCTGTCCCGGGTGACCGGTGTGGCCGCCCGGACCGTTCCGGGTGCTGACGAGGTCTCCGTCACGCTGGTCGGAGCCGGCGGCGCGCACACCGCGGCGTTCACCGGCGCCCTCGCCCTCACCGTCGACGAAGCGCAGTACACGCAGGGCGACGGGCCCTGCCTCCTGGCCGCGGCGGCCACCAGCACCGTGCACGTGCCCGACATGGCGGCGGAGAGCCGCTGGCCGACCTGGGCCCGTCAGGCCCTGACCGCCGGCGTGGGTTGTTCCCTGTCGATCGGCCTGCCCATGCACGAGTACGTGTCGGGAGCGCTCAACATCTACGCCAACCGGCCCGATGCCTTCGACGACAAGGCGGTGACCCTCGCCGAGACCTTTGCCGAGTACGCGGCCGTGGCCATGACCAACGCCCACCTGTACGACACCCAGGTGACTCTGGCACAGCACATGCAGGCCGCGATGAGAAGCCGCGCGGTGATCGAACAGGCCAAGGGCATCATCATGGGTGAGCGGCGCTGCACGGCCGACGAGGCGTTCGCCATCCTCGCGAAGACTTCCCAGGAATCCAACCGCAAACTGCGAGACGTCGCCGCGGCCCTCGTCGCCCGCGCCGCATCGACCGCGCAGCCGTGAGCCGACACCTGGTCAGCGGTAGTGCACCGGCGCTGTCACCGCCGGCCGTCCCGCGACTCCCTCCACTTCCGTGGGCGTCCGGCGAGCCCTCTGATCGTCACGGCTTCTGACCAGCGTCGGATCGGGTCGCCATGCCGCGGCGGGCCCACTCTGGCAAGCTGTCCCAGTGATGGCCGGTGATCTCTTGGACGGCAGGTATCAGGTCGAGAGCCGTCTCGGCGCTGGCGGCATGTCGGTGGTCTGGCGGGCGTGGGACCGCGTGCTCGAACGCGCGGTGGCCGTCAAGGTCCTGGCCGGCACGCAAGCCTCCGCCCGAGGCGCACGACAACGCATCCGGGCAGAGGCCAGGGCCGCAGCGGGCCTCTGGCATCCGCACGTCACGAGTGTGTACGACTACGGCGAGCACACGGACGATGCTGGCCGTCACGTGTCGTACGTGGTGATGGAACTGCTGCCCGGCCAGACCCTGTCTCAGCGACTTGCCACCGGTCCGCTGCCGCCGGCCGCCGCGATGCGGACGTGCGCGCAGGTCGCCGAGGCGCTGGCCGCCGCGCACGAACGCAATCTGGTGCACCGGGACATCAAGCCGTCCAACGTGATGCTGACGCCGGCCGGTGTGAAGGTGGTCGATTTCGGTATCGCCACCACTGTCGGTCGTCCGGAGTTGGAGGCGGACGGACGACTGTTGGGCACCGCGGCCTACCTCGCGCCCGAACGGCTCGCCGGTGGCACCGTCCTGCCTGCCTCGGACGTCTACGCGCTCGGACTGTTGCTGTACCGAACGCTGACCAACGAGCTGCCCTGGTCGGCAGAGACCCCCACGCAGATGTTGACTGCTCACGTCTACGTCGATCCGGCACCGCTGCCCGACATTGAGGGAGTGTCACCGGAGGTTCACCGCCTCCTCGACCGTTGCCTCGCCACGGATCCCGCGGACCGGCCGGACGCCGCGGAGGTGGCGACCGCCCTGCGCGCTCTGACCGATGACGCCGAGCGGCGGGCGGAGCAGGCAGCGCAGCCGGTACCCGAGTCGGCCCCGGCTACCGCCGTTTCCTCTGCCAGTCGGCGTCGCCGAAACGCCGTGTTGATCCCCGTACTGCTGGCGACGGCAGGGACCATTTCGCTCCTGCTCCCCCAGTTCACAGCTACCGATGGCAGATCGGGAGGGGTCGCCACTCGTGACGGTGCCACCCCACCCGGCGCCGCCTTCGATGCCTCTGCCACTGAGCCACCTGCTCCCCGGCAGACTTCCGCGGAGCCCGCACCATCCTCACAACCAAGCCGCACGCTGGCCGCTGCGGCTGGGCCTACCGCCGGAGCCGGTCCCTCGACCAGCCCTGGCCCCACAACGTCACCCAGTGCCGGGGAACCGCCGAGGCCGTCCAGTGCCGCACCGGCGCCGACCTCCCCGAAGCCCGGCACACCCCTTCGGGCACTCGGTGGTGTGGTGACTGTGCTCTGCACCGGCGATCAGGCTCGCGTTGTCAGCGTCGAGCCTGCCCCCGGCTACCGCCTCAGGGACTACGACCCGGGGCCCGTCAGGGAGATCCAGGTGGTGCTGCTGTCCGCAGGCAACAGGAGCGAGATCAGGGCGCGGTGCGAGGACGGCACGTTAGTGCCGAAGATAAGGGAGAGCCGTCAGTGAGCGGACGACGCGCACACTGAGTGGGCACATTGCGGGCCGACCGAGCGATCGACGGCCCGGCGAGGGTCGCCGTCGAGTCGCGCCAGAGGCACCACCGCCGGGAGAGGCACCGCGCGCGGACACGGACTCAATCGGTGCCCGGTCGGGCCGATCCGGCCCCGATTGTCCGCAGGTGTGCCAGCCCTTGGGCCCAGGACTGGATCAGGGTGGTTTCGTGGTAAGCGATGCCATGGTCGATGCAGAACTGGCGGACCAGTGGCCGGGCGTGGCGCAGGTTCGCCCGGGGCATGCTGGGAAAGAGGTGATGTTCGATCTGGTAGTTGAGGCCACCGAGTAGTGCGTCGAGGAACGGGCCCCCGCGCACATTGCGGGAGGTGAGGACCTGCCGGCGTAGGTAGTCGAGGTTGTCGGCCTCGGTCAGGATGGGCATCCCTTTGTGGTTCGGGGCGAAGGAGCTGCCCAGGTAGAGCCCGAAGAGAGCCTGATTGACCAGGATGAACACGATCGCCTGGGGAACACTCAGGACCAGGAACACCGCCGCGAGGTAGCCGGCGAAGTGCAGGACGAGCAGTCCGGCCTCTGCCCGTCGGCGCCTGAGTCCGGCGCGGCAAACGACCGCCCGGACGCTGGCGGCATGCAGATGCAGACCCTCCATCATCAGCAGGGGAAAGAACAGCGCCGCCTGGTGCCGGACGAACAGCGCCCGTAAGCCGCCCCGCGTCGCGGCCTGTCCCGGGGTGAAGGACAGCGGGGCCACCGCGAGGTCGGGGTCGCGGCCCTCGGTGTTCGGGTGGGCGTGGTGGCGGTTGTGCTTGTCAACCCACCACCCATAGCTGATCCCGGTCACCAGGTTCCCGCAAACCAAGCCGACCACGTCGTTCGCCCGGCGGGACCGGAAAATCTGCCGATGCCCGGCGTCATGACCGAGAAACGCGAGCTGCGCGAACAGCACTGCGACGCCCGCTGCGGTAGCCGTCTGCCACCACGACGATCCGAGCCGGACGAACACCACGCCCATCAGCGCGAGACAACCCAACAACACCATCCCCCGCGCCGCGTAACGGCGGGGCTGCCGGTCGAGGAGACCCGCGCCGCGGACCAGACGGGACAGGTCGGCGTAAGCACTGCCACGGTCACTGCGGGAGTCAAGATCTGTATCACTCACCGTCGCCACTCCTTGTAAGCCACGGCAACCAGCTCCCTGACTCCGCCGTCAGCCATGACCGGGGTACGAAACTCACGCGTGGTCCCGCGGAGCTCGAGCAAGCGCGCCGCCGCTGATCTGCAGTCTTCCTCAGAGCCGCCTTCTCCACCCGGGAAACCAGCTCACGACCCCGGGGTGAGTGACTCCGCCCATGCATGTCCGCCGATTAGGCCCATGGCTTCGTCAGCCGAGCCTGACAATCAGGACTATGCAGGCACGATGGGTTCAGGGGGTAGTCATGGCACGAAAGAGGAAGTCAACCGCGCGGCGAGCGCTCATCCTTGCCTTCGCGGCCGGAGCGCTGACCGGAGCGGCGGGCACACTCACGCTCCGCCGTCGCAGTCAGGATGGCGCCTTCCCGACAGATGTCGTTGGCCAGCTCGACGCTGACCTCACTCCGCCGCTCGGCGGACGTATCGACGCGTCGCCGCAGGGACCTCCCGTCAGCCTGCCCGCGCCGCCGCGCAACTGACCCCGCGCGCGTCTCGGACCACGTCCGGCGAGAGAGATGTGAGACTGATGCCAGAACGACCTAGCGGCAGCCCCGGCGCCGCGTCTGCTGACACGCCGGTCGCCGAGTTGGTGCAGCGCGCCACCGACCAGATCACCCGGCTGGTGCGCGACGAGCTCACGATGGCACGGGCGGAGATGACCGCCAAGGGCAAACGCGCAGGCACCGGCGCCGGGCTGCTCGGCGGCGGCGCCATGCTCGGCCTCTTCGCCGGCGCGACCGCCGTCGCCACGATCGTGCTGACCCTGGCCGCGATCATGCCCGACGCCGTGGCCACCCTGATCGTCACGGTGATCCTCGCCATCGCCGCCGCCATCGCAGCCCAACGCGGAAAAAACAAGGTCAGTGAGGCCCTGCCCGCCACACCCACAGCTACCAGAGACAGCCTACGAGCCGACGCCGAGACGATACGTGGGGCAGCAAGCCGGAGGCAGCCATGAGCACACCACCCGCAAGCAGCGACCCGGACCGATCCCGACGTGACATCCAGCAGACCCGCGCCGAACTCGGCGAAACCGTAGCCGCATTGGCTGCCAAGACCGACGTCAAAACCCGTGCGCGCACCAAAGCCACCGCCGCCGCCGGCGGACTCCGACAACGGGTCACCCAAGCCGGCCAGTCGGCGAAAACCAGAGCGACCCAGCTGGCCCACACGATGAGCCAGAAAGCCTCCCAGCGCGCCAAGCCGGTCACGCAGCAAGCCCAACGGGCCACCACCGCGATACACGACTCAGCGCAAGCCGGCGCACAAACCACTGGCAAAGCCGAGTCGACCCTCATCACCTCCGCTCGCGCCGCGACCACCAGAATCGGCAGCTCCGTCCGCGCGAAACCCGTACCGGTCCTCGCCGCCACCAGCACGGCGGCCACTCTCGTGATCATCGCCTACCGACGCCGCCGGTCCCGGTAGCAGCCTGGCCGAGAACCAGCCTGAATCGGCCAAGATGTTCTGGCGGTCCAAGCCTCGGCGGTGCTGCCCGGTCGCCGTCACCTGGTTGCTGTGGCCATGGTCGTGGCTCATCAGTGGGGTCTCCCTCGCCGTGTTCGCCGCGTCGGCACCGTCGTGCTGGCCGATCAGACCGGAAATCGTGCTCGCTCGCGCATACCAAGACGATTGGTTCGCGCCACGTCAACGCTCATGACCGATAGTTCAGCATCCAGTTTATTCACCCGATGATGTACTGTCAGGTGGTGGGGACTCTGACGCACGGACAGGTCCTGGCCCGCTTCGGTCACGCCCTGTCCGACCCGGTCCGCGCCCGGCTCCTGCTCGCGCTGCGCGAGGGGCCCGGATACCCGGCGGACCTCGCCGACCTGCTGGGCACGAGCCGGCAGAACCTGTCCAACCACCTGGCGTGCCTGCGGGGCTGCGGGCTCGTCGTCGCCGTGCCAGAGGGCCGGCGTAGCCGCTACGAACTGGCTGACGCCCGCCTCGCGCACGCCCTCGGAGACCTCCTCGGCCTGGTCCTGGCCGTCGATCCAGCCGCCTGCCCCGCCGCTGAATCCGAGGGGTGCTGCTGATGAACGCGCCACTTCCGCTGGTGTCGGTTGGCCCGTCACCGGCCCGCCGGTCGATCCTGATCCGGCGGGTGCGCCTGTTCGTCGCCGCGACAATCACCTACAACGTGATCGAGGCGGTCATCGCCATCAGCGCCGGGAGGATGGCCTCCTCGACCGCGCTGATCGGGTTCGGGCTCGACTCCGTCATCGAGGTGGCCTCGGCCGCCGCCGTGGCCTGGCAGTTCTCCGGACCGGACCACGAACGCCGCGAGCGTGCCGCGCTGCGGGTCATCGCGCTGTCGTTCTTCGCTCTGGCCGCGTACGTGTCCGTCGAGTCGGTGCGCGCGCTCGTCGGCGCGGACCGCGCGGAGCACTCCACGATCGGTCTGATCCTGGCCGCGGTGTCCCTGGCGGTGATGCCGGTCCTGTCGGCCGCGCAACGTCGTGCCGGGCGCGAACTCGGGTCGGCCTCGGCCGTCGCGGACTCCAAGCAGACCCTGCTGTGCACGTACCTCTCGGCGGTGCTGTTGGTCGGGCTCGCGGTCAACTCGCTGTTCGGCTGGTGGTGGGCCGACCCCGCCGCCGCGTTGATCATCGCCGCGGTCGCGGTGAAGGAAGGCCGCGAAGCCTGGCGCGGCGACACCTGCTGCGCCCCCGGCGCCGCCCTGCGCTCCCCCGTCGCAGACGCCGACGCGAACGGGTGCGACGACGGGTGCTGCACCACCGACAACCGCTGAGCGGAACCTGCGGACGCGAGGTCCTGTCATTACCTGATTCGCCAGTCACTGTCTCGGCGGCGCCGGCACGGGTTCGATGGATCGTAGCGATCTGGAGAGCATCGGAGACGGGATCACCCCCCGTCGTCACGAGAAGCGGACAGGACACCGAAGACATGAGTACGAGAGCCGTATGGTTCGTCACCGGCGCCGTGCGCGGTATGGGTGTCGACATCGCCAAAGCCGCGCTCGCCGCCGGTCACCAGGTGGTAGCGACCGGCGCTGCCGCCAACACCTTCGTGAGCCACCTGGCCATGCTCGAGGCCAAGCCGGACGGCAGAGACCCCACCACCTGGCTCGAACCCGTCACCGACGAGGACTACCAGAGGGCCAAACACATCGACATCCCCCGCATGACCCACACCTCCGCCAGCGGCACCTGAAGCAGCAGCCGGGATTTAGGTGGGGTCGCGTCGGTGCTGGCGGGTTCGTGCCAGCACGCCGACAAGCATGATCAGGGCAACGGCCTGGGCAAGCACCACGGCGACGATCAGGCTTGGCACCGAGCGGTCGTAGAGCAGCCCCGCCGCGGCACCGCCGGCCAGGGCTCCGGCGCCCTGCACAGCGGCGAAGATGCCGTACGCGGTGGCCCGCCGCTCCCGTGGCACGAGATCGGCGACCATGGCTTTGACGGTGGAGTCCTGCAGCCCGACAGCAGCGCCCCAGACCACGACTCCGAACACCGCCGCCGGCAGGCCACTGCCGAACGCCAGCGGCGGCACAACGGCAATCATGGCGGGCAGCACCACCAGAACCCACGGGCCGACCCTGTCGTAGAGCACCCCGGTCAGCAGTGCGGCGAGCGCACCGGCGGCCATCGCCGCTGCGTACATCAGCGGCACCGCCGCGGTCGCGACCACGCCCGCGCGCACCAGATGGAAACCGATCAGCCCGAAGGTCACCAGACCCGCGGTGCACACCGCCATCGCCGCTGCGAACCAGTGGAATCTGCCCGGCAGCGATTCCCGACCAGTCTTCGCCGCGGCTCCTGGTCTTGTGCTGGTGTCGGGTTCTGCCGGAGAGGTACGGGCCCGCGCCCGAAGTGTGACCAGCAGGAGCATCGCCACCACGGCCGGCACGGTCAGCGCCGCCAGCCCAGGCCACAGCGCGCCGGCGGTCGCCGCGACGGCCGCGGCGACCAGCAGCGGACCGGCGAACGCGCCGATCTGGTCGAGGGCTTTGTGCACGCCCAGCCCGCGGCCCATCCCGACCCGGCTCGCGGCATCAGCAAGCAGTGCCGACTTGGCCGGGCTGCGGATGGCCTTACCGAGCCGTTCGGCGAGGATCAGCACCGCGGCCACCGCCAGGCCGGCGCCGCCCAGAATCGGGGTCACCGCAAGAAGCGGTACGCAGACCGCGGTCAGCCCGTACCCCACGATCGTCAGGGTCCAGTACCGGCGGGTCCGGTCCGCCAGTGGGCCGGACACCAGACGCAGCAGCAACGCCGCGGCCTCCCCGGCGCCCGTGATCAGGCCGACGACGACAGCCGACGCGCCCAACGAGGCCAGCAGCGGCCCGTAGATCGAGCGGGCGCCCTCGTACACCATGTCCGCGGCCAGGCTCACCACACCGAACCCGACGACCACCCGCCACGCCTGACCAGTGTTCGCCGCCACCGGGGTTCGACCGGTGGTGGGGGCCACGTGCCCCGCGTCGGCGGCGTCGTCGACACGATTCGCTCCAGCAGACATGCCGGAGATTATGCTGCCGGGGCGACATCACCCATGGCCGGCCCTATCGTGGCCTCGCGGTCCCCAAGCCGAGCGGCCGGCTCCCCTCGCGGCCCGGGCCCGCCCTACGCCGGGCGCCCGGTCTGAGCCACGACCGGTTGGCCATCGGCGTCGGAGCGTTGCGGGTCGATGTGGTCGACGTGACGCAGTGCCTGCGCGAGGAGCTTGCGGACGTGGTCGTTGGCGGCCGAGTAGTACATGAACGTGCCCTGCCGGCGGGCCGTCACGAGCCGTGACATGCGTAGCTTCGCCAGATGCTGACTCACCGCCGTCGGAGAGGTTCCGGCGAGGTCAGCCAGGCAGGCAACGGACGACTCACCCTGCAGCAGCGCCCACAGGATCTTGATCCGTGTCGGGTCGGCGAGCAGCCGGAACGTTTCGGCCGCGAGGTCCACCTGCTCGTCGTCGGGCATGTCGAAGTCAGGCAACTGCTCATGCATGGCTGTCACCCTATCTGACCACCCGACTGAATACGTACTTGCGTACCTTCGTTAATGCGCAGGTATGCTTTCGGCCGTGACGATCGACGAACGCACTCGGGCGGCGGCAACGCGGTCGGTGCTGCAGACACGAACGCGAGCCGGCTGGTGGTGGTCGGTTCCGGAGGTCCGCTGGGCTGGCGCAGCGACAGGGCTGTTCGCACTTGGCCTGCTCGCGCAGCTGCTCGGCGCACCGGCCTGGGTGTGGTGGGTGCTCTATCTCGCCTGTTATGCCAGCGGCGGCTGGGAGCCCGGCTGGGCCGGGCTGCAAGCGCTGCGCGAGCGCCGCCTGGATGTTGATCTGCTGATGGTCGTGGCGGCGGTCGGGGCAGCCTCGATCGGTCAGGTCCTCGACGGGGCGCTTCTGATCGTCATCTTCGCCACCTCTGGCGCACTGGAGGCGGTCGCGACCCGTCGCACCGAGGACTCCGTGCGCCGGCTTCTCGACCTCGCCCCCGAGCACGCCAGTCGGCTCACCGCCGACGGCGAGCAGACCGTCGCGACCGCCGATCTGGACGTCGGGGACGTGATCCTGGTCCGGCCCGGTGAACGGATCGGCGCCGACGGCCACGTCCAGGACGGCGTCAGCGAGGTCGACCAGGCCAGCATCACCGGCGAGCCGCTGCCGGCGGACAAACAACCGGGCGACGAGGTGTTCGCCGGCACCGTCAACGGCACCGGCGCCCTGCGCGTCCGGGTCGCCCGACCCGCCGCCGACAGCGTCGTCGCCCGCATCGTCACGCTGGTCGAGCACGCCAGCGCCACGAAAGCCCGCACCCAACTGTTCATCGAGAAGATCGAACAGCGCTACTCGATCGCCATGGTCACCGCGACGATCGCGCTGTTCGTCATCCCGCTGCTGTTCGGTGCGGAGTTGCAGGCGACCCTGCTGCGCGCCATGACCTTCATGATCGTGGCGTCACCCTGCGCCGTGGTCCTGGCGACCATGCCACCGCTGCTGTCGGCGATCGCCAACGCCGGCCGCCACGGAGTGCTGGTCAAGTCGGCCGTCGTGATGGAGCAACTCGGTGCCACCACCCGCGTCGCCTTCGACAAGACCGGCACCCTCACCGAAGGCCGGCCCCATCTGAGCACCATCCGGCCCCTGCCCGACACAGGCATCGGCGAACGGGAGCTCCTCGCTCTGGCGGCCTCTGCCGAAGACCCGTCCGAACACCCCCTCGCGCGCGCCATCGTCGCCGCCGCACGCGACCGCCACCTGACACTGCGACCCGCCCTCTTGTTCACGTCCGCGCCCGGCTTCGGCATCACCGCCGACATCGACGGCCGAACCGTCCAGATCGGCAACCCACACCGTCTGCTCGACACCGAACCGCCAAACGCGGACCGGCAGGCCTGGCAGCGCGCACGCGACGCCGTTGCCGCGCTCGAGCACGACGGCGAAACCGTGGTACTGGTTCTCACCGATAACAGACCCCTCGGAGTTCTCGGCCTCACCGACCGGCTGCGCCCGCAGGCGCGGTCCACCGTCGCTGCGCTGACCGCCTCCACGACAGCCCCACCGATGCTGCTGACTGGCGACAACGCCACCGCAGCCGCCCGCATCGCCACCGACACCGGCATCAGCGAAGTCCACGCCGGACTGCTGCCGGAGCAGAAGGTCGATCACGTCCGCGCGCAGACCACCGCCGGGCACCGGCTGCTGCTGATCGGCGACGGCGTCAACGACGCGCCCGCGCTCGCCGCCGCCCACACCGGCATCGCCATGGGCCGCTCCGGCGCCGACCTGACCGTCGCCACCGCCGACGCCGTTATCGTCCGTGACGACCTGACCGCCATCCCAGCGGTGATCGACCTCTCCCGGCGCGCCCGCCGCCTGGTCACCGCCAACCTGATCATCGCTGCCACGTTCATCGTCGTCCTCGCCGGCTGGGACCTTCTCAGTCATCTCCCACTGCCGCTCGGCGTCGCCGGCCACGAAGGCTCCACCGTCATCGTCGGACTCAACGGCCTGCGCCTACTCCGCAACGCCGCATGGCGGCCCGCACGTCCCAACCCGCCGGCCCACTGATAGACGTACGGCCGCTGGCCCGCAGGCCCGTGGCGACCGGCAGCCTGATCCTCGCCGCCACCGCACCCATGATCATGATGCTCCTCCTCGGCACGTTGCGCCGCAGCGGTGCCACGCGCTTCACGCCGGAGTGCCGGCGCCGGACCCGTCGGGGCGAACCCGCGATCCAGATCTGAGATCCGGGTTGCGTAGCTGCACGCGACGCAGCAGTTGGGCGTTGAGCGCGACCACGATGGTGGAGGCGGACATCAGCACCGCGGCGACCGCGGGACTCAGGCTCACTCCGGCCCAGGCCAGAGCACCAGCGGCCAAGGGCAGGGCCACGACGTTGTAGCCGGCGGCCCAGGCCAAATTCTGGATCATCTTGCGGTAGGAGGCGCGCGAGAGCCGGATGACTCCGGTGACCCCGCGCGGGTCGGAGGAGGCGAGCACGACGCCCGCGGATTCGATCGCGACGTCGGTGCCGGCGCCGATGGCGATGCCGACGTCGGCGCGGGCCAGCGCGGGAGCATCGTTCACGCCGTCACCGACCATGGCCACCCGCAGGCCTCGGCGTTGCAGCTCACCGACCGCCTCGTCCTTGTCGGCGGGCAGCACCTCGGCGAACACCTCGTCCTCGCCGGGCCGGAAGCCCAGGTCGGCGGCGACCGCCTCGGCCACCGGCCGCGCGTCCCCGGTAATCATCACGATCTTGCGGATGCCCTGTTGGCGTAGGTCGGCGATGGCTTGGCGCGCCTCGGGGCGGATCTGGTCTTCCAGGGCGAGGGCGCCGATGACGCTTGCCTGCTCGCCGCCGAAGCGCAGCAGGTGCAGTACCGCCGCCCCTCGCCGGGACCACTCGGCCCGGTGCTCGTCGAGGTCGCTGGGTGCCGTGGCGTCGAGTTCGCGCAACAGAGCGGGTCCGCCGACCGCGTAACTGATGCCGTCGACATCGGCGCGCACCCCGCGACCGGTCAGCGACTGGAAACCGGTCGCGGCCCGTCGGGCGCCCTGCTCGGCGGCGGCGGTGACGATGGCCCGGGCGAGGGGGTGTTCGCTGTCCGCCTCCACCGCCGCCGCGACGGCCAGCACGTCGGTCTCGCTGACGCCGTCGGTGGCGGCGACAGCGGCGACGACGTGCTCGCCGCGGGTCAGGGTGCCGGTCTTGTCGAACAGCACCGTGTCGATGGTGCGCATCCGCTCCAGGGCGAGGCGGTCCTTGACCAGGATGCCGCCCTTCGCGGCCACGGCGGTGGACAGGGCGATCACCAGCGGGATGGCCAGGCCCAGCGCGTGCGGGCAGGCGATCACCAGAACCGTGACGGTGCGTACGACGGCCTCGTCGAGGTTGCCGATCAGTGTCCAGATCAGCAACGTCGCGGCGGCGGTGACGGTGGCGATGTAGAACAACCAGGCCGCGAACCGGTCAGCGAGGACCTGCGCCCTGCCGCTGGACTGCTGGGCCTGCGCGACCAGGCGTTGGATGCCGGCCAGGGCGGTGTCCTCGCCGACGGCCTCGACGCGCACCCGGATGGCCGCGTCGGTGGCCACCGTGCCCGCCACCACCCGGTCGCCGCGTTCGCGGCCGACCGGCCGGGACTCCCCGGTGATCATCGACTCGTCCAACTCCGCGCGGCCGTCGGTGATACGCCCGTCGGCCGGCACCCGCCCGCCTGGGCGCACCAGGACCACGTCGCCGACGCGCAGGTCGCTGACCCGCACCCGTTCGGGCTGTCCGTCACCGCCGAGGCGTTCGGCGTCGTCGGGCAGCAGCGCGGCCAGGGCCGACAGGGCGCCCTGGGCCTGACCGATGGCCTTCATCTCCTGCCAGTGCCCGAGCAGCATGATCGTGACCAGAGCCGCCAGCTCCCACCAGAAGTCCAGGTCGAACACGCCCAACGCGGTCGCCGCCGAGGCCACGTACGCGACCGTGATGGCCATCGCGATCAGCAGCATCATCCCCGGCGCCCGGTCATGGACCTCCCGCACCGCGCCCTGCAGGAACGGCCACCCGCCGTAGACGAACACCACCGTGCCCAGCGCCGGGCCCACCCAGTCGACACCCGGAAACTCCAGCCGATAGCCGAACCAGCCCATCACCATGTGACTGGTCAGCACGATCGGCACCGTCAAGGCCAGGCTCAGCCAGAACTTGCGGCGGAACATCTCCGGGTCGTGCCCGGCGTGCTTGTCATGCCCGGCGTGGCCGTCGTGGGCGCCGGCCTGCACGGGCTGTCCGCCCGGGTCCCCTCGGCGGCTTCCGTGATCACCGTGATGGCCGTGTCGGTCCACCGTCTCACCCGGGGGCTGCAACCGATGGTGCTCGTCCTCCTGCGACATGCTCATCGCCTCCTCGCCCTCAACATACCCCCGGGGGGTATCGCCGTCCAGGTGTGCCGATGTTCCACACGTCACCCATGCGAACCCAGCATTGCCATTGGCGCAGGACAGAAGGCCACGCGTCGGCAGACTCGTCCAGAGGCCACGAACTTGGCCGGCTCTTCCCCGATGTCCATCCGTTAGGTGTAGACGAAGCAGGGCGGCATGCCGGCGTAGTTGCGGAAGCCGTGACCCAGCCGGCCGCCGTACTCGACGCCGCCGGAGTGCGTTATCCCGCAGTGGTGGGCCGGCTGTGCACCACCAGCTCGTCGATCTCCAACCGGCCGACGCGCAGCTCCCGCACGACCGCCCGGCGGATCGCCAGCCGCCCGATGACCAGCGCCCCGACGGCCACCGCCCCAACGGCCACCGCCCCCACGGCGAGAGCGCCGAGCGAGGCCGCCCCCGCAGCCCGCGCGCCTGTAGCCGCCGCGCCCGTCGCCACCGCGCCGTTGGCGCGCGTCCCGGTCAACCGCATCATGCGTACCTCTCGCTTCATCCCGCCATTGTCCGCGTACCGTTGGCCGACCGCTCCCCACAGATCCCGGATGTCACCCCACCGTCCCATCCTCGCCCGCGCCGCCCGCTTCGGTCACCGCCCAGCAGGTGCCCCCACTGGTCTCCGCCGTCGCGTGGCAGGCCGGCCGGCGAACACGCCGCCGGCCGACCAACGGCGGCGCACGTCTATCCGGAGGTCAGTTGCTGGGTCAGCCGATCCAGGCCGCCCTTGATCAGCTGCCCGTACTGGTCATCGCCGAGCGCGCCGATCCCCGCCTGTGCACGCTGGAGGTATTCGCGGGCATGGTCGAGTTCGCCGAGCTTGCGGTAGCACTCGGCCAGACTGAGGTGCAACGACGGATACAGGGCTGCCACTGACATCGGCAGGCCGGCCTGCGCCAACCGGGCATCGGTGAGCAGGTCGGCCGCCGCCAGCGCGCGTTGATCCCAGATCAACTCCTGCTCGACGTCGTCCTGCACGTCAGCCATCGAGTGCGCGAGAACGCAAACGTGCAGAGGGTCGCCTCGTTCTCCGCCGATCTCGTCCCAGATCTGCGTGAACACGTCACGGGCAGCCTCACGCCGGCCCTGACCATGATGCAGTTGGACACCTTCGTTGATGCGGACGAGCGTCACGTCAGTGGTCAACGGCTGCTCCCGCACAGCTTCATCTCGCGACGAGGGCATGGATCTCATCCTGCCTTAACGCCCGCTACGTCCTGTCGATCGATCCGTCTCTGCCGTCGCAACGTGTTACCGGGTAAACGCGGGTCTCGGTCGCCTTCATCGCGGCCTTCCCGTAAAGCGTTCCGCGAACGTGCGGTACACCGGTGTTCCCGGCAGGTTGTCGAGGATGGCGAACACCACGTGGTCGAAGCGATCGACCTCCCGCAGCGCGGAGACGAAAGCGTCGGCGACGGTAGCGGGATCGTTGCGGAACACCCCGCATCCCCACCCGCCCAACACCAACGTCCGATGTCCGTGCGCGGCAGCGACCTCCAGCACCCGGCGAGCACGCCGGGCCAGCACCGCCGGTACGTCCGCAGCGTGTTCGGGCTGGTTGCGGAGGATCGCGCCCAGGTTCGGCGCCGCAGCGGTCAGGAACGACGTCGTGTACGGCTGGTCGAGCAGATTGCCCTTGTCGTCCCGGAACACCGGCACGTCCGGGGAGAAGATGACGCGGTCGCTGTACCGCAGGTCCCGCTGTTCGCGGTGGAACGCGTAGAACTCCGGGGCGGCAAGGAGACACGGGTACAGCGCCGAGGATCGGGCGATGCTCTCCTCCTGCGCCTTCGCTCCGCCCAGGAACCCACCACCCGGGTTCTTCGCCGAGGCGAACACCAGACAGGCCGCTCCGGGCGCCAGCCGACGGGCCGCCTGCAACGTCGACTCGTTCGTCACCTCCGCTCTGCCTCCGCCGGGCTCCGCGTTCCCGGCCGCGGGCACCTCGTGCGGCAGGTGGAGACGAGTGCCGGCGACTGCGGCACGTACCGCCTCGCCGATGTCGACCTCGTCACCGGCGCCATTGCGATAGCGACCCGAATCAGCGATCGCGACCGTCTGGCGGGCAATCTCGCGAAGACGACCGCTCACCCGGCGCACCTGTCTGCGCTGCGACCCTTGTTCTCCACGATGAGGAAGCTAGGCAGTCCCGCCTCTACCGGCAACCGGGTTAGTGGTGTCCGTCGGCTGAGAAGATCGTTCGCGGTGAGGATTCCGCAACGCCGAGTCGCCGCGATGGCACTTGTGTCCGAGCCGGGAAAAGCGAGATCATCACGCATGCTCGACCCCTCGCCCGAGGACGGCGCCGCACCGACCGTTTCTACGCCGCATTTCGTGGGTCGTGATCGGGAGATGGCGGCGCTTCGGGGCGCCGTGGCCCGGCCACCGGCGATCGTGCTGGTGGAGGGCGAGGCGGGGATCGGGAAGAGCCGGCTGCTGCGAGAGTGGCTGGCCGCGCCGGACCAGCGCACGGCCTTGGTGTCGGTGTGCCCACCGCTTCGCGAGTCGCTGACGTTGGGGCCGATCGTCGACGCGTTCCGGGGGATCGGCGGCCCGGTGTCGCGACTGCGGCTCACCGAGCTCGCGGGTGCGTTACGGCCCCTGTTCCCGGAATGGTCTGCGGACCTGCCGCCCGCGTTGCAGCCCCTGGACGATGCGAAGGCGGCACGGCATCGCCTGTTCCGCGCCCTGGACGAGTTGTTGCGGGCTCTGCGTGTCGACGTTCTCGTGCTCGAGGACGCGCACTGGGCCGACGAGGTGACGTTGGAGTTCCTGCTGTTCGTCACCTCCCGACAGCAGTCGCACGGGCCAAGCCTCGTGATCTCCTATCGGCCGGAGGAGGTGGACGACGGCTCGCTGCTGCTGCGGCTGACGTCCCGGTTGCCTGCTGGCGTGACCCAGCTGAGGATCGCCCTGGCGCCCATGCGACCCGACGGCACGGCGGCGCTGGTGTCCTCGATGCTGGACGGCAATCCGATATCACAGGAGTTCACGACGTTCATGCACGAGCGGACCGGTGGCGTTCCGCTGGCCGTGGAGGAGTCGGTTCGCCTCATGTGCGACCGGGCCGACCTCGTCTTCCGCGACGGACAGTGGGTCCGGCTGAAGCTGCGCGAGCTACAGGTGCCGCCAACGGTGCGCGACTCCACCCGGGAGCGGGTGGGCCGCCTGTCGCCGACGGCGCAGCAGGTGTTGCGAGCCGCGGCGACGTTGGCTGAGCGGTCGTCGGTGGCCACGATCGCGATGACCGCCGGTCTGTCACCAGCTGCGTGCCGAGGCGCTGTCACGGAGGCGGCCGGCGCCGGTGTCCTGGACGGAGACGACCGCGGCCGGTGGCGCTTCCGGCATGTGCTGGCCGCCACGGCTGTCTACGAGGCGATCCCGTTGACCGACCGCAGGCACCTCCACCTGCTGGCCGGACGGGCCCTGGAGCACATCCATCCGCCGCCGGTGGCACGCCTCGCCCACCACTTCCGTGAGGCGGGCGAAACGCAGTCCTGGGCGCGGTACGCCGAGCAGAGCGCCGAGCTGGCCATGGCCTCGGGTGACCACACCAAGGCGGTCGACCTGCTGGTCGATCTGTTGACGTGGGCCGTGCTGGCGCCGGTGGATCGGGCACGGGTCGCGCGCGTCGCCGGAGTTGCCGCGCTGGGCCGTCGTGAACCTGTCGACGAGGTCTACCACCGCGTGATCCGTACCCTGCGCTCGGTGCTGGAGACCCCCGGTCTCTCCGCCCGCCAGCAGGCCGAGATCCGCAACCCCCTGGGTCGGCTCCTGATCACCGGGGGTGAGGCGCAGGCGGCACTCACCGAGCTGGAGCAGGCGGTGGCCAACCTCGACCATGACCCGGTCGAGGCGGCTCGGGCAATGACCTACCTTGGCTGGGCCTACGCGGGACCGTGGCCGGCGTCGACCCATCGGCGTTGGCTGGATCGCGCCGCTGAACTCACCGCCGAGTTCGATTTTCCGGCGGAGCGGCTGAACCTGGCCGGCAACCGAGCCGCGGCGTTGCTCATGCTCGGCGAAGAGGAAGCCTGGGACGTCGTCGCGGGCCTGCCCGTCGACGGCGCGACCGCGGCAGAGCGTCTCGACGTGGCGCGCATCCACGCGAATGTCGGGACCGGCGCACTGCTCTGGGGCCGGTACGCCGACGCGGAGGAACACCTCGTCGTGGCCATGCGCCTCGCCGAGGCCGAGCAGGCGTCCCGGTTGCACCACAACGTCGGACTCGAACAGGCCAACCTGGCGTGGCTCACCGGTCGGTGGGAGGGTCTCGCGGAGCGGAGCGCGGCACTCGCTGACGCCGACCGGGACCGGCCGGCGCACTACCTCGGCAGCATTCGCCTCGCTGCCCGGCTGGCCGCCGCAGCCGGCCGGCGGCGCGCGGCGGAGGAGCAGTTCCGGCTGGTCCTCGAGGAGTCCGCCCGTCTCGGCGCGGCCGACGACACGATGGAGGCTGCCGCCGCGCTGGCCAGACTGTGGCTCACGGACGGCAACAGCAGCCGGGCGTTGCAGATCACGAACGAGCCGATGGACACCGTCCAGAGGAAGGGCATCTGGGTCTGGGCGACGGACCTCGTCCCCGCCCGGATCGAGGCGCACCTCGCCGCAGGGGATCTGAAGGCCGCGACACGTCTGGGCGGCCAGTTCGCCAGAGGGCTGCGTGGCCGTACGGCGCCTGCGCCGCGCGCCGCGCTCACCGTATGCCGTGCCCTGCTGCTCGCCGCCGCCGGAGACCACGCCCGGGCGGCGGCGGCATACGGTCGCGCGGCGCGCGCCTGGAGCGCGTTGCCGCGGCCCTACGACGCCATGCTCGCCCGGGAGCGTCAAGCCGAGGCGCTCATCGCGTACGGCCAGATCGAGCAGGGCCGAGAGCTGCTGGCGGCACAGTACGAGCAGCTGTTCAGGCTCGGAGCCCGCGGCGATGCCGACCGGGTCGCACAGCGGCTTCGCGAACACGGCGCCGAGGTCCCGCGACTGTGGCGCGGCGGCCGGCGCGGGTACGGCGACCAGCTCTCACCACGCGAGCTCGACGTGGTCCAACTGGTCGTTGCCGGCAAGACGAACCGGGAGATCAGCCGGATCCTCGCCAAGTCACCGGCCACCGTGGATCAGCAGCTGCGTGCGGCGATGCGCAAGTTGAAGGTGAGCTCCCGGACCGCGCTCGCGGTCAAGGCAGTGGAGGCCGGAGTGTTCGCAGAAGAGGACTCCCTCGACGACGCGTCGTGAAAATTGACGTATCCGCTGGATAGCGACGGCCACTCGTCCCGCCGAGCATGACTGGATGATTCATAGCCGTTGGGCAATGCATGCCTGAGCGACCTGTCGCGGGTGACGACTCCGCCATCGAGCGCCTGCCACCACCCGAGCTGCCCCGGGAGCCGCGCGTCAGCGCCCCCGACGCCCGTGACGTTGACGGCGACGGTGCCGACGACCACAAGAACCACGACCCCTACCAACCCCTGTAGGTCGAAGGACTCTCATGAAACTCACAGCCCTCGCGGCTTCGCTGGCCGTAGCGGTCGGCCTGAGCATGATCCAGGCACCACCGGCGTCCGCCGCCGAGCCGGATCCCGGCGCCGCCGCCAACAAGATCACCTCGAACCTGAAGGACCGCTTCCGCACGTCTCCGGCTTCCGACTTCTGGATCACGTTCGAGACCAAAGCCGACCTCGGGCCGGCGAAGAAGCTCACCGATTGGACCGCTCGTGGTCGGTTCGTCTACGACGCGCTGACCGCGGCGACGAAGGACTCCCTGGCGTCCGTCTCCACCGACCTCGACCGGGCAGGGGTCACGTACACCTCCTACCCGATCGCCAACGCCGTGCTCGTCAAGGGAGGCACCGAGAAGCTCGCCCTCAACGTGGCCTCGAAGAGGCAGGTCGCCGAGATCCACGCGACACCGCAGGTCGCACTGGTCGAGCCCGTGGACGAGAAGATCCCCACTGACCAGGCTGCCCGCCCCACCGCCCCGAAGGCCGCCGCCGAGGCAGGCACCGTCTCGTGGGGTCTGGACGCCATCCACGCCCCGCAGGCGTGGGCCATGGGCGCCACCGGTGCGGGCATCACCGTGTCCAACCTCGACTCCGGCGTCCAGTTCGACCACCCTGCCCTGGCGCACCAGTACCGGGGCACGAAGCCCGACGGCACCGTCGACCACAACTACAACTGGATGGCCACCCGGGGCACCTGCACGGGCACACCGTGCGACGACAACGGCCACGGCACGCACACCATGGGCACCATGGTCGGCGACGACGGCACCAACCACGTCGGCGTCGCCCCCGACGCACAGTGGATCGCGACGAACGGCTGCTGCGACAGCACCGGCGTCGAGTCGCTGCTGCGGTCCGGCTGGTGGCTGCTCGCCCCGACCGACGTCCAGGGAAACAACCCCGACCCGTCCAAGCGCCCCCACGTCATCAACAACTCGTGGGGCCAGACCGTCGAGCACAGCTTCGACGACTTCTTCCAGGCCATCGACGAGGCCTGGAGCGCCGCGGGTATCTTCAGCGTCTGGTCGTCGGGCAACACCACGCCGTACGCGGCCTGCGACACCGTCTCCTCGCCCGGCTCCGCCGAGAGCGCCTACTCCGTCGGCGCGTACGACTCGGACGGCACGCTCGCGTTGTTCTCCCGCAAGGGCGAGGGTGAGGGCGGCCGGATCAAGCCCGAGATCTCCGCTCCGGGCGTCGCCGTCCGTTCGTCCTACCCGAACGACAGCTACACCGAGATGGCCGGCACCTCGATGGCGGCACCCCACGTCGCCGGCGCCGTCGCCGACCTGTGGAGCTACGACCCGACCCTCATCGGGCAGGTCGAGGCAACCCGCCGCCTGCTCGCCGAGTCGGCCGTCGACGTCGACGACACCGAGTGCGGCGGCACCGCCGAGGTCAACAACAAGTACGGCGAGGGCCGGCTCGACCTCGTCCGCCTGCTCGAGCTCGCACCCCGACAGGGCGGCACCCTCACCGGTGTCGTCACCGCCAACGGCGCCCCGGTCCCCGCTGCCGAGGTGACGATCAGCGGGCCGTTCAGCCGGTCGATCGGAACCGACAAGGACGGCCGGTTCACGACGAACCTCCCGGTCGGCGACTACCAGCTCAGCACCAAGGTCTTCGGCTACCTGACCGCGACCGCCAACGTCACGGTCACCCTCGGCCAGGACACCTCGGTCAAGCTGCCGCTCACGGCCGCCGTGCGGCACGACATCAGCGGCAGGGTCGTCGACGACAAGAAGCGGCCCGTCCCGAACGCCGACGTCTCCGTCAGGGACACGCCGCTGAAGCCGGTACGCACGGACGCCAACGGCGCGTTCACGATCACCGCTGTCCCCGAGGGCGGGTACACACTGGGAGTCAAGCCCAACGCCTGCTTCTCCCCCACCACCGTCCCGCTGACCGTCGGCGCGCAGAACGAGTCGCGTGAGTACACCGTCGGGCTCGTCGTCGACGAGGGCGGCTACAGCTGCGCCGTCTCCGACGGCGAGTACCTGCGCGGCACCGACCCGGTCGCGTTCACCAATGGCGTGTGGGCGACGGTGAAGCTGCCGTTCCCGATCGCGCTCTACAACGGCAGCCACGACAGCCTCGGCATCGGCCTGCGCGGCGTGATCTCCCCGGACACCAGCACCGGACCCGGCAGCGGCGGTGCGGGCATCTTCCCGTTCTCGGTCCAGACCCCCGTCGAGTTCGCCCCCGGCGGAGGAGTCTTCACGGCAGCCACCAAGGTCAACGGCGAGGACGCGTTCGTCGTCGAATTCCGCAACGCCAAGCTCTGGGCCTATCCGGACCGGTCGGAGTACACGGAGCCGGTCAACTACTCGGCCACGCTCACCCGCTCGGGCACGGTGATCTTCGGGTACGGCGACGGCATCGGGAGCGACGACCCGGTGACCGCCGGCGCGCACGCCGTCACCGGCATCCAGGGCTGGGCCGGCGTCGACGGCATCCGGTTCTCCGACAGCGCCCCGGTGCTGCGCGACGGGATGATCGTCACCTACGACATGCCTGACTTCGGGTACCTGGACGCGACAGTCGTCGACCAGAACGACGGGCTGCCGGTGGCCGGGGCCAAAGTCTCCTTCACCAACAGGTCTGGGCTCGTCGAGGCCGTCACGACCAACGGGACGGGCATCGTGCACCGCCAGCTCCCGGTCGGCGACTACACCATGACTGTCGACGCGCCGAACTACACGACCGCGGCGTACCCCTTCTCCCTCGACAAGCTCTACGCGAATGCCACGATCGACGCGCGTCTGACCACGGGTGCCGCCGGCCTGAAGACCGACGGCCTCGACGCGCTGTTGGGGACCGACCAGAACGGCGTGGGCTCGCTGACGCTGACCAACAACGGTTCCGCCCCACTCACGTACAACCTGGGTGAGGCCGCGCGCCACCCCGACCTCGACGCCGCCGGTACCACCGGGCGCACCGGCACGGGTACGGCCAGCACCATCGACCTCGCCGCCTGGAAGACCGGTGCGAGCGGCATGAAGCCGTCGAACGTCGACGGCAAGGCCGCCACGGCACCCGCCGCGGAAGCGCAGGCGGCCGGCAAGGTCGGCGCGACCTCCGGTGGTGACGTCATCACCCGGATCGCCATTCCGGGCACGATCGCGGAGAAGGAGCCCTCCGGCGTCGGGTACGACGGCGACGTCTGGGTCCACGACTACAACGCGCGGACCAACACCGCCTGGACGGTGACGGGCAAGCCGACCGGGAAGGTCTTCGACGCGGCGTGGAACCCGGCGTACCGGGCGTTCGACATGGCGCTCGACACCAAGACCGGTGACATGTGCCAGATGGAGGACAGCCCGGCCAGCTACATCCACTGCTTCGACCGGCAGACCGGGAAGGAGACCCGGCAGATCAAGGGTGACTGGTCCACGCTGCAGCTGACCGGACTCGCCTACAACCCGACCGAGGACGTGTTCTACGTCGGCGGCCGGAGGAACGGCATGATCGGCACCGTCGCCGGGACGTCGCACGACAACCCGGGTGCGCTGCTGTCCTTCTGCGCCCCGCCGCTGCCCGAGGTGATGGGCCTGGCCTACAACCAGGCGTCCGACACCATCTGGTACACCGACCTCACCTCGAACCGGCCCACCCGCCTGCTGCAGGTCGACCCCGACGACTGCTCGCTGGTGAACGCGTGGTGGTTCCCCGGCCAGAAGGCGGGCCAGGGCGGCGGCCTCGAAACCGACTCGACCGGTGCGCTGTGGGCGGCGGACCAGGTCGCCGACGACGTCGTGCTGGTCGACGTCGAGGACGACCTGCTCACCGACCTGCCGTGGCTGTCGCTCTCCTCGACCGGCGGCACCCTCGCCCCCGGTCAGTCGACGACCGTCACGGTCTCGATCTCCGGGAAGGACACCAAGCCCGGAGTCCTCGGCGCGAACATCGTGGTGCGGTCCGACTCCGGACGCCAGTCCAAGACCTACGTCCCGGTGACGCTCACGACCACGAAGTACCAGGTCGGCGTCAACGCCGGCGGCTCGAAGTTCACCGACGGCTCCGGCTACGCCTGGTCGGCCGACCAGCCCGCCGGCAAGAAGGCGTGGGGCTACGAGGGCAAGACGAAGGTCGCCGCCACGAACGCCGGGATCGCCGGCACGACGGACGACGCCCTGTTCCAGTCGCAGCGCACCACGGCGGACAAGCAGTTGTTCTACCGCTTTCCGGACGCGCCCAAGGGCACCTACGCGATCGACCTCGGGTTCGCCGAGATCGAGAAGGTGGCCACGGGCAAGCGGGTGTTCGACGTCCTCGTGGACGGGACGCTGACCGACTACGCCTACGACCCGGCTGGGGCCGTGGGGCCGAACGCCGCCGACTGGCGCACCGCCGTCGTGAAGCACGAGGGTGGTCCGCTGACCGTGGAGCTGCGGGGCTCGAAGGGCTTGAAGGCCCCGACCATCGCCGCGCTGCGGGTGACGCTCGACCCGCGCGCGGACGTGGTGGAGCCGGAGCCCCAGCCCGAGCAGCCGGAGCCCGGTCCCGTGCCGGTGGCCCCCGCCGGTCGCTCGTACTCGATGAAGGTGACCGACGGGCTCTACCGCCAGGGCACGCAGGAGTCCGGGTGGCACGGCGACGACCTCTGCGGCCCGCTGTGGTTCGACTCCAGCTTCCTGGCCCCGTTCTACGACACGGCCTGGGACGGCGTGTGCGTGACGACGAACGGCACGCTGACCTTCGACCGGGCCAGCACGCTGGGGAACAACACGGCACTGCCGTCGCCGTACCCGATCGACGCGATCTATCCGCTCTGGGACGACCTCATCGTCGACGACGAGGCGGGCATCTACTTCGGCACAACCGAGGTGGACGGGCTGGCGGCGCAGGTCGTCGAGTGGCGCAACGTCGCCTTCTACAGTGACCAGACGGCGCGGGTGAGCTTTTCGGTCACCCTGATCGCGGACGGACGGATCCAGATCGGGTACGGCGACGGCGTCGGCGGCGACAACCCGCTCACCCGCGGGTCGTCGGCGACGGTCGGCGTGGAGAGCCTGACGGGCAACCCGGCGAGTCAGTACTCCTTCAACCAGCCCATCCTGAAGGCCGGTCTGGGGCTGGAGTACACCCTCCCGGCCTCGGGCACGATCGAGGGCACGGTCACCGACGCGAACGACCGCAAGCCGATCGAGGGCGCGATCGTCACGCTCAAGGGGCCGGCCGGTGAGCGGGTCATCACGACCGACGCGAAGGGCCGGTGGAAGGCCCAGGCGCTGGTCGGCGAGAACACCGTGCAGGTCGAGGCGCCGAACTACGTCACCGCCAGCCAGCCGGTGACCATCGCCAGGAAGGATCAGGCCGAGGTGGTCGACACGGCGTTGACCACGGGCGTCGCCACCGTCACCGGAGGTGACCTCGACTGGCTCCTCGACAAGGACCAGAAGGCGACGGCCGACGTGACCGTGACCAACACCGGCTCCGCCCCGCTCGAGGTGCGGATCGGCGAGCAGAAGCGCACCAGCGACGGCGGGCACGAGGCCGCCGACCTCGCGTGGCTGACCCTCACGGGCGCCGCCGCAACCGGCACGGTCACGCTCGCGGCCGGCGAGTCCACCACGGTCACGGCGACGGCCGACAACGCCGGCGTCGAGCCCGGCGTGCTCGTCGGGGACGTGCTGGTGGCGTCGAACGCCGGCAAGGGCGAAGCCCAGCTCAAGCCGGTCCGTCTGGCGACCTCGGCCTACTGGAAGGGCGTCGACGTCGGCGGCTCCGGGTACGTCGGTGCCAACGGTTTCTTCTGGTCACCCGACCAGGGGCTCGGCTCGCGGCCGTGGGGTTACGTCGGCGGCAACGCGCGTGCCACCAGGGCCGACATCGCCGGCACCGAGGACGACGCGCTGTTCCGCACCCAGCGGACCGGCGAGACGTTCAGCTACGTGTTCAGGAACGCCCCCGCCGGGACGTACCGGATCGGCCTCGACTTCGCCGAGATCGAGAAGGTCAAGGCCGGCAAGCGTGCCTTCGATGTGCTGGCCGACGGCAAGGTCGTGCTCTACGACCACGACGTGCAGGCGAAGGTGGGCGCGCTGAGCGCCGACCTGAACACGGTCACCGTCGAGCACGCCGGTGGCGATCTGAAGATCGAGCTCCGCCGCGACAAGGGCGAGAGCGACCCGATCCTCAACGCCCTGGAGGTCCAGCAGGACCCGCGCCTCTGACCTAGCCAACCAATCCGTTAACAGTGGTCGGAGCCTCCACGGAGAGCATGTGCCGTGGAGGCTCCGACCACGACTGTCGCTGTCCCCGAACCGCCAGGAGCGGTCGCGGATGATCGTCTTTCCGGTGATCCGCCTGCCTGGGTTGAGAGCGGCGACGGCGTGGTCGAGGCCTGCGACGTCCGCAGTCGCCCGTCTCGTACCCGCTGGACGATTTCACCCAGTTGGTTCGATCAGGCATCACGACGACATCTGTCGCCAGGCCGTCCGCGGGCCGCGCCTCGGACGGCCGACACAACGGAAACCAGTGTTCCTCCGGCTCGAATCAGGCCTGCCGACCGCTTCCCGATGTCACCGCCGATGACGTCGAAGACCAGATCGACCCCGCCGACGTCTTCCAGGGCCTCGCTGCCGAGGTCGACGAACTCGTGTGCGCCGAAGTCGAGCGCGGCCGGACGGCCGGCAGCGCGTCCGGTGCCGACAAATGGTCTGCCAAGTCCACTATTGGGCCAGTGGTGCTGGTGTGGCCGCACGGGAAGTGCCAGATCACTCCGTCACCAGGGCAGATTGCCTGGCCTCGACTGAGCATTCTTTCTGGACTTTAGAGTCCAGGAAAGGCAGAGGATGCGGGAATATAGCCGACCCGGAGAGTGTCTGTACTCGCGTGTCCAGGTGGGCTGGCACGACGACAGGCAAGGGGACGACGTGAACACCGAAAAGGCAATCCTCGCCGGCGGCTGCTTCTGGGGCATGGAGGAGTTGTTCCGCCGCCAGCCCGGCGTCGTGTCCACGCGCGTCGGCTACAGCGGCGGTGACGTGCCGAACGCCACCTACCGCAACCACGGCACCCACGCGGAGTCCATCGAGGTCGTCTACGACACCGACAAGACCGACTTCCGCGCGCTGCTCGAGTTCTTCTTCCAGATCCACGACCCGTCGACGAAGAACCGCCAAGGTAACGACGTCGGCATCAGCTACCGCTCGGCGATCTTCTACACCGGCGACGAGCAGAAGCGGGTCGCCGAGGACACCATCGCCGACGTCGACGCCTCGGGTCTGTGGCCCGGCAAGGTCGTCACCGAGGTCACCGCGGCAGGCGACTTCTGGGAAGCCGAGCCTGAGCACCAGAACTACCTGCAGACCTACCCCGACGGATACACCTGCCACTTCCCCCGCCCGGGGTGGAAGCTTCCGAAGCGGGCGACGGCCTGACACCTCCGGCGCGCGGACCCCGGGTCCGCGCGCCGAGTCCGGGCCGAGCCGACGGCACGTACGTCCGCCGGTCACCATCAGGTGCATGCGCCACAGCGCCGAATGGACTCCGAGGTCCGTTTTCCCTAGATCATCTCGCCGCTGGATAGACTTGACAGATGGGCGACGAGCGGGTGGCTGCGCCGACGGACAGGCGGAGGATCAGTCAACGGGGCGTCGCGACGCGAGAGCGGATCCTCGAGGCAGCGAACCGGCTGATGCTCGTGCGCGGAGTGAACGCGACGACCCTTGACGACATCCGCGAGGCAAGCCAGACGAGCAAGTCTCAGCTCTACCACCACTTCGCCGACAAGCAGGAACTCGTGCGCGCCTTGGTCAAATATCGAGGCGCGCTCGTGCTTCAGCGTGAACGCGCAGGGCTCGAACGATTGAGATCGTTCTCAGGACTGGTCCGGTGGCGTAACGCGCTGGTCCAGGCCAATTCCCTGAACAACGGCAAATACGGGTGCGGCCTCGGGTCGATGACGCTTGAGCTGTCCGATCAGGATGAGCAGGCTCGATCGTCCCTGTCGGAGACGTTCGCGGCATGGGAAAGGCTGATCAGTGATGGTCTGCACCGGATGCGGGACAGCGGTCTACTGCGCCAGGATGCCGACCCGGAGAAGCTGGCCACGGGACTGATGGCCGCTTTGCAAGGGGGCTACCTGCTGGCGAACGCCGCGCACGATGTCGCACCCATGGAGGTCGCATTGGACATGGCGCTGGAACACATCAAATCGTTCCTCGTGCAGCCGTCCGGGGAGCCGACCCGTTAACTGGCCCCCGCTGTGCACCGGAGGGGCTGGCGAGTGATTCCCACCGGCCCCTCCAGGCACTGTCACTTTCCGTACAGCTCGAATTCGTAGAGCGAGAACCCGTACGAGGTGGCCCGCTTGACCCCGTACACCCGCACGTAGCGGGCGGTGACCGGGGCGAAGGTGGCGTTGTCGACGCCGCCGTCGCCGGTGGTGGTGGCGAACACCGGCGTCCAGGAGGTGCCGTCGCCGGAGACCTCGATCCGGTACGAGGTGCCGTGCGCGGCTTCCCAGCGCAGCACGGCCCGGCTGACGCTGCGGGCCGCGCCGAGGTCCACCCGCAGCCACTGGTTGTCGTTGTAACTGCTGGCCCACCGGCTGCTCAGGCTGCCGTCGACCGCCTTGTCCGGGGTGTGGCTGGTCAGGAACTGGGTGCTCGACGCGGTGGTCGGACGGCCCTGCGCCAGGTTGGTGACGTCGTCACCACGGCGCGCCGGGAACGAGACGACCTGCTGGTAGGTGGGGCGGTTCTGCCAGGCGATCAGCGGGTGGGTGATGCCGCCGAGCCCGGACTGGGCGATCGAGTCGGCGCACCACTGGTCGCCGGCCCCGCAGGACTTGTCGCCCGGGTAGACCGTGGTGGCCGGCACCGCGGCGGCCTGGCCGAGCGTGTCGAGCAGGGCCTGCCGGCACGCGCCGAGGTTGCCGTTGCCGCAGTACGCGCGGCCCAGCCCACCGGCCACCGGGTCGCCGAGCACGGTGCGCAGGTCCTTGTCGACGTAGCCCCACCAGCCGTACTGGAACGACGAGCCCTTGTGCGCCTGACCCTGCAACGCCCAGCTCGCGGCGCCGTCGCGCCCGCCGTTCTGGCCGCCTGACGGCGCCTCGTTCACCTCGATGGCGTCGACCAGCGCCGCGTAGAGGTCCGGCCCGAGGCCGGGGCGGAACTGCGCCGAGGCCAGCAGCGGCCACCAGGCGTCGAAGATCCGGATGGCGTCGGCGTGCTGGTAGACCTTGGAGCCGGGGGACGTCTCCACCCGGCGGGCCCCGGCCTGCTGCCACGCGCGCAGCTTGCCCACCGCGTCGGCCAGCGCCGGATCCGTGACCGGCGTGCTGTCCAGCACCCGCAGCAGGTCGCCGAGAACCTGCTGGCCGCGCAGGTCGATCACCGCCGCATCCGCCATGATCTTGACGACGTCGGCGCGGCCGAGCTTGCGCTGGGCGATCGCCGCACGCACCGGGCCGTCGAGCAGCTGACCCCGGTGTACGGAGCCGAAGCTGAAGTTGCCGTCCGCGGCCCCGAAGTCCCGCGCCTGCTTGTTGTTCCAGCTGACGTAGTAGTCCTGGTTGACCGACTGCGGATGCGCCGACGCCGGGGCGTATGTGGCGTCGTTGGTGTCCGGGTTCCAGCCGGCCCACTCGTACGCCGGTTCGGCCTTGGTGGGCAGGTTCGGGTCGGCCGTGGCCGGACGGACCGGGTTCGAGCCGGAGTTGAAGTACGCCGCCTCGGTCGAGTTGACGTAGAACCAGTTGAACGCGTACCCGACGGTGGCCGCGGACGCCTGGAAGGCCGCCGCGCTGCCCATCGCCGACGGGTCGTTGTATGCCTGGAAGCCGATCGCCGAGTCAGCCTCGTGCCGGTAGGTCGAGCGCAGTTTGGTGAACGCGGTCGGATGGCCGTTGACCAGGCCCCGGTGGGCCACCAACCCGTACCTGGTGCGCAGCGCGCGCAGCGTGTACGAGCCGGCCGGGGTGGAGTCGGCCAGCGTCGGGGACCAGGAGTTGCGCTGCTCCAGCGCCTCCATGGCGAGGCACTGCCCGTGGTAGAGGTAGCGGTTGGTGCGCAGCGTCGGGGCGCTGCCGTCGGTGGTGCACAGCGGCACCGCGTACGTGTCGGTGAGGTCCTGGGAGGCGGAGGTCGCGCTCCACGCGTAGTCCTGGCCGCGGCCGAGCAGCACGTAGAGGTTGAGCCCAGCGAACGCGGCGCCGCGGGCGCTGATGCCCGGCCCCTGCAACTCCTGGAGCATCAGCAACTGCGGCGCGAAGTAGCCGGTCTGCGGCCCGAACACGGCCACCGGGTTGCCGGTGGTGGTGTGCCGTCCGGAGACCACGACCGCGTTGGACATGCCGTGCGCGCGCAGGTTGGCCAGGCCGCCGAGCAGCCCCGGGGTGGCGGTGCTGGCGCCGGTGCGGGCGGCGGCCCCGCCGGTGGCGTCGTAGGCGAGAGGTTCGGCGACCACCGAGCCGGCGTCGGGGAGCACCGCGCTGGTCGCGCCGGGTGGCGTCGCCCCGTACGGGAAGCTCTGCCCGTCGTGCAGGGTGAGCACGGTCTCCGGGTCGTTCTGCGAGCGGAACGCCGCCCACACCCGGTCGCCCTCGGCGGCACCGTACTTGGCCCGGGCGGCCACCCGGACCAGCGCGGACTGGATCTCGCTACCGCCGCCCCCGCCGAAGAGCCCGCCGACGACGCCGGCGGTGGCGATGAGGTCGGTCATGGTGAAGTGCGTCGGCTTGCCGGCGCCGGCGAGCACGTACTCGCCCGGGTAGTTGTCCTCGGCGATCGACTTGTCGATGTAGGCGTTGATGCCGGCGATGTAGTCGACCACGTCGGTGTAGAGCTGCTGGCCCCGGGCGCCCTTGAGGCGCAGCGCGTCCACCTGGGCCTGCAGGTCCGCCTCGGAGTAGGGCGAGTTGGCCCAGATGCTCTGCTCCAGCTCCCGGTTGCCGGGCGCGCCGCCGGCGAACGAGGTGAGCGTGCCGCGACCGGCGTGCCGCAGCAGGTCCATCACCCAGAGCCGGTCCTGGGCCCCGGCGTAGCCGGCGCCGAACATGGTGCCGGCGCGGGTGGTGCCGGTGACGTGCGGGACGCCGGTGGCCTTGTCCCGCACGATGGTGACGTCCGCGCGCGGCGAGACGGTGCTCTCGACCTGCGCGGCCGGGACGCCGAACGAGGCGTCGTTGTAGAAGTGGGCGATCTGCTCGTCGGTCAGCCCGGCGTAGTTGTAGACCAGGTTCGCGTACTCGTCGAGCTGGTCGCTGGAGTGCGCCGGGCGGGTGCCGAGTGCCTGGTGCGCCAGGATGGCGACCAGGGTGGCGTTGCCGTTCTGCCCAGGGGGCAGGATGTCGGCACACTGGCCGAGGCAGTAGTCGTTGGCGGCGAACGTTGTGGCGGCCAGCGCCGGTGACGGCGGGGTCACCGTCAGGACGCTCGCGGTCAGGACGGCGGCGGTGAACGCCGCGAGCCGGTTACGGGCAGCGGGACGGGGCATGGCGATCCTCCGGGGACGCGGAGTCGGGCCGTTCGGTCACGCCCGGCTTCCGGTGCCGACGTCTCGCCCTCCGCGCCCGGGCGTTCCGCCAGGAGGTGAGAGTGACTCGCATCTATCTCCCGGCAATGATCGACGCAGGACCCCCGCCCGGGATACCCGTCGTTCACCACGCGCCAATGCCGACGTTTCGCCGCCTTCCGCCACCGCTAATCGCCAGCCGCCTCAGGCGGACCGCCGGACGGTATCGCCGCTGCGGAGGGCGTCCAACTCGGCGACGTACATCGCCTGCATGCGGTCGTAGTGCCCGACCAGCAGCATGACCTCCTCGACGCTGTAGCCCTCGACGAGCCGCTCCGCCCGCTCGGCGAACCGCTCGTACGGTCGCTCCAACTCGGCGATCCGCTCCGGCCGCAGGGCGACGATCACCCGCCGCCGGTCCGCCGGATCGCGCTCGGCCGTCACGTAGCCCGCCTGCTGGAGCCGGCGGAGCATGCTGGTCACCGCCCCGGTGGTGAGGTTGGTCCGCTCGGCGACCTGGCCCGCGGTGGCGGATCCGACGTCCGCCAGGTAGTCCAGGCACTCAAGGTCGCTCACGGTGAGGCCCAGCCGCTCCGCGATGGCGTACCGGAACACCATGGACAGCCGCGACATCTCCCGTCCGGCACGCATGAGGTCGTCGATCGCGGACGCACGGGCCGGCTCGTGGGACATGCCCGCAATCATCCCTCCGGCACGGTGACCCGGTGCAGCCGAGGTAACACGCGGGTCAGCACCCAGTGGGGTGCGGCAGCTCCCCCGGTGAGTCGGCGCATCAGCCTGGCGGCGGTGTCGACCGCACGGAAGGCATAGGGCACCATCTCGTCCTGGTAGCTGGCGATCGCCTCCTCCACCGACGTGCCGCTGGCCCGGGCCTCGACCAGCTTGTGGCCGAGCACGGCGGCGTCACGCAGCGCGGTGTTGCCGCCGTGAGCGCCGAACGGCGGCATGACGTGCACGGCGTCGCCCATCATCGTCGCCCGGGGCACCGCCCACCGGCGCGGGCGCTGGCCGGTGGCGAAGAGGTTGAGCACCGTGGCGTCCAACTCGGCCGTGCCGACCAGCCGCCGGATGACCGGGTGGAAGTCCATGCTCATCCCGGAGGCCAGTCTCCACAGCGCCAGCAGGTCGCCCCGGATGCCCATGGGCACCTCCTCCTGCCGGAGCAGCAGTCCCCACATGACGTAGTCGTCGCCGGTGGGCGCATAGCTGCCCGGGGCCAGGCGCGCGAACGCCTCCGGCGGGCTCTCGCCGAACCGCATGGAGGTGAAGAAGAAGGCGCGGCCCGGCCGGTCGGCGATGGCCAGGACCCCGCTGGTACGCAGCGCGTCCGGGATGATGCTCTCGCCGTTACGCCAAAGGGGCGACCGGCCGTAGATGCCCGCCATCGGGGTGTTCGCCGGGTCGGCGTCCGGCATGATCTGCGCGCGCAGCGCCGAGCCGACGCCGTCCGCGCCCACGACGACGGTTGCCGCGGCGGCCCCGCCGTCGGAGAACCGCAGCAGCAACCGTGCCGGGTCGTCGCTGTCCACCGCGACGGCGTCCTTGCCGTAGTGGATACGCCCGTCCAGTCCGGACTGCAGGATCGACCGCAGGGTCAGCCGGTCGACCTGGCGGGTCGCGTGCGGCTCGTCCTTGAAGGTGATGGTGAATGCGTCCCGCAGCCGGCTGTCGGTGAAGCGCAGGTGCCCGCCGGGCTCGTCTCCCGTGGTCAGCGCCAGGTTGTACAGCGAGCGGGGCAGGCTCTCGCGCAGCGCCTCCAGGCCGTACCGGTCGAGAATGATCCGGTAGCCCTGCCGCCGGACGAAGGGGCCCGGGTCCCGCTCGTAGACGTGCACGTCGATGCCGGCGCGCATCAGGTACTGGGCGAGGCAGAGGCCGGAGAGGCCGGCGCCGGCGATTGCCACCGAGAAGTCCGTTGATACGCGCATGCAGTTATCTTAATGACTAAGATGATTCGGGCAAGGCCTTCGGTCGAGGCGCGGCAAGGGCGTCTCGTCTCGCCAGTTCTCGGCGTGAGGTGATGTCGAGCTTGCGGAAGATCTTGCGTAGGTGATAGTCCACCGTGCTCGGGCTGATGAACAGTTGTGCCGCCACCTCGCGGTTGGACGCGCCGTTCGAGACCCGCTGCGCAATGTCCCGCTCCTGGCTGGTCAGGCAGCAGTTCTGGGCGAAGTGGTTGGTCGTGTCGTGGTAGGCCAGCCTGCTGCGTAGTTCGCGGCGAGACGCGACGCCCAGCTTGTGGAACACTCCGCGTAGGTGATGTTTGACGGTATGGGCGCTGATGACCAGGTTCGTCGCGACCTCGACGTTTGTGGAGCCCGCCGCCACCAGCAGGGCGATCTGTTCCTGTCGTGGGGTCAGTGCCGCACGGGGAACGACTCGGGCAGGCTCGGCTACGACGCAGTGCATGGTGCTCCTCGGGCGAGGGTTCGGGGTCTCGACGACCATCCGATCGCACCGTTGTGCACGACGAGTGCAGGCTGAGTGCTCGCCCTACCCGCTTACGACGCGCCCCTCATCAAGCTGAGCCGGGCCCGGACATACGCGACCATGGTCCTGTATTCCTCGGCCTCCTCAATGCCGGAGAACTCGATGAGTTCCCGGAAGCCGTTGTCGGCGATCAGGTTTTCGAACTGCTGGCACCCCCGTTCCGCGGGCACCAGTTCGCCTAGATCGAATGCGGCCCGCGCGAGGATCGCCGCGACGGCACACCGGGGCCCGTTCGACTCACAGACGCCTTCCGTCAACCCCCACTCCGACACCGTCGCCGCCCGTTCGAGCCGGCCGAGTTTCCACGAGGACTCCGCAACGAGCTGGGCGTAGTAGATCTTCAGGTGATCGAGGTGCTTCGCCTCCGCGATGGCCAGCCCTTCGTCCGCGACCCGCGTGCCAGCCTCGAACTGGTCGGACCCCAGGAGTGCTCTCGTAAGTGTCAGCAGCGAAACGGCGAGCAGTTCCTGGTGCCCCGTCTGCCGGGCAAGACCCACCGCGCGTTCGCCGTACGCGTTGGCGGCGTCGTGGTCGCCACGCGACAACGAGAGCACGGCGAGGTTTCGCAGGACCTCGGCTTGTCCGGCGAGTTCTTCGGCGCCCTCGAAGATGGACAAGGCTCGACGGAGATATTCGTCGGCCTGTGGGAGCGGGGCGGAGGCCTCACCGACGGTACGAAGAAGTTCTGCCTCCGTCAGCGGCTCGCCGAGCACGCTGACCATGTCGAGGATCGCAAGTACGGTCGGTGTCCGGCCCACGGGTATGGAGTTGCTGCCCGGTGCTGAGGCGGCGAGGACCATAGCCGCCGCGTCGCGCCCCAGGCCGTGCGCGAGGGCCAGATCGATCGTCGCCCACAGCGCGGATCGTTCCCGTGCGTACCAGGCGGCAGCCTGGGGCACGCTGTCGAACGATTCAGGCGTCACACCCGACGGCGGTTCGCCGACGGTGCCGACTGGCTGCCGGTGGTGCCTCGCGTAGGCGGCGCGGGCCGAGTGCAGGTAATGCGTGACGAGACGCCGCTCGTACCCCGGTCGTTCTTGATCCGCGTCGAGGAGCTCGCCCGCGTAGGCCCGCAACAGGTCGTGCAGACCGTAAAGCCCTAACTGCGACTCGTCGAGCAGATTCGCGGTCACCAATTCCCTGAGCAGTACGCGCGCCTGTGTGCGACCGACTCCGGCGACACTGGCCACCGACTCCAGCGAGATCCCCGGACCCGGATGGACGGCGAGGGCACGAAACACCTGCGCCGTCGACGGATCGAGGGCGCGATACGACCACGAGAACACCGACCGGACATCGTCGGACGAGTCCGCGCTGGACAACGCGTCGAGTCTGGCCGACGGCGCCGAGACATCGCTGAGGACGGCGCTCAAGGGCAGGGCCGGATTGAGGGCAACGCGGGCCGCCACGATCGCCAGTGCGAGCGGCAGCCCGGCACAGAGCGCGATGACCTTGTCCAACGCGTCCGGGTTCGTGGTGGCGCGACGGGCGCCGAGGCGGTTGATCAGAAGTTGGCGGGACTCGGCGCCGGTCAACCGATCGACTTGCAGATAACGTGCGCCCTCCCGGGTGACCAGGCTCGTCATCCGGTTGCGACTCGTCACGATGACCAGACAGCCCCGGGAGGCTGGCAGAAGCGGGCGAACCTGCTCGGAGTCGCGCGCGTTGTCCAGGAGGATCAGGAGCCGACGACCGAAGAGGCGACTGCGGTAACGAGCTGCCTGCGCGTCGACGTTCTCCTGCGGTGACGAGACCGCCGGCTCGCCCAGGGACGCGAGCAACGTGGCGAGCGCCTCCTCCGATGACATGACGCGTCCGTCCGGATCGAGACCCCTCAGGTTCAGGAACAACTGGCCATCGGGAAACTCGCTGGCGATCTGGTGGGCCCAGTGCACGGCGAGCGCGGTCTTGCCGATGCCACCCATGCCGCCAAGCACGGTGATCACGATGGCCGCATCGCTGAATGCGTCGGACAGTTGGTCGTCGAGCACGGCGGCCACGTCGTTTCGGCGGACAAAGCCCGCGACCTGCGGCGGCAGCTGTGCGGGCCGGGGAGCCTCCGGCGGATGCAGTTCCTCCTGCAGGGTCCAGCCACTGGCCAGCAGTTCCCGATACGCCTCCCGCAGTTCCTGCCCCGGGTCCACCCCCAGTTCCTCGGCGAGACGTTGACGGGTCCGCTCGAAGACCCGCACCCCTTCCGCCCGGTGACCGGTGGCGACGTACGCGCGCATCAGGCACGCCTGTAGCGCCTCGTCCAGTGGAGCTGCGGCGGCAACGCTCAGCAGTGGGGTCAACGCGGTGCCGGCCATGCCGTGGGCGATCGCGGCCTCGCTGGCCGCGAGCGCCACCGCGACGCGCTCCCGTTCGATGGCGACGAACTCCGGGGAACTCAACGCGCTGGTTGGCAGGTCGGTGAACGCAGGGCTGCGGCCAAGCTCCAGAGCGGTCAGGTACGCCCGTACACCGGCCACGACGTCCCCGCCGGCGAGCGCCTCACGGGCCCGCCGGACCAACTCGCGATACATGGCCAGGTCGGAGGCCTCGGTCGCGAGGAGCAGCCGGTAGCCCGTACCCGCCGGTAGGAGGAATCGACCGGTTTCGCGGACGTCCAGGTCCGGTTCGAGAATCCGCCGGAGGTTCCCGACGTGCCGGTGGATCTGGTTGGCGGCGCTGGCCGGCGGTTGTTCGTCCCACAGGCTGTCGATGATGTTCTCGAGGCTGACCGCGTCACCGCCGGCGGCGAGGAGCTTGGCCAGGATGATCCGCTGGCGTACCGGGCCAAGATCGACGTCCGAGCCGTCCCGCCGGCAGCCAAGACCGCCGAAGACCTTGAACTCGCAGCGGGACTGCGGCGCGTCCGGGAGCCTGCGGTCGGGCGTCGTCACGATTGACATCCTAGAGATGGAAGGGCAGCGGCTTCGCTTTTCGCCCAGCCTGCAGCTTTCCCCGGGTCCCCCGCATCCCCCATCTCTCGTTGTCCGTCGAGTCGGTCGCCAAACACAGGGACTACGTGATTCGGGTGATTCGAGAAACGGTGCCATATCAGTACCTTCGGCAAGGTTCCCAGCGCGGAACGCAAGCCCAAGGAGTGCGCATGCCCCGTGTCACCGTTGGCTCAGAGGGAGCCAACCCAATCGAGATCTATTACGAGGATCACGGCGCCGGTACGCCAGTGGTGCTCAGTCACGGCTACCCGCTGAGCGGGCAGGCCTGGGAGAAGCAGGTCTCCGCACTACTCGCAGCCGGTTACCGGGTCATCACGTATGACCGGCGGGGTTGGGGCAATTCCAGCCAGCCCGCCAGTGGGTACGACTACGACACGTTCGCCAGCGACGTGGACGTGCTGCTCACGGAACTGGACGTACGCGACGCCATCCTCGTGGGTCACTCGATGGGAACCGGCGACGTTGCCCGTTACCTGGGCCGCTACGGCACCGGGCGGGTCGCGAAAGCCGTACTGATGTCGCCGATCCCGCCGTTCCTCCTGCGAACGGACGACAATCCCGAAGGCGCACCGCAGTCGTTGTTCGATGGGTTCATCCAGGCGGCGCGGGCGGACCGGAACGGGTGGCTCAAGCAGTTCCTGGAGAACTTCTACAACCTCGACGTCTACGGCGGCTCACGGGTCAGCGACGAGGCGTTCCAGGCAAGTTTGACCGTTGCCGTGGCCGGATCTCCCGTCGCCGCGGTGGCCTGCATCCCGACCTGGCTCACCGACTTCCGTGACGACCTGGCCAAGATTGACGTGCCGGTACTCGTGATCCAGGGCGACCAGGACCGAGTCCTACCCATCGGGGTGACCGGTCAGCGGCTGCCCGCCTTCATCGGGGATACGCGGTTGCTCGTCATCGAGGGCGGACCGCACGCCATTGCCTGGACCCACAGCGATCAGGTCAACGCCGCCCTGCTCGACTTTTTGCAGAAGTGAAAGGAAACACCGTGAAATTGTCCTTCCGGCGCCGCCTCATCTACGTAGGCGTGGCCATCGGTGCCCTCACCCTGACTGGTGCCGGCATCGGCAGCGCCCAGGCCTCGACGAGTAACGGCTTCCTCCATTCGCGCCCCGCGGCGGCCAAGCCGACAGTCGTGCTCGTGCACGGCGCGTGGGCGGATGGGTCGAGCTGGGACAAGGTGACGGCCGAGCTTCAGCACGACGGCTACCGGGTGGTCACGCCGCCGAACCTGCTGTCGGGCGTGGGCAACGACGCCGCGAATCTCCGGGCGTACCTGGACACCATCACCGGACCGATCGTCCTCGTCGGGCACTCGTACGGCGGCATGGTCATCACGAACGCCGCTCTGGGCGACAAGCAGGTCAAGGCCCTGGTGTACGTCGACGCGTACATCCCGGACCAGCACGACACCGTGTACTCGCTGACCTCGGCCGTGCCGGGCTCGGTCTTCGCGGCCGAGGCGTCCACCGTCTTCGACCAGGTCGCGATCCCCGGTGACGACCCGCACAATGTCAACCTCTACGTGAAGCCGTCGGTCTTCGGCAAGGCGTTCGCTGACAAGACCATTCCCGCCAAGGACGTGGCGGTGCTGGCCGCCCGGCAGCGTCCGCTGGCCTTCAACGCCCTGGTCGAGGAGTCCGGCGAGCCGGCTTGGCGCACCATTCCCTCGTGGTCGGTGATCGGCAAGCAGGACGCCGTCATCCCTGCCGCTCAGCAGATCGCCATGTCCAAGAGGGCCAAGGCACACACCACCGAGATCAACGCCCCTCACCTGTCCATGGTCACCGACGCGGGCGCGGTCACCGATCAGATCGAGGCCGCCGCCAAGGCGACCGACTGACCCAACAACAGGCCGTGGCATCGCTCATCGCGATGCCACGGCCCTCTTGGCGGACCCGTTCTTTCCGGTTCGACCAGGGGTACGGCGATGCAGGAACTGCAGAACCTCTACCGGTACCGGACCCCGAGGTGAAGGGCGTCTCGTCAGGTGGTCGTCCGGGCCGCCTCCAGGATGACCTCGGTAACCTCACCGGGATTCGAGATCAGGCCCAGGTGACCGGCGTCGATCCGGGTGATGTCGGCCCCCGCCCGCTTCATCATCTCCTCCTGGCGGGCCGGCGGGATGACCCGGTCCTCGGTACCGATCACGGCCCATACCGGGATGGTCTTCCACGCCGGCTCGGTGGCCGGCTCCGCCAGGGCGTTCGTGGCCAGGGCGGTCTGGGTCACGGCGAGCACCTCCGCCTGCCGCCGAGGCAGACCGTTGGCGAAGCCGGTGATGAACACCTTCGGCAGGACGTACGCGTCGACCGCACCTTCCGGGGCACCCGGGAACGGCACGAGCTTGAAGACGCTCGTGGGGTCGGTCAAGGCCGGCTCAAGCACCGAGCCGGAGCCGGCGGTGAGTTCTTCCACGGTCTCCCCCTTGTCCGGGGCGAAGGCGTCGACGAACACGAGCGCCTTGACGTTGCTGTTGCCGGTCGCGGCGTTGCTTGCCACAAAGCCGCCGTACGAGTGGGCCGCGAGCACGATCGGCCCTTCGATGGTGGACAGAAAGTCCTTCAGGTAACCGGTGTCGATCGTCGGCCCCCGGCTGGGTTGCGGCGCAACCTGGACCTCGAAACCGCGTGCCTGGAGTCTGCGGACCTCCCCACTCCAGCTCGAGCCGTCGGCCCAGGCGCCATGCACCAGGACGATTGTCGGCTTGTTGCGGTGCCCCTCGTCGGGGGTTGGCCGCACACCGCCGTCCGCGGACACGTGTGGGGCGGATGAGCCGAGCACCGTCACCAGCGTTGCGGCGACGAGCGTTGCGGCGATGGTCTTCGGCCGACGTAGCGAGATACCGAGCATGTCTCTTCCCCCTCGTTGGTCAGTGGTTTCCGAGCGCGGGCAGATGTGCATGGCGCCAACGCGACCTCGCCGGAGCCGCAACCAGTCGGAAGCACCGCTGTGCGAGCGCGTGCACCGACAGCGGCCGGGCTCCGGTGCCGCGACGACGTGCCTGATCGCCCAAACCTCACCGTACTGACGCCCAGCGGAAGTGTCGGACAGAAGAGGAAAATCACTCAGGTTTCACCTTGCTGGAGGACACACCACCAAACGGGCTCACCTCAACCGATCGGTAGGCGCCTTGGCGGATGGCGCCCACTCGGTCTTCCGGCGCCGGCAGTACGTCGCGCTTCGGCTGCCACCTAACCGGCGGCGGCCTCACGCTGGATCTGCTCGAATTGGGCGGCCATCGCGGCGGCCAGGGCCTGCGCGGCGGACAGCGGACGAACCATGACCGTGAACTCGTCGATCAGGCCGCTCTCATCCAGGTGCAGGAAGTCGCAGCCCTCAATGGCGACGTCGCCCATCCGGGCCTCGAACACCAGCGCGTGATCGCGACCGTTGTCGCCGCTCAGCTCACGGGTGTACCGGAAGTCCTCGAAGACCCGCAGGACGCCGCGCAGGATCGCCGCGGTGATTGCCTTGCCCGAATAGGGCTTGAACGCCACCGGGCTGCGAAACACCACGTTGTCGGCCAGGGCCGCCGCGACAGCGTCCGGATCCCGTGCTTCAACCGCCGCGCGAAAGTCGATCACCACCGCAGCGTAGCTCTCACAGTCGCCGCAACTGGTCCGCCGGGCACTCATCGCGGCTACTTAGAGACATGAGCGGACAGCGATCTACTTCAACGCACGAGTAGCAAGCATTGCTGAACTTCGATGAATTTGGGTTCGTCTCTGGTGGGCCATCATGGGACTGCTCTACCGTCGATACATGGTCTCGCGTCGATCGGTTCTGCGGGCGGTACCGCTCGCGGCCGCTGCCCTTACCGCCGCACCAGGTGATCCCCGCCGGCTCGGCCCGCGGTCCGCCTCGACGGATGCGGACCGCGTACCACCCGACCCGGCCACGATGCCGGCCGCCGCTACCGCCGTTCGCGGCTTCACGGCCGACCTCTACCGCACGCTGGCGTCGACCCGGGCAGGCGGCAATGTGGTGTGCGCGCCGTACTCGGTCGGGCTCGCGCTTGCGATGACCAGGGCGGGCGCCGGCTCGACCACGGCGGACGAGATGGACGCGGTGCTTCACGCGCCGCATCCGCGCCCCGGCGCGCTCGACAGCGGGTTCAACACCGTTGACCAGGCGCTCGCCGGCCGGTACCAGGATGGTGACGGGATCAAGCAGCCTCGGCTGACCACGGCCAACGCGCTGTGGACACGACTCGACCTGGTCCTGCGACCCGGGTTCCGGGACGCCCTCGCCGGCTACTACGGTGCCGCGCCGCAACCGGTCGACTTCCGCGGCGCGCCGGAGGTGGCCCGCCAGGAGATCAACACCTGGGTGTCCGATCGGACCAACGCGAAGATCCCGGAG
Source organism: Micromonospora foliorum (assembly GCF_022229015.1). GTDB lineage: Bacteria > Actinomycetota > Actinomycetes > Mycobacteriales > Micromonosporaceae > Micromonospora > Micromonospora foliorum. The sequence continues at coordinate 71,730 of NZ_JAKKFF010000243.1, forward strand.
CTGTTGCAGTCCGACGCCGTGGGCTCCGACACCAGCCTGATGCTGACCAACACGATCTACCTCAGGGCGGCCTGGAAGTATCCGTTCACCGTGACGGCCACGGCGGTGGAACCGTTCACCAGGGATGACGGGACCGTCGTCGACGCCCCGGTCATGCGCGGGCCGTTCGACAGGATGGGCTACCTGGAGGGGGACGGGTGGCGCGCGGTCGACGTGCCGTACGCGGGCGACGGGCTTGCCATGGCCATCGTCATGCCGACCCGGGACGATCTCGCCGCGGTCGAGGCGAACCTCGGTGCGACCTGGCTGGGCGCGTTGCTGAGCGGGTTCCAGATCACCGACGTCCAACTGCGCCTGCCCCGGTGGACGTTCCGCCTGCCGGCCGAGCTGGGTGCCGCGCTGGGCAGTCTCGGCATGCCCACGGCGTTCACGTCACAGGCCGATTTCACCGGCATGAGCACCGAGCCGGCCCTGTGCATCGACGACGTGGTGCACGAGACGTTCATCGCGGTGGACGAGAAGGGTACCGAGGCCGCGGCCGCGTCGGCCGTCATCGTCCGGCCGCCGTCGATCCCGCAAGGACCGCAGTTCTTCGTCAACCGACCATTCCTGTACGTCATCCACGACCGGCTCACCGGCGTACCGCTGTTCCTCGGCCGGGTCCACGACCCGCTGGTCAACGGCCCCGCCTGACCGGACCGGGACCAGGATCAAGCTGCGCGTCCGCACCGCCAAGGCCGCCCAGACACTTCTGGAGCAGTGGGGTCAGGCAGGTGGTGCGCTGATGGCCAGGATGGCGGTGTCGTCGCTCAGCCCGGCGCCGAAGGTGCGGAGCAACTCGGTGACCGCGGCGACGGCCGTGGTGGCGTTGGTCGGCGCGAGGGAGTGGGCGAATCGAGCGAGGGCTGCGGTTCCGTAACGGCCATCGGCAGTTTCGCTGCTGGGGGGACGGGCCTCGGTGAGCCCGTCGCTGTAGAGAAGTAACGTGTCGCCCGGGTTCGCCACGACAGTTGTGTTGGTGTATCGGGAGTTGGGGAATGCCCCGACGATGCGGCCCTTCGTGGGGTGGTAGTGAACGGAGCCATCGCCTCGCAGCAGCAGTGGTTCGGGGTGCCCGCCGCTGGCGATGACCGCGGTGAACGCGTTGACGGCCGGCGTGGGTGTGAGGATGCCGGACACAACGGTGCAGTAGCGCGCGTCCTGGCGGTACTCCTGCCAGAGCACGGTGTTGAGGTTCTGCAGCGCGGCGGCAGGGTCCGGGTTGTAGACGGTCGCGGCCCGCAACGTGTAGCGGGCCAGGGCGGTGACGGCTGCCGCTTCCACGCCTTTGCCGCTGACATCGCCGAGGAAGAAGCCCCAGCGGCCGTCCTCGAGGGGAAACAGGTCGTAGAAGTCACCGCCGACTTCGTCGGTGGAAGCCGCCCGGTAGTACGCGGCGCTGTCCAGTCCCGGCGGGGTTTGCAGCACGGCGGGGAGGAGACTGCGCTGCAGTTTGCTGACGAGTTGTCGTAGCCGTTCGTCCTCGCGTTCCGCGGCCTTGCGGGCGCTGAGGAGCTCTCGTTCGTAGGAGCGACGCATCGCGGCGTCGAAGATGGCCGTCCGGATGAGCTGCGGTTGACCTTCGCTGCCAGCCTTGACGACGGAAGTGACGAGGACCGGCATGCGAACGCCGTCCTTCGTACGGAGGTCGAGGGCGACACCGCCGATCTCGCCCCGCATGGCCAGCATCGGCGCGAAGTGGGTCTCGTGGTAGATCCGACCCCCACCGGTGAGTAGGTCGCTGAAACGGCGCCGGCCGACGAGTTCCTCACGGCGGTAGCCGAGCCAGGCCAGCAGCGTGCCGTTGATCTTCGCGATGGTCCCGTCCAAGAGGGTGGACAGGTTCCCGCACGGCGCATTCTCGTACAGGTCTTCGAGGTCGTCTTCCAGCAAGGCAGGGAACCCGGCCGCGCTCGGTCGGGCGCTTCCGTCATCGCCGGGACCTGGGCCGTGCGGATCACGCCCCCCAGTGGCGGTCATCGGTAGGCGGCCCTGACAAACGACGTGATCGCTGCGGCCGTCGCTTCCGGCGCGCTCAGCTGCGGGCAGTGCCCGGTCGCATCCAGTGTGACGAGCTGACTTCCGGCGATCTGCGCGTGTACGAACGCGCCGACTTCGGGCGGCGCGATGGCGTCCTGAGCACATTGCAGGACCAGGGTCGGAACGCTCACCGCGGCGAGGTCCGCACGGTTGTCGGACAGGAACGTGGTACGCGCGAACACCTGCGCCATCGCGGGATCCGTCCGGCAGAAACTCGCCGTCAGCTCATCGCCCAGCTCCGGCCGCTCGGGATTGCCCATGATCAGGGGTGCCATGCTCGACGACCAGCCAAGGTAGTTGCTGTCGAGTGACTCGAGCAGGTCGTCGATGTCCTCGCGAGTGAAACCGCCCCGGTAGTCTCCGTCGTCGATGTAACACGGTGACGGCGTGACCAGGACCAGCGCGGAGAAGCGATCCGGTTCGCGGTTCGCCGCAAGGACCCCGATACTCGAACTGACCGAATGCCCGACGAAGATCGGCTGCTGGAGGTCCAGGTCGCGGCAAATGCTCAGCACGTCATCGGCGTAGCCGTCCAGGGAGGCGTACCGGTCAGCGTCCCAGGCCGCCGGATCAGCCTTGCCGGATCCGACGTGATCAAATAGCACCACCTGGGCCCACTGTCCGATTTCGCTGACCACGTGGCGCCACATGTGCTGATCACAACCAAAGCCGTGCGCGAGCACAACAGTAGGGCCATCCTCACGACCGGCCAGCATCACGTTGTTGCGGTCCCACACACGCATTCGCCTATCCTTCACCACCCGCACCTCGGGGACCAACCGTCAGCCCACCTGGGCGATCGTCCGGTGGCACGGACACCTGTATTACCGTTATGTCCTGCACCGTTGGGGTGTTCATGTCCGCAGCAGATCTGCGCGGACCTCCGTGACCGCGTCGGCAAGGGCCTGCACCCCCTCGGAGAGGGAGCGTTCGGTGAGGGTGGCGTAGCCGAAGATCAGCCCGCCGGGTCCGGCGGGGCTCAGCCGGTACCGGGAGACGCCTTGCACGACCAGTCCGCGCCGGGCTGCGGCAGCCACGACCGCGGCCTCGTCGAGGTCCGGCGGGAGCCAGGTTACGACGTGTTGGCCCGCCGCGACGCCGACCGGTTCCAGTTCGGGCAGCCGTGCGCGCAGCGCGGCCAGGAGTGCGTCCCGGCGGCGGCGGTAGACCGGACGCATGCGCCGTAGGTGCCTGTCGAATTCGCCGCGGGTCAGGAAGTCGGCGAAGGTCAGTTGGTCGATGACGGGAGAGCCACGGTCGGCCCGTACCTTGGCTGCCGTGATGTCGTCGACCAGGTGCGGCGGCGCAAGCAGCCACCCGAGGCGCAGCCCTGGTGCCAGGGTCTTGCTCGCTGTGCCGCAGTAGACGACGGTGTCGGGTGCCAGCCCCTGCATGGCGCCGACGGGCGAGCGGTCGTAGCGGTACTCCGCGTCGTAGTCGTCCTCGATCACCACCGCGCCGCGACGCTGCGCCCAGCCGATGACCCGGGCCCGCGCGGTGGCCGACAGGACGCCGCCGGTGGGCCACTGGTGCGAGGGCGTCAGCACGACGGCGTCCGCGTCGGTCTCTTGGAGCTTGTCGACGAGAAGGCCGTTCGGCCCGACCGGGACGCCGATCACGTCCAGGCCGAGGGCGGCCGCGACGAGGCGGGCGTCGTCGTCCGCGGATGGGTCCTCGACGGCCACCCTGCGGGCGCCGCGCGCCGCGAGCACCTGGAGTATCAGCGCGACGCCTTGACCGTAGCCACTGCAGATCACGACGTTCTCCGGGCGGGCCGATGTGCCGCGGACCCGGCTGAGGTAGTCGATCAGGGCTACGTGCAGTTCGGGTACGCCACGTCCGTCGAGGTAGGCGAAGCGTTCGTTCGGCGTGGTGGTGAGGACCGTTCGCACCGAACGCAGCCAGGCGGCCCGGGGGAATGACGACACGTCGGTGCGGCCGTAGCCGAAGTCGATGCGGGCCGCCGGCGGATCCCCGCCGCGCCGACCCGCCGACGGCGCAACCGGCTCGACCGCGACCCGGGTGTAGCCGCCCGCCCGACTGGTGAGGTAGCCCTCGGCGACGAGTTGCTGGTAGGCCTCGACCACGACGCCGCGGGAGACTTTCAGATCGGCTGCGATGGTGCGGGTGGGCGGCAGGGACGTCCCGAGCCGTAACCGGCCGGCCCGGATGCTGCCCCGGATCGAGGCGGCAATCTGCCGGTGCAGCGGCTCGGCGGCGGACCGGTCGACATGGATGAGCAGGTCCTCGGCAGTGCTCGAATTGGTCCTGATTCGGCCCATGGAATCGGACCTTACCGGGTGTACCGATTTCCGTCAGGCTCGAACTATGACGACAACGACCAGTCCCCGCTTCGACGGCCGCCTCCTCACCCCCGGCAGTCCGGGTTACGACGCGGCCCGCGCCGTCTGGAACGCCATGATTGACCGGCGCCCGCGGATGATCGTGCAGGCCGCAAGCATCAACGACGTGGTGGCCGCGGTGCGCCTGGCCCACGAACTCGACCTGGAGATCGGGGTGCGCTGCGGCGGGCACAACGTGGCCGGCCTCGCCGTCCCCGCGGACGGCCTGATGATCGACCTGACCCCGTTGAACGGCGTTCGGGTCGACCCGATCCGGCGACGCGCCCGAGTCCAGGGCGGCGCGCTGCTCGGCGCACTCGACCGGGCGTCGCAGCCATACGGCCTCGCCACGACCGCGGGTAACGTCTCGCACACCGGGGTCGGCGGCCTGACCCTCGGCGGCGGCATGGGCTGGCTCGCCCGCCAACACGGGTTGGCCTGCGACAACGTCATCTCTTACACGATGGTCACCGCGAACGGGCAGGTGGTGACCGCGAGCCGAACCGAGAACCCCGACCTCTACTGGGGCCTGCGCGGCGGGGGCGGCAACTTCGGCATCGTCACCGACTTCGAGTTCCACCTGCACCACACCGGAACGCAGACCCTGGTCGCCGAGTTCGACTTCCGCGCCGAGGACGCCGTACCGGTGCTCGACGGCTGGCGGGACCTCAACGCCGTCGCGCCGCGGCAGGCGACCTTCACCGCCGATGTCCACAGCACGGCCACGGGCCCGATCGCCACCGTCGGCTTCGTATGGGTCGGCGACCCGGCACAGGGTCACCGGTTGCTGCCGGCGATGCGCGCGCTCGGGCGCCCGGTTGCCGAGCGGGTCACCACCCCGTCATACCTGGAACTGCAGCAACGCGACGACACCGTCGGCGGCCACGCTTACCGCCGGTACTCCAGTGCGCACTACCTGCGGCAGTTCCCCACCGCCGCGATCGAGGCGTTCCTACTGCGCGGCGCGTCGGACCTGCACACCGGCGCCCACCTGGCCGGCGTCGGCCTGCAGGCGCACGGCGGCGCCATCGGCGACGTCGCGGATGCCGACGCGGCGTTCAGCCACCGCGGCACCGCGTTCGAGTTCAGCGCCGGCTCCCGCTGGACCGAGCCATCCGATGACGACATTCGAATGGCAGCGGCTCGCAGTGCCGGAGCCGCGCTCAACCCGTACGCCGACGGCGTCTACGTCAACTCGCTCGCCGCCGACGAGGGGCAACGCGGGGTACGCCGCGCGTACCCGGCCGCCAAGCTCACCCGGCTCACCGCACTCAAGACGATCTGGGACCCGCACAACGTGTTCCACCTCAACCACAACATCCGGCCCCACAGCCGGTAGCGCAGTCGGGGTCAGTCCTCGTCCTTCTTCTTGTCGCGGTTCATGGCCAGGTCGAGTGCGAGGACGCTGCCGATGATGAGCAGCGGGTCGACGCCGGCAGCGACCTGGACCGCGTAGGTGTCCCGGATCGTCAGCCACCGCTTGGAGACCGCGGCCACCTCGGTGCCGTTGCGTTCGATCACGTACTCGTGGTCGAGCAGGTCACCCTTCATCTCCAGGTCGTCGGGCCCCGGCACGTCGATGGTGAACTTGTCGCGGAACGGCGTGAGCAGATTCTTGCGGACCTCTGCGGCCTTCTCCCCGCCGATCCGGATCTCGTACGTGGGACGCAACGCCACCAGGTGCCGGTGCAGCGTGGCGACCTCCTGGCCGGAGGCGTCCTCGATGACGACCTTGTTGCGGACGCTGAGCACCTTGCCGTCGACGTGGAAGACCTTGGTGCCGTGCTCGTCGAGCACGTCGAAGTCGTCGCCGATCGAGAAGAACCGCTCCCTGATGACAAACATGGTCCGATTCTCCCCCACCGCACACGGAAGTGCCGGCCGGCGGGGCACGGCCGCCGCCCTCATCGGTCCGCTCCGCAGAAAGGACACGGCTGTAGCGGCGCACGCCGAAGCACGAGACCCGACACACCGCATCGTCGACCGGTGGTATTGCGACCCATCGATTCGTGGTAGAAATCTTTCGTGCTGTCCGCTCCTCAGCTAGGTTTCCTTCTCCAGGAGGTGGCGATGACGAAAACCATTGCCGGATGGTTGGCGGGTCTCACCGTTGCCGCAGGACTCGTAGCGCCGACCGCCCCGATTGCGGTGGCCGCGACGCGCGCGCAAGCGCCGACCGCTGTGACGCTGTCGGCCGCCGGCCCGCAACCCGGCACCTTCACCGGCCGAGGATTCGACACCTGCACCGCCCCGTCACAGGCCGCGATGGACGCGTGGCGCGCCAGCTCGCCCTACGGCGCGATCGGCATCTACATCAGCGGGGACAGCCGCTCCTGCGCCCAGCCCAATCTCACCGCGACCTGGGTTGCCAACCAGATGAGTAACGGATGGCGCCTACTCCCCATCGAGCTGGGATACCAGGCACCGTGCGGTACCCGCGCGCCAAGAATGTCCGCCGATCCCACAACCGCCCGGTCACAAGGCGTCGCTGCGGCGAACAGTGCCGCGACCGCGGCCCAGGCACTGGGCATCGGCAATGCGAGCACCATCTACAACGACATCGAGCAGTACCCGTCTGACACGTCGTGCCGATCGGCCGTGCTGTCGTTCCTGTCCGGCTGGACCGAGCAACTGCACGTACGCGGGTACCTCGCCGGCATGTACTCCAGCGGCACCTCGGGCATCAGGGACGTCTGCGACGCGTACGACAACCCGAGCTACACGCGACTCGACCAGATCTGGATCGCCTGGTGGAACGGCGTGGCTGACACGGACGCCGGAAGTTACTGCGCCGACGGTCACTACGCGAACCACCAGCGCCTGCACCAGTACGCCGGCAACGTCACCGAGACGTGGGGTGGCGTGACGATGAACATCGACCGCAACTACCTCGACGTGACAGTCACCCAGGCCCCGCCGCAGCAGTGGGCCGCGACCATCGACAACAGCACCTCGGGAGGGTTCACGGCGAGCAGCGCCTGGGGCACATCGGCCTACTCGGCCCAACGGTTCGGTACCGACTACCGGTTCGCCAGTCCGGTGACGTCCAGTGACGTCGCCTGGTACCGGTCGACCATCCCAACGACCGGAAGCTACGAGATCTCGGTGTGGTACCCCGCCGACGCCGGCTACAACAACCAGACGCCCTATCTCGTGGCGACCACCACGGGAAACAGATCCGTGTCCGTCAACCAGCGGGTCAACGGCGGTCGGTGGGTTTCGATCGGCGTATTCACCCTGGCGGCGGGCACGGGCAACAAGGTCGGTGTGAGCCGCTGGACCAGTGGCACCGGATTCGTCGTCGCCGACGCGGTGCGGATCACCCGGGTCTGAGCTCGCTCACTGGTCGGTGGCCCCTAGATTCCGGTTGGCTCGTCACTTGACTGACGCGGCCGTCGGGATGGGTCCCGTACCTCTGCGTCAGGCCGGGCGCCGGCCCCGCACGCCGCGAGTGGAGGGCCGCCGCTGGCAGCGCCGCCACGCCTGTGGTGAGGTGCAGGTAGGTCAGCATCACGTCACCGGAGGACATCATCTTCACCGTCAACGCTATCGCCGCGCCTTCTGCCACCGAACCGCTCGTGCGCACCACGATCGAGCGGCGGGACCTGGGCCCGCACGATGTTCTCATCGAGATCCGCTACGCCGGCATCTGCCACTCCGACATCCACACCGTGCGCGGCGACTGGGGCAGCGTTCCCTACCCGCTCACCGTTGGCCACGAGATCGTCGGCCGGATCACCGAGGTCGGAGCCGACGTCACCCGCCACGCCGTCGGCGACCGTGCAGGTGTTGGCTGCATGGTCAACTCGTGTCGTGAGTGCGAGAACTGCCGCACCGGAAACGAGCAGTACTGTCTCAAGGGCAACACCCAGACGTACGCGGGCGTCGACCGGGACGGCACCGTGACCCAGGGCGGATACTCGACCCACGTCGTCGTGAACGAGGACTTCGTGCTGCGGGTGCCGGAAAGCATCCCGTACGAGGCGGCGGCCCCGATGCTGTGCGCGGGCATCACCACGTACTCCCCGTTGGCGCACTGGAACGCCGGTCCCGGCAAGAAGGTCGCCGTGGTGGGCCTGGGTGGTCTGGGCCACATGGCCGTCAAGATCGCGGCGGCGATGGGCGCCGAGGTGACCGTGCTGTCACAGACGCTGGGCAAGAAGGACGACGGCCTGCGCTTCGGAGCCGAGCACTACTACGCCACCAAGGACCCGGCGACGTTCGAGGCGCTCAAGAACAGCTTTGATCTGATCATCAATACGGTCAGCGCACCGATCGACATGGCCAGCTACCTCGGTCTGCTGCGTCTGGATGGCACGCTTGTCAGCGTGGGTGCCCCGCCGGAGCCGCTGCCGGTGCCCGTCTTCGCGTTGTTCGGCAACCGACGTTCGTTCGCCGGCTCCAGCATCGGCAGCATCGCCGAGACGCAGGAGATGTTGGACTTCTGCGCCGAGCGCGGCATCGCTCCCGAGGTCGAGGTCATCGGCGCCGAGGCGGTCAACGACGCGTACGAGCGGGTGCTCGCCTCAGACGTGCGGTACCGGTTCGTCATCGACATCGACACCCTGCGCTGATCTTCTCTGGTGTGCGCCAGGGTCCGCCGAACGGCGGTCCTTGGCGCACACCCCGGCTGGGGTGATCCGCCCGCTAACGGTGCGCGGTGAAGGCCTGCGGCTTCTCCTTCTCGACGTCAGCCGCGGCAGCAGGTCGGCGAACGTCCTCGCGAGTCTCGTGGACGTGCGCCGAACCCGTTACACATTCATCGTCGTGAACGTCTTCACTTGACCAACACAAGCGCGTAGCCTTCCTGAAACAAGTTCTGAAACGATTCATCCAGCCCACCGTCCCCTCCCGGTCCGGGCCGTCCACCGCCTGCGTCGTGCCGGGAGACCGCCGCCCAGAAGGATGAGGACCTGGAATGATGCGCATCACGCGGCGTCGCGCCGCACCCTCCGCGCTTCTCGTGCTGCTGCTCGGCCTGACGCCGTTGGTGGTGCCCGGCCCGGCCGCCGCAGCGCCGGCCGCCGCCACGCTGACCGCGACCGACCTGACCACCGAACGCGCCACCGAACCGATCGGCCTGGACGTGGCACAGCCCCGACTCGGCTGGCGGATCGACGCCACCGCCCGGGGCGTGCTCCAGCAGTCGTACCAGATGCGCGTCGCCACCAGCGCGGAGCGCCTCACCGCCCCCGACGTCTGGGACAGCGGCCGGGTCCGGTCGCGGCAGAGCACCCTCGTCGCGTACGCCGGCCCACAACTGCGACCCCGCACCCGGTACGCCTGGCAGGTCCAGGTCTGGGACACCGCCGGCAACGCCTCCGGCTGGAGCGCGCCCGCGTCCTGGGAGACCGGCGTACACGGTGGCGCGGGCTGGCAGGCCGACTGGATCGGCATGCCGTCGGCGACCGAGTCCTGGACCGACTACACCGTGCAGACGACGGTACGACTGGAACGCGACGCGGCCGGGATCTACCTCCGTGCCCGGGGTGCGGCGAACGCGTACATGTGGCAGTTCTCCATCACCGGCGGCAGCGCGAAACTGCGCCCGCACGCCCGGGTCAACGGCGCCTGGACGGTGCTCAAGGAGGTGCCGCTCGGCGGAGTCGTCCCGGCCGACAGGCTGACCACGCCGCACACCCTGCGCATCACCGCGGCCGGAAACACCATCACGACCTGGGTTGACGGCACCCAGGTCGACGTCACCACCAGCACCGCGCACCAGGCCGGCTCGGTCGGCCTGCGTACCAACGGGTTGGAGTCCGGCGTCTTCTCCAACTTCTCGGTGACCAGCGGCGGCCAGACGCTCTTCGCGGCCCCGCTCACCGACGGGGTGAACCCGTTCGGGGCGGGCACGGCCACCGCGGCCGGCCTGCGGGTCGGCGGCGACACCGAGGCCATGCTCACCGCGCTGGACGCGAACCCGCTGCTGCGCAAGGGCTTCCGCGTCGACGGTACGGTCGCACGGGCCCGGATCTACGCCACCGCGCTCGGGGTCTACCAGCTCTCACTCAACGGTCAGCGGGTCGGCGACCACGAGTTGGCACCCGGCTGGACCGACTACCACAAGCGGGTGCAGTACCAGACGTACGACGTGACCCGCCAGCTCCAGACGGGCGACAACGCCCTCGGTGCCCTGCTCGGCGACGGGTGGTACGCGGGCAGCATCGCCTGGTTCGGCACCGACAACTACGGCTCCCGGCCGCATCTGAGCGCCCAACTGGTCATCGACTACACCGACGGGCGTAGCGCGACGATCGGCACCGACGGCTCGTGGCGCGTCACGGCCGGGCCGTTTCTGCAGAGCGACCTGATCCACGGTGAGACCTACGACGCGCGGCGGCTGCCGGCGGGCTGGGACCGACCCGGGTTCAACGACGCCGGCTGGAAGCCGGCCACCGTCGACGACGTCGACGCCACCGACACGATCGTCGCCCAGGTCGACCCGCCAGTGCGGGTCACCCAGGAGCTGCCGGCCCGGACGCTGACCCAGCCCACCCCCGGCACCTGGATCTTCGACCTCGGCCAGAACATGGTCGGCAGGGTGCGGCTGAAGCTCAACGGCCCGGCCGGCACGACGGTACGCATCCGGCACGCCGAGGTGCTCAACCCGAACGGCACCGCCTACACCGCCAATCTGCGCACGGCGCGGGCCACCGACCAGTACACGCTGCGGGGTGGCGGGGCCGAGGTCTACCAGCCGACGTTCACCTTCCACGGCTTCCGCTACGTCGAGCTGACCGGATATCCGGGCACCCCGGACCTGTCCTCGGTCACCGGGCTGGTGATGCACACCGACGGCGACCTCACCGGTGAGTTCCAGACCTCCAACGCCATGGTGAACCAACTGCACCGCAACATCACCTGGGGGCAGCGCGGCAACTTCCTCTCCATCCCGACCGACACGCCGGCGCGCGACGAGCGGCTGGGCTGGACCGGTGACATCAACGTCTTCGCCAACACCGCGACGTTCAACATGGACAGCCTGACGTTCCTCAGCAAGTGGTTGCAGGACCTGCGCGACGCGCAGTCGGCCAACGGCGCGTACCCCGACGTCGCGCCGCGCGCCTGCTGCGGGGACGGCGCGACCGGCTGGGCCGACGCCGGGATCACCGTTCCGTACGCGCTGTGGCAGCGCTACGGCGACACCCGGGTCGTCGAGGAGCACTACGCGTCGATGGTGCGCTACGCGTCCTGGTTGGAGAGCACCAGCTCGGGCAACCTGCGGACCAACGCCGGCCCGTACCTCGACTGGCTCAACCTGGAGGACCCGACGCCGGCCGGGGTGGTCGGCACCGCCTACTACGCGTACAGCATCCGGCTGCTGGGAGAGTTGGCCGCCGCCATCGGGCGCGACGCCGACGCGACCCGCTACGCGGCGCTGTCCAGGGCCATCGCCCAGGCGTTCGTCAACACCTACGTCGCGGCCGACGGCACCGTGCAGGGCGACAGCCAGACCGGGTACGTGCTGGCCATCGGCATGGGCCTGCTGACCGACCCGCTGCGGGCCAGGGCCGCCGACCGACTGGTCGCCAATGTGCAACGGCACGACTGGCACCTCTCCACCGGCTTCCTCGGCACCCCGGACCTGCTTCCGGCGCTGACCGCCACCGGGCACCTGGATGTCGCCTACCGGCTGTTGCTCAACGACACCTACCCGTCGTGGGGTTACGAGATCGGCAAGGGCGCGACCACGATCTGGGAGCGCTGGGACTCGATCAGACCCGACGGCAGCTTCGGCGACGTGGGGATGAACTCCTTCAACCACTACGCGTACGGCGCGGTGGGCGACTGGATGTACCGGACGGTCGCCGGCATCCAGCCCGACGCCGCCAACCCCGGGTACGCGCACGTCACGTTCGCCCCCCAGCCGGGCGGCAACCTCACCTCGGCCAAGGCGTCGTACCGCTCGGCGTACGGGACGATCGGCAGTGACTGGGACCTCGACGCGCGCGGCGACGTGCGGCTGCGGGTCACCCTGCCGCCCAACACCACGGCGACGGTGCGCTTCCCGGCGCCCGGGCGTGAGGCGGTCACCGAGGGCGGCCGGCCGGCGGAGCAGGCTGCCGGGGTGCGCTTCGTCCGGATGGACGGCGCGGTGGCCGTCTACGAGATCGGGTCCGGTTCCTACTCCTTCGCGGTCGTCCCACCGACGGGCGCGTACGACCACGTCGACCTCGGCGTCGCGGCGTCCGAGCAGGCGCACCGCCTGACGGCCTCCACCTACTCGAACACCAGCACGGAGGCTGGGTTGACCCGCCGGTACACGGACGTCACCCGTCCCGGCGGTTGGTTCGAGTTCGACCTCGCGGTCCGGGCGGGTGAACCGTTCGTGCTGCGCTCGGTGGAGACGTACGACGGGCCGCAGCTCAAGGACTACCAGGTGCTCGTGGACGGGGTGGTGGCGCACACCCGCTCGTGGCAGCGCACCGCGGGTGGGCCCGGCACGGTCAGCTACCAGTTCGTCGTCGACCTGCCGGATGCGACGCGGGACGGCGTGGTGCGGGTGCGCTACCAGGACACCGGCACCGGCTACGACCCGTCGATCGCCGACGTCTGGGCGATGCCCGTTCCGGCGGCCTGACCAGGCTGGGCGTCGCGGAGGAGCCGGGCGGGCATCCGCCCGGCTCCTTCGTCGTCGAAGAAGGGCCGGTCAGCGCCGGGTACGCCGGGGTTGGTCGCTGGATCGGCGTACGACCAACTCGGGCTGGAACACCACGTGCCGGTGCCGGTGGGTGTCACCGGACTCGGCCTCTTCGAGCAGCAGCTCGGCTGCGGCGCGGCCGAGCTGGTCGCGCGGCTGGCGCACCGACGACAGTGGCACCGCCGCGGCGCCGGCGAACTCGATGTCGTCGTAGCCGACGATGGCCACGTCGCTCGGCACCCGCACCCCGCGCGCCGTCAGCTCCTGAAGGACACCGAGCGCGATCAGGTCGTTGGCGCAGAACACGGCAGTCGGGCGCTTGCGGACCGGCAACGCGAGCAGCTCCTCGGCGGCGTGTCGGCCCGCGGCGACGGTCAGGTTGGTGGTCACCGCCACCCGCAGGTCAGCGGTGCTGCCGCGGTCCTGCACAGCCGCGGCGGCCCCGGCGTGCCGGTCGGCAACCTGGGCGATGGTGAGCGGGCCACCGAGGTAGGCGATGCGGTGGTGGCCCTGGTCCAGCAGGTGGTCCATGGCGAGTCGGCCGCCGAGCACGTCGTCGACCGCCACCGAGCAACGGTTCGCCCGGCCCGTTCCCCGGTCCACCAGTACCACCGGGATGCCGCGCTCGATGAGCTTGTCCAGAACGGGCTGCGGGCCGTGGTCGACCGGGGTGATGAGCACACCACGGACCCTCTGTTCCTCCAACAGCTCCAGGTGGCGGCGCTCCCGGGCGCCGTCCTCGCCGCTGTTGCAGACGACGAGCATGGCGCCAGCCGCCTCGATCACCTGCTCGGCCCCTCGGACCACGTCGGTGAAGAACGGGTTGGCCACGTCCAGGACGACGATGGCGACGGTGCGGCTGCGCCCGGCGCGCAGTTGACGGGCGGAGTCGTTGCGGACGTAGCCGAGGGTGGTGATGGCGTCGAGCACCCGCTGCCGGGTGGCGGGAGCGACCGTGTCGGGTCGGTTGAGCACGTTGCTCACGGTGCCGAGGGAAACGCCGGCATGCCGGGCGACCTCCTTGATGTTCGCCGTCGCCATGACTCCCCAGATGCTCCGTACCGTGGTCGTGACCCGTGTCGACCGGGTCGCTCGGCAGTGTATAGCGCCTAAATCGTTTCAGGCAGCGCAGCAACAGCGCCGCGAGCTGGTCCGGAGCCCCGTCAGCAACAGCAAGAAATAGCATCGAAACTCTTGACGCTCTCGAAGGGCTACCCCTACCGTCCATGCAACGACGCATGAAACGATTCAGGAGGGCTCGGATGACCGCCGACGCACCGGGCGCGCAGGCTCCGCTGCTGGTCCTCGACGGCGTGACGAAGTCCTTCGGGGCCGTCGCCGCGCTGCGCGGGGTGCACCTGGCGCTGCACTCCGGTGAGGCCCACGCTCTGGTCGGCGAGAACGGGGCGGGCAAGTCCACTCTGGTGAAGGTTCTGGCCGGCGCACACGCACCGGACTCCGGCTCGATGAGCCTGGACGGGCAACCGCTGCGGCTGCGCGGTCCCGCCGACGCCCGGGCCGCCGGCATCGCGGTCATCTACCAGGAGCCGACACTCTTTCCGGACCTCTCCGTGGCGGAGAACATCTTCATGGGTCGGCAACCGCTGCGCGGTCTGCGTCGCATCGACACCGCCGCGATGAACCGCGACGCCGAGAAGCTGTTCCAGCGGCTGGGTGTGCGCATCGACCCGACCCGCCCCGCGCGCGGCCTCTCCATCGCCGACCAGCAGCTCGTCGAGATCGCCAAGGCGATCTCGTTCGACGCCCGCGTCCTGGTCATGGACGAGCCCACCGCCGCGCTCTCCGGAGTGGAGGTCGAACGGCTCTTCGCGGTCGCCCGGTCGCTCTGCCTGGGTGGTGCGGCCGTGCTGTTCATCTCGCACCGGTTCAACGAGGTGTTCGACCTGTGCCACCGCGTCACCGTGCTGCGCGACGGCGCCTGGGTCTCCAGCGACGACGCCGCCGACCTGACCGTCGACGAGGTGGTGCGGCGCATGGTCGGCCGGGACGTCTCCTCGCTCTACCCGAAGCAGGACGCCGAGCTGCGGGACACCCTGCTCGAGGTCCGTGGGCTGACCCGGGCCGGCGTCTTCACCGACGTGTCGTTCTCCCTCCGGGGCGGGGAGATCGTCGCACTCGCCGGGCTGGTCGGCGCCGGGCGCAGCGAGGTCGCCCGCGCCATCTTCGGTGTCGACCGCTACGACACCGGGGCGGTGCTGGTGGCCGGTCGCGCCGTCCCGGCGGGGAAGCCGGGCCGGGCGATCGCGGCCGGCATGGCGCTGGTCCCCGAGGACCGACGGCAGCAGGGCCTGGTCATGGAGCTGTCGGTGGAGCGCAACGCCACACTGGCCCGCCGCCGGGCGCTGAGCCGGTTGGGCCTCCTGCTCGGCGGCGCGGAGCGCGCCGAGGCCCGCCACTGGACGCGGCGGTTGCAGGTGAAGGCCTCCCGGCTCGGCGCACCCGTGGCGACCCTCTCCGGCGGCAACCAGCAGAAGGTCGTGCTCGCGAAGTGGCTGGCCACCGAACCACGGGTCCTGATCATCGACGAACCCACCCGTGGCATCGACGTCGGCACCAAGTCCGAGGTGCACCGACTGCTCTCCGAGCTGGCCGGCGAGGGCCTGGCCATCCTCATGATCAGCAGCGAGCTGCCCGAGGTGCTCGGCATGGCCGACCGGGTTCTCGTCATGCACGAGGGGCGACTCGTCCGCGAGCTGCCCCGGGCCGAGGCGGACGAGACCTCCATCATGTTCGCCGCCACCGGTCAAGGAGCGACCGCATGAGCCTCACCGACGCCGGCGCACCCGAACGGACCGCCGGCAACGCCCCGACCGACCCCGGACGGCAGCGCCGCAGCCGCACCGAACGGCTGCTCGCCGTACGCGAGCTGAGCCTGTTGATCGCGCTCGGCCTGCTGGTCCTGGTGACCACCCTGCGCAACGATCGGTTCCTGAGCGGCCAGAGCATCAAGGACCTGCTGCTGGGCTGCGCGATCCTGGTGATCCTGGCGGTCGGCCAGACCCTGGTCATCGTCACCCGCAACGTGGACCTCTCCGTCGGCTCGATCCTGGGTCTGGTCGCCTTCGCCACCGGCTCGCTGTTCCTCTCCGCGCCCGGTACGCCGTGGCCCGTGGCGCTCGTCGTGGGTGTCGCACTGGGCGCGCTGTGCGGGGCGGTCAACGGCGCCCTGATCGCGGTGGCCCGGGTGCCTGCCCTGGTCATCACACTCGGCACCCTCTACGCGTTCCGCGGCGTCGACTACTACTGGGCGTCCGGTCGGCAGATCAACGCCGCCGACATGCCTCCGTCGTTCCTGCGGCTGGGCAACCAGACGGTGCTCGGCGTACCCGTGCTGTTCGTCGTCGCGCTGGTCGTCGTCGCCGTCGTCGGTTTCTACCTGCGCTCCTACCGCAGCGGCCGGGAGCTGTACGCGATCGGCTCCGAACCGGCCGCCGCCCGACTCTCCGGCATCCCGGTGGGCCGGCGGGTGTTCGCCGTCTTCGTCGCCAGCGGCGCCCTCGCCGGGCTCGCCGGCGTGCTGTACGCGGCCCGGTTCGGCACCCTCGACGCGGCCGCCGGGACCGGCCTGGAACTCCAGGTCGTCGCTGCCGCCGTGGTCGGCGGGGTGGCGATCTTCGGCGGCAGCGGCAGCGCCTACGGCGCGGCGCTCGGTGCCGTGCTGCTGACCACGATCGGCAGCTCGCTCGCCGTCCTGCGCATCGACCCGTTCTGGCAACAGGCCGTGGTCGGCGCACTCATCCTCGCCGCCATCGGGCTGGACCGGCTCCTGGCCCTGCGGGTGGCGGCCCGGCTCCGAGGGAGAAGCGCGCATGGCGCATGACAGCCTGTACGCCGCACCGACCACCGCCGAGGCCGAGCCCGGCGCGGGCCGCCTCGCCGGCCTGCGCGGGCTGGTCGGCTCCTGGGACGCGGTGATCGTCGCCGCCCTCGTGGTGGTCGTGCTGGTCGCCAGCCTGACCGTGGAGAATTTCGCCAGCGGCCGCAACGCCCAGTTCCTGCTGCTCGACCTGATGCCGCTGGCGCTCATCGCGCTGCCGATGACCCTGATCGTGATCACCGGTGAGATCGACCTCTCGGTGGCCAGCATGGTCGGGCTGTGCAGCACGCTGATGGGGCAGCTCTGGCTCTCCAGCGGACTGTCCCTGGAGCTGATCTGCGTCCTCGTGGTGCTGCTGGGCGCCGTGCTCGGCGCGGTGAACGGTCTCTTCGTCACCGGCTTCGGTCTGCCGTCGCTGGCGGTGACCATCGGCACGCTCGCCCTCTACCGGGGGATGTCCTTCGTGGTGCTCGGCGACCAGGCGGTCGCGGACTTCCCGGCCGACTGGACCGCCGCCGTGGTGCGCGCCATCCCCGGCACGTCGATCCCGGTCGTGGTGGTTCCGCTGCTGCTGCTCGCCGTGGTCTTCGGGGTCGTGCTGCACGCCACCGCCGCCGGTCGGGCGCTCTACGCCATGGGAAACAACGACCAGGCCGCCACGTTCACCGGCGTGTCGGTGGCCCGGACGAAGTTCTGGTTGTTCGTGGTCTCCGGCGCGGTGTGCGGGCTGGTCGGCATCTTCTGGACGCTGCGGTACGCCAGCGCCCGCGGCGACAACGCCACCGGGCTGGAGTTGACCGTGGTGACCGCCGTGCTGCTCGGCGGTGTGTCGATCTTCGGCGGCCGGGGTGCGCTGCTCGGTGTGGTGGCCGGCGTGCTGCTCCTCGGCGTCCTGCGCAACGCGCTGCAACTCGCCGACGTCGACGCCAACGCGCTGACCATCGTCACCGGCAGCCTGCTCATCGCATCCGTCGTCCTGCCCAACGCCGTCGCGGACGTCCGCGCCCGGCTGCACCGTCGACGACAGCGGCACGCCGTCGCTTCGTGACGCTCCCCCGCACACCCACCACCCCCGGAAGGATGACGATGTCCGCATACCGCAGAGGTCTCCGGGTCGGGGCGACCAGCCTCGCCCTCGCCGCACTGCTGCTCAACGCCGCCTGTGGCGGCACCACCCGGGACAACTCCACCGACGACCCCGGCGCCGGCAACCAGGCGAGCGGCGCCGCGAATCCGGACGCCGCCATCAAGGCGGGGCTGAAGATCGCCTTTCTGCCGAAGGCTCTGAACAACCCCTACTTCACCGTCTCGGACAACGGCGGCAAGGACGCGGTCACCGAGTTCAAGGGTGAGTTCAAGGAGGTCGGCCCCTCCGAGGCCAGCGCCTCCTCCCAGGTCAGCTACATCAACACCCTGTCCCAGCAGGGTATGGACGTGATCGTCACCTCGGCCAACGACCCGAACGCCATCTGCGGGGCGCTCAACCAGGCGAAGGCGGCCGGCGCGAAGATCGTCACCTTCGACTCCGACACCAAGCCGGAGTGCCGCCAGATCTTCGTCAACCAGGTGACCGCCGAGGGCATCGCCGAGAACCAGGTCAAGCTCATCTCGCAGCAGATCGGCGGCGAGGGCGAGATCGCCATCCTGTCCGCCACCGCCAACGCGACCAACCAGAACGCCTGGATCGCGTTGATGAAGACCGAGCTGACGAAGCCCGAGTACAGCAAGATCAAGCTGGTCACCGTGGCGTACGGCAACGACGACGACCAGAAGTCCTTCCAGGAGACCCAGGGTCTGCTGCAGTCGTACCCGAACCTCAAGGGCATCATCTCCCCCACCACTGTCGGTGTCGCGGCGGCCGGGCGGTACCTCAGCGGGTCGCAGTACAAGGGCAAGGTCAAGCTGACCGGCCTGGGCACGCCGAACCAGATGCGCCAGTACGTCAAGGACGGCACCGTCGACGCGTTCGCCCTGTGGAGCCCGGCCGACCTCGGTTACCTGGCGGCGTACGCCGGCGCGGCACTGGCCTCCGGCCAGATCACCGGCGCCGAGGGCGACAAGTTCAAGGCCGGCAAGCTCGGCGAGTTCACCGTCGGCAAGGACGGGGTGGTCATCCTCGGCCCACCCACCGTGTTCGACAAGAACAACATCGACCAGTTCCAGTTCTGATCGCCCTCCCGGTCGGTGCCGGCACACGTCGTGCACCGACCGGGGAGCCGACGGGAGAACCGTGCCCCGCGTCTGCTTCACCCTCCAGGTAGACCCCGAACGTCTCACCGAATACCGCACCCGCCACGAGCAGGTCTGGCCGGAGATGCTCGCCGCGCTGGCCGAGAGCGGCTGGCGGGACTACTCCCTCTTCCTCCGCGAGGACGGCCTGCTCGTGGGCTGTCTGGTCACCGACGACTTCGCCGCCGCCCAAGCCGCCATGCAGGCCAGCGACGTCAACGCCCGCTGGCAGGCGGAGATGGCGTCGTACTTCGTCGACCTCGACCAGGGCGCACCCGACCGCGCCATCCGGCCACTGGACGAGGTCTTCAACCTTGAGGCGCAGCTTGCCGCAGATTCTGCGGCGCGGTCCGCCGTAGAGACGGGAGACAAATCATGACGCAGCCCGACGCGCGGACCCTCGAACGGGTCAAGCTGGCCCTGCGGTCCCAGCGCATCGAGACGCCATCCTGGGCGTACGCCAACTCCGGCACCCGCTTCAAGGTCTTCCCTCAGGAAGGGGTGCCACGTAACCCGTACGAGAAGATCGCCGACGCGGCGGTCGTGCACCGGCTCACCGGCGTCGCACCGACGGTGGCGCTGCACATCCCCTGGGACCGGGTCGACGACTACGCCGATCTGGCCGCGTTCGCCAGGGATCAGGGCGTCGGTCTGGGCGCGATCAACGCCAACGTCTTCCAGGACAACGACTACAAGCTCGGCAGTGTCACCAACCCGGATCCGGGGGTGCGCCGCAAGGCCGTCGACCACCTGCTCGAGTGTGTCAACATCATGGACCGCACCGGCTCCCGCGACCTGAAGCTCTGGTTCTCCGACGGCACCAACTACCCCGGCCAGGACGACATCCGGGCCCGGCAGGACCGGCTCGCGGCGGCGCTGCGCGAAACCTACGACCGGCTCGGCGACGACCAACGGCTGCTGCTGGAGTACAAGCTGTTCGAGCCGGCCTTCTACACCACCGACGTGCCGGACTGGGGCACCGCGTACGCGCACTGCCTGGAGCTGGGCCCGAAGGCCCAGGTGGTCATCGACACCGGGCACCACGCCCCGGGCACCAACATCGAGTTCATCGTGGCGTTCCTGCTGCGCGTCGGGAAGCTCGGCGCGTTCGACTTCAACTCGCGCTTCTACGCCGACGACGACCTGATGGTCGGCTCGGCGGACCCGTTCCAGCTGTTCCGGATCATGTACGAGATCGTCCGGGGCGACGCGTTGGCACCGGAGGCCGGCATCGCGTTCATGCTCGACCAGTGCCACAACATCGAGGCGAAGATCCCGGCCATCATCCGTTCGGTGCTCAACGTGCAGGAGGCGACCGCGAAGGCGCTGCTCGTCGACGCGGACGCGCTGGCCGCCGCGCAGCGCGCCGGTGACGTGCTCGCCGCCAACGCCGTGCTGATGGACGCGTACAACACCGACGTCCGACCGCTGCTCGCCGAGCTTCGTACGGACCTGGGCGTGGATCCGGACCCGATGGCCGCGTACGCCCGCTCCGGTTACTTCGACACGATCCGCGCCGAACGCGCCGGCGGCCAGCAGGCCGGCTGGGGCGCCTGACCACCACTGAGAACCGCAGACTGGGGACGTGAGGACATGCAATCCGAGGTTCAGGCGCTGATCGCGCGCAGCAACCGGCTCGGTGCCGACCCGACCACCACGAACTACGCCGGGGGCAACACCTCCGCCAAGGGTGCGGCCGCCGACCCGGTCACCGGTGGCCCGGTCGAGCTGCTCTGGGTGAAGGGCTCCGGCGGTGACCTCGGCACCCTCACCCCGTCCGGGTTGGCCGCTCTGCGGTTGGACCGGCTCCGCGCCCTCGTCGACGTCTATCCCGGCATCGAGCGGGAGGACGAGATGGTCGCCGCGTTCGACTACTGCCTGCACGGCCGGGGCGGCGCGGCGCCGTCCATCGACACCGCCATGCACGGCCTCGTGGAGGCGGCGCACGTCGACCACCTGCACCCCGATGCCGGTATCGCGATCGCCGCAGCCGCCGACGGACCGGAGCTGACCAAGGAGATCTTCGGCGACCGGGTGTTGTGGGTTCCCTGGCGGCGGCCCGGCTTCCAGCTCGGCTTGGACATCGCCGCGGTGGCGCGGGCCAACCCGCAGGCGATCGGCGTGATCCTCGGTGGGCACGGCATCACCGCGTGGGGCGTGACCAGTGACGAGTGCGAGCGCAACTCGCTGGAGGTCATCCGGTCCGCGCAGGCGTACCTCGACGAGCGGGGCCGGGCCGAGCCCTTCGGGCCGGTCATCGCCGGCTACGAGCCGCTGCCGACCGATGAGCGACGGCGGCGTGCGGCGGCGTTGTTCCCGGTGCTGCGGGGTCTGGCGTCGACCGACCGGCCGCAGGTCGGCCACTTCACCGACAGCGACGTGGTCCTCGACTTCGTGGCGCGGGAGAAGCACCCCTCGCTCGCCGCCCTCGGCACCTCCTGCCCGGACCACTTCCTGCGTACGAAGGTCCGTCCGATGGTGCTCGACCTGCCGCCCGCCGCGCCGGTCGAGGACGTGATCGCCCGACTTCGGGAGCTGCACGCCGCCTACCGCGACGACTACCGCGCCTACTACGAGCGGCATGCCGCCCCGGACAGCCCGCCGATGCGCGGCGCCGACCCGGCCGTGGTCCTGGTGCCCGGTGTGGGCATGTTCAGCTTCGGCGCCAACAAGCAGACCGCCCGCGTTGCCGGCGAGTTCTACGTCAACGCCATCAACGTGATGCGCGGCGCGGAGGCCGTGTCGCGCTACGCGCCGATCGACGAGGCCGAGAAGTTCCGGATCGAGTACTGGGCTTTGGAGGAGGCGAAGCTTCAGCGGATGGCGAAGCCGAGGGCCCTCGCCACCCGGGTCGCGTTCGTCACCGGAGGTGGCTCCGGGATCGGGCGGGCGATCGCCCACCGGCTCGCCGCGGAGGGCGCGTGTGTCGTGGTCGCCGACCGGGACGCGCAGGCGGCCGCCGCCGTCGCCGCCGAGATCGGCGGCGCCGACGTGGTGGTCGCCGTGGCGGCCGACGTCAGCGACGGTGACGCCGTGGCCGCCGCCCTGCGCGAGGCGGTGCTGGCCTTCGGCGGGGTGGACCTGATCGTCAACAACGCCGGGCTGTCGCTGTCCAAGTCGTTGCTGGAGACGACCGAGGCGGACTGGGACATCCAGCACGACGTGATGGCCAAGGGCTCCTTCCTCGTCTCCCGGGAGGCCGCACGGGTGCTGCTGGCGCAGGGAATGGGCGGCGACATCGTCTACATCTCCAGCAAGAACTCCCTGTTCGCCGGCCCGAACAACGTGGCGTACGGCGCGGCGAAGGCCGACCAGGCCCACCAGGTCCGGCTGCTCGCCGCCGAACTCGGCGGGCACGGCATCCGGGTCAACGGTGTCAACCCGGACGGGGTGGTCCGCGGCTCCGGGATCTTCGCCGGAGGCTGGGGTGCCCAACGGGCCGCCGTCTACGGAGTCCCGGAGGAGAAGCTGGGCGAGTTCTACGCCCAGCGCACCCTGCTCAAGCGCGAGGTGTTGCCCGAGCACGTCGCCAACGCGGTCTTCGTGCTCACCGGCGGCGAGCTGTCGCACACCACGGGACTGCACGTCCCGGTGGACGCCGGTGTGGCCGCGGCCTTCCTCCGCTGATGACCGCCGTGCGACTGGCCGCGGTGGACGTGGGCGCGTCCAGCGGCCGGGTCATGCTCGCGTGCGTCGGGCCGGGGACGCTGGAACTCACCGAGGCGCACCGGTTCCGCAACGAACCCGTACGGGTGGCGGGCACCCTGCACTGGGACGTCCTGGCGCTCTACCAGGGCGTCCTGGACGGATTGCGCGCCGCTGGCCCGGTCGCCGGGATCGGCATCGACACCTGGGCGGTGGACTACGGGCTGCTCGACGCCACCGGGGCTCTGCTCGGCAACCCCGTGCACTACCGCGACGGGCGCACCGAGGGTGTCAGCGACCGGGTGGCGAAGCAGCTCGGACCGGAGCGGCTCTATGCCACGACCGGGCTGCAACACCTGCCGTTCAACACCCTCTACCAGCTCGCCGCCGCCGCCGGTACGCCCCAACTGGAGGCCGCGCACACGCTGCTGCTGATGCCGGACCTCATCGCGTACTGGCTCACCGGCGAGGTCGGCGCCGAGGTCACCAACGCCTCCACCACCCAGCTCTACGACCTGCGTCGCCGCGCCTGGGCGACCGACCTGATGGCCGACGCGGGGATCCGCAGCGAGCTGTTCGCGCCGCTGCGGGAGCCGGGCACCCGGATCGGCCCGGTCCTGCCCGCGCTCGACCTACCCGGAACGCCCGACGTGGTGGCGGTGGGATCGCACGACACCGCCTCGGCCGTGGTGGGCGTGCCGGCGGTGGGAGAACACTTCGCCTACATCTCCTGCGGCACCTGGTCCCTGGTCGGCGTCGAGCTGGACGCCCCGGTGCTCAGCGAGCCGAGCCGGCGGGCCAACTTCAGCAACGAATCCGGCGTCGACGGCACAACCCGCTACCTGCGTAACGTGATGGGCCTCTGGCCACTGCAGGAGTCACTGCGCACCTGGGGCACCACGGACCTGCCCGCCCTGCTCCGGCAGGCGGCCGAGGAGCCGGCCTTCCGCTGCGTGGTGGACCCGGACGATCCCACCTTCCTGCCACCCGGCGACATGCCCGCCCGCATCGCGGAGGCCTGCCGGCGCACCGGCGAGCCGGTGCCGGACAACCCGGCGGCCACGGTCCGGTGCATCCTGGACAGCCTCGCCCTGGCGCACCGGCGCGCCGTCCAGCAGGCGCAACGACTCTCGGGCCGGCACGTCGACGCCGTGCACGTCGTCGGCGGCGGCGCCCGCAACGACCTGCTCTGCCAGCTCACCGCCGACGCCTGCGAACTGCCGGTGCTGGCCGGGCCGGTCGAGGCCACCGCCCTGGGCAACGCCCTGGTGCAGGCCCGCGCCGTCGGCGTGATCGGCGGTGACCTGGCGTCGCTGCGGTCCGTGCTGCGGCAGACCCAACAAATCGTGCGGTACGAGCCACGCGGCGACGCGACGGCGTGGCGGGCGGCTGCCCGGCGCCTCGGATGGGACGACTGACCATGCGAATGGGCAGCCCAGGCCGAGGAGGTTGCCCGACGCACGTACGGCTGCCCCGGCACAAGCGGCTGCCGATGCTCGGCCGGATCACCAGCATGAACGCGGACCACCGGCAGCCCGGTACGGTCCACCGATGACCGTCGTCCGCTCCATCCTGCTGTTCGTCGTCGCCGCCCTGTTCGAGATCGGCGGGGCGTGGCTGGTCTGGCAGGGCTGGCGGGAACATCGCGGCCTGTGGTGGATCGCCGCCGGCGTCATCGCCCTCGGCGCGTACGGATTCGTCGCCACCTTCCAGCCCGACCCGAACTTTGGGCGCATCCTCGCCGCCTACGGCGGCGTGTTCGTCGCCGGATCCCTCGCCTGGGGCGTGATCGTCGACAAGTTCCGGCCCGACCGGTGGGACGTCATCGGTGCGGGCATCTGCCTGATCGGTGTCGCTCTGATCATGTACGCGCCCCGGTCCGTGGGCGGCGGTGGGTGACAGAGCGTCGGCGCGTGGTCGATCGATGCCCGGCTCGTGGGCGCAGACGGCGGGGCTCGGTGTCGGGTCACTCCTGCGGCGCGATAAGCCGGTCGTCGGTGGCGTCGTGGACCGTGATCGCCTCCACCGGGCACGAGTCGGCGGCGTCGAGGATGACCTCGGCCGGGGCGACGACGTCGGCCAGCGGCGCGGACAGTCCGCCGACCAGGTGGAAGTGCTCGGGCGCGGTACCGGCGCAGATGCTCGTGCCGATGCAGCGGCGCGAGTCCACCCCAATCCGCCAGGCGGTGCTCACCAGGCCACCGGCATGCCGAGCAGGCCCCGCACCAACATGCCCCGCTTCCACTTCAGCTCGGCTTCCGGTACGGCGAGCCGCAATCCGGGCAGGCGAGTCACCAGGGTGGCGACGGCGACCTGCAACTCCATGCGGGCCAGCTGCGCGCCGACGCAGTGGTGTACGCCGTGCCCGAAGCCCAGGTGCGGGTTCTGCTCGCGGTCGAAATCCAGCCGGTCCGGGTCGGCGAAGACGGTACCGTCCCGATTCGCCGACGACAGTGAGCCGACAACCGGCTCACCGGCCCGGACCAGCACCCCGCCGACCTCGACGTCCTCCTTGGCGTACCGGGCGAAGGAGGAGCCGACGCCGAGCGGCACGTACCGCAACAGTTCCTCGACCGCGGCCGGCACCAGCGACGGGTCGGCCCGCAGCCGAGCGAGCTGGTCCGGGTTGTGCAGCAGGACGTAGACGAAGTTGGGGATCTGGGTCACGGTGGTCTCGTGGCCGGCCGCGAGCAGCCCTCCGGCCAGCTCCACCAGCTCGGTCTCGCTGAGCCGGTCCTGATTCTCGTCGCGGGCCCGCACCAACGCGCCGAGCAGGTCGTCGATCCCCGGCTCGCGGCGGCGCTCGGCGACCAGGTCACCCATGTAGCCCCAGAGATTGTTCAGGTACTCCTGGATCGTTTCCAAGGGCAGGGAGGTGGTCGAGACGATCGCCTCGGACCAGATGTGGAAGCGGTCGCGGTCGGCGTACGGGACTCCGAGCAGCTCGCAGATCACCTGGATCGGCAGCGGCGTGGCGACGTGCTCCACCAGGTCGGCCGGAGGACCGACCCGGACCATGTTGTCGACCAGTGCGTCGGCGATCTCCTGGGTTCGGGGTCGCAGCGCCTCTACCCGACGTGCCGTGAACGCCTTCGCCACCAGCCGGCGCAGCCGGGTGTGATCGGGCGGGTCCATGGTCAGCATGCCGCTGTACTGCTGGCGCGGGGTGAGCCTGGGCTCGTCGCGCTCGACGGCGGGAGCGCGACCGAACCGCACGTCGCCGAGGACGGTACGGACATCCTCGTACCGGGTGGCGAGCCACGCCTCCTCGCCGTAGGGGAGCTTCACCCGGGTCATCGGCTCGTTCTCGCGCAGCTCGCCATAGGTCGGATCGACGACGAGGCGGTCGGGCACACTGAACGGGTACGGCCGCGCGGGCGGAACGGTTCGGCTCTCGGTGGTCGGCGCGCTCTCCGTCATCCGGATTCCCTTCGTCGAGACGGCGTGATCCTCAGGCCGGCACCACGTTCGTAGCGGCGCCGGGTTGCCAGCGTCCAGGGCTTGCGGACAGCACACATTGACGCTCAGTAATCTTTCGAAATCGGATCGTAGCGAGAGACGTCGATGATCGCCATGGAGGCTGGTCCGCGTCCGTACGCGACAGCGTCTTGTGGCAAACCGCCCGCGGGGCCTCGTCCTCGACGACCGTCAGCAGCCGAGCCGCTCACTCGACAGGGCGATGTCGTCAATCCAGAGGTCAAACTCGCCCGGTGTCGTGCCGCCCTGGTAAAGCTGCCAGCCGATCTTCACCGTGTCGACAGTCGGCAGGACGAAGGGAACATCGTTGCCACCGTGGTCGCTCGTGGAGGCTGTCAGCTCCGGGTTCGCCACGCCGTCGATCCAGACCGCGAGGCGGTTGTCCGCCGCGTCGATCTTCCACTCGAAGCACTGCCAGGTGTCCTCAGCGACCGGGGCGGACTCCCGCCAGTTGGTCCAGTCGCCGGTCGGACCGCCGTCGGCGCCGACCCCCCAGAAGGTTCCGGGGACCGTGGGCGCGTACTGGCCACCGACCGGACGGACGACCTCCGCGCTGCCGGTGCCGGTCGCTTCCACCAGCGTGAAGTGCGCCCAGTCCGGGGCCGTGGGGAAGGCATCGACGCGCAGACGCATCCGGCCGTAGAAGCGGTTGCCCGGCGCGGCGAAGTCGTCGACGCGCAGGAAGGCGCGTCCGTTGTCAACCGTGTGGACGTGCAGCACCTGGTTGCCACGACGGGCACGTTCGACGGTGAGCGTGCCGTGGCGGGTGTCGACGCCCCAGTTCAACGTGCTGAGCCCCCCGGGGGGCAGTCGCTCGAAGTCCTCGCAGAAGAGCAGGCCGCGGGGGCACGAGGGCGGGGAGGCCCCCGATGCGCCGGCCGGAATGGTGCCGGCTGCGGCGCCGAGGATCAGGGCGGCGCTGAACACCGCGAGAAGACTGCGCATCGTCATCCTCCAAGACGGCTGGTTCCCCACCACACGGGCGGGGCCAGCAGGAACTTTTCGGCCATCCGACGCTGAGGTGCTACCGCTCGCACCGCTGCGACGCGGTTGCCTCCGCGCTGCGGCGATCCGAGCTGTTACGGCACGACGGCATCAGCTCGGGTTGAATCGATGCACATCACTATATTCCTTCGGCGCGGATCATGTCTGCCGCATGCTGATCTGCTTGAGCACGGGCTGCGGACCTGCTGCAGCAATCAGTGACCTCGGTCGTGGCGGAGGAAGCACGACAGCAGTTGCCTGAACTCGTGCGGGTGCTCGATCGCCGGCACGTGCCCGCATCGGCCGAGCACGTGCAGACGGACATCGGCCAGGTGTTCGAGCAGGGGCTGGGCTGCCGTCCCGAGCGGGGTGATTCGGTCCTCGGCGCCGTGAACGAGCAGCACGGGCGCGCGGACCGCTGCCAGCGTTTGCGCCGAGAGGGTGAGCTCGTCGACCCATCGTGCCCTGGGTGGAGGGAACAACGACGCGAATGCGGCCGCCCCCGCTCGCATCGCAGCCGCACGGGCGTCGACGGCCGAATCGGTCACCAGCGCCTGGTCGAGGACGAGGCGACTCAGCATGTCTCGTGCCCCGAGCGGGCCGGCGGGAGCGGCCCAGACCGCGTCGAGCTCGGCGGACAGCGGCGCCCCGGGGGCACCCATCGTCGAGACGGCCACGACATGGGTGACCTGCTGGGGGCGCGCGGCTGCCAACGCCAGGGCCACGGCACCGCCCATGGAGTGACCCACCACGGCGTAGTGCTCCACACCGAGTGCATCCATCAGGCCCGCGGCCTGCTCTGTCCACAGCCGGAGCCCACCCCTGGAGCCCGCCGGGACAGGTGTACGGCCGAACCCCGCCTGGTCAGGAGCCACCAGGTGCCAGGAGGTGCCCAGCGCCTGCGCCGTCGTTGCCCAGGCGCCGGACCCGGTCGTGCCGGGTCCGGAGCCGTGCAGCATCAGCACCGCGGGCCCGGTGCCGCTCTCCAGGACGTGGACTGGGGAGCCGTCGACCGTGACGGTCCGATGTGCCGTCACCGTGGCAGGCCAGGTGTGCTCACGCCGATGCGGGGCTGACGGACTTCGCGAAGAGCTCCATCATCGCCCTGCCGAATTGCGGCATGTCGGGCCACCCCCGACAGGAGACGAGATTGCCGTCCACGACGTCGGGAGCGTCGATGACCGTCGCGCCCGCGTTCTCCATGTCACCGGTGATGGGCGGGAAGCACGCCGTCTTTCGACCCTTCAGCAGCCCGTACACCGCTGGCACCTGCGCGCCGTGGCAGACCAGCGCGATGGGGAGGTTGCGCGCGAAGAAGTGCTCGGTGATGCGCCTGACGTCGGCGTCGACCCGGATCCACTCGGGGGCACGTCCCCCGGGGATGATGAGGGCGTCATAGCGCTCGACGTCGACCTCGGCCCAGGGCACGTCGACCGGCAGCTTCCGGCCGTTCTTCTCCACGTAGGCGTCGGAGTTCGGGTCGAACTCGTGGATGACCAGTTGCACGTCACGCATCGTCCGTGACGAGACGTCAACGTCCCAGCCGCCCTCCTGCACGCGATAGTAGGGATACATGGTGTCGAGCTCCTCGGCGGCGTCGCCGGTCAGGAGCAGCGCTCTGGGCACCTGCTTCTCCTCGCATCGGTGGGGGCGGGTGAGGTGGATCCAATCCGATCTGATCGATCGGGGTCAGCATTCCTCGGCCCAGTCCGCCCGTCAAGCCTCTACCGCCATTCCGTCCGCGCCCTCGACCTCGTCGAACAATCGCCGGAAACGCTCGCCGGACCGCAGGATGTGCCGACGCATCGCGTAGGCGGCGGCGTCGGGGTCACGCGCGGCGATCGCGGCCACAACTTCCTCGTGCTCGGCCATGGCCAGGTGCGTGACCTGGGTGTCGTGGTGCAGCCGGAAGAGGTGCACGTGGCTGTGCAGGCGAGCCAGCGCTTCACGGATGACCTGGTTCTCCGCACTCAGGGCGACGAGGTCGTGGAAGGCGGCGTCGCGTAGCCCGAAGGCGCCATAGGCCATGGGCCCGTTGCCCCCCTCCAACTCCGCCATCTCCTCAAGCATTCGTCGCAGGCCGGCCACCTGCTCCGAGGATGCGCGTTCGGCGGATCTGCGCGCCGCCGCCGGTTCGAGGAGCAGGCGGGCCTCGAGCATGTCCTCGAATCGGTGCCGGGTGATCTGGGGGGGAATGCGGTAGCCAGCATGGGGCACACGCACGACCAGGCCCTCGGCCTCCATGCGGTTCAGAGCGTCTCGGATCGGCGTCTGCGAGACCCCCAGCTCGCGCGCCAGGACGTCGATCGTGACGCGGGAGCCAGGCTCGATCCGCAGCGACATCAGCTGTCCGAGCAGGGTGTCGTACACCTCGTCGGCAAGCCGGCCGCCAGATCTTCCCGGCGGCATCGCGCCCGTCACGGCCCTACGGCCCCGCGCGGTCATCGCTTCGTCGTCCATCGTGACGTGAGGTCCTCTCCTGCGTCTTCGGGAACCTATTGACACCAGTCACAACGCTGCGACATGCTGACGCCCCCACGCGATCGTATAGGAAAAGTGACGGACGCCCGCCATCTGCGCCGACGCGGAACCGCCCGCCACCGCCCTACTTCGATCACTAGGAGCCCCCACGAGCATGCTCGACGTCCCGCTCGGTTCGCCACCGGGCCGCAGCTGGACCGAAGGCCTTCTCGACGGCATGAAGACCCAGTACATCGCGACGTACTCGTGACGCCGGCCCGTGGGGCGGCCCCCACGACAGCTCGGCAACACGCCTGAACAACCCAGCAACTGCTCGGCGAGGCACATAGCGAGGCTCTAGAAGTCCCTCCTCAGAAAGCAGGCAAGAGATGCGGCATCCACGGCGAATAGGACGAGTGTCGGCTTCCGGTCGAAAGGTGCGGCTGGCGACGGCGGCCATGCTGCTGGTGGCCACGACCGTAACGGCTTGCGGCGATGGCAAGGACGACGACGCGAAGGCGAGCGCCCCCAAGGCGCCGGCGACCATCCCGGAGCTCACCAAGGACCCGCTGACCCTCAGCTTCATCTGGTTCGACTGGCCGCCCGCCAAGGCACTGGAAGCCTTCGCGAACGCGGAGTACAAGAAGGAGCGGTCGAACGCGACCATCAAGGTCAACACCGTGCCGAACGCGAACTGGCACGACGCGATGTTCACCCAGTTCGCCGCGCGCAAGACCGACTTCGACATCGCGATCCTGGACTCGCAACACATCGGCGAGGCCGTGACGAACGGCAACATCCTCGATCTCACCGACTTCGTCAAGAACAACATCGACGTCGCGGCCTACAACCCGTACCTCCTGGCGGCCTACGGCCAGTTCCCCCAGGCGGAGACCGGCAAGCGCGACGAGAACGCCAGCCTGTACGGACTGCCGCTGCTCGGCGACACCTGGACGATGATCTACCGCAAGGACCTGATCGGCGACAAGCCGCCGCAGACCTGGGACCAGATGATCTCAGCCGCCGAGAAGTGCCAGGCGGACAACCCTGGCGTCAGCGGGCTGGCTTTCCACCAGGCCAACGGCTCCGATGCGGCGGCCGTCACCTACAACACGGTCAACGGCGTCTACGGCGGCAACCTCTGGGACTCCAAGACGCGCAAGATCGATGGCGTCATCAACGACGCCGCGGGCCAGGAGGCGATGGACGTCCTGGTCAACAAGATGAAGCCGCTGACCGCCAAGGGCTCGGGCAACTGGTTCATCGACGAGGTGAACGCGGCGGTCGCCCAGGGCAAGGCATGCATCGCGTTCAACTGGATCGCCGCTAGCGGCGGCCTGCTCGATCCGAAGCAGTCGACGCTCGGCACCACGCGGGAGCAGATTCTCGACAAGCTGGGTTTTGCCACCCTGCCGAGCCAGAAGACGAACCTGGTCCCGCTCGGCGGTATGGGGATGCACGTGTCGGCCTACTCCGCCACGGCGAACCAGACGGAAGCCCTGAACTTCATGAAGTGGTTCGAGCGCGCTGACATCCAGAAGAAGTGGGCCGCGGCCGGGGGCGTGCCATCGCGTACGGATGCCCTGGAGTCGCCCGAGTTCCTCAATGCCGGGCCGTTCAACCAGGTGTACACCGACTCGGTTCCGCGGATGCGGGACATGTGGAACGTGCCCGAGTACGCGCGCCTCGTCAACATCGAGAACACCAACGTGAACGCGGCTCTCAACGGCGCGAAGAAGCCGAAGGACGCGCTCGACGACATCGCCAAGGAGCAGCAGGGCGTGCTCGACTCCAGCGGCCGCAAGGGCGGCGGCGGACTGTGAGTGACCCTGTCCCCCTGACGACCGACCACCCCGGGCAGGTGGCGTCCGCGACGCCACCTGCACCGGGTCGGTCCCGCCGGCTGGGCGACCGCGGGCTCGCCGTCGCCTTCATCTCCCCCGCGATGCTGCTGTTGCTGGCCATGTCGGTGTTCCCGTTGCTGTGGGCGTTGTACCTGTCCTTCACCGACTACTCGGCCACCCGCGGGGGGCCCGCCAATTTCATCGGGTTCGGGAACTACACCGCCATCCTGACGTCGGCGCAGGTCCACACGAGGGCCTTGACGACATTGATCTACGTGGTCGGCGCGGTCGGCCTGCAGACCGTGCTCGGATTCGGCATCGCCTACCTGATCTCACGGCGCACGCACGGGCGAGGAGTGCTGACCACTCTGTTCCTGGTTCCGATGATGCTGTCGCCGGTCGTGGTCGGGCTGTTCTGGCGATTCATGCTCGACGCGCAGTTCGGCGTGGTCAACAGCATGCTCGGCTCGCTCGGCCTGGGGCAGGTGGAGTGGCTCACCCGGCAGCGGACAGCACTGCTGTCCCTGATCGTGGTCGACACCTGGCAATGGACGCCGTTCATCATGCTCATCGCGCTTGCGGGCCTCACCGCGGTTCCCAAGTACCTCTACGAGGCGGCCTCGATCGACCGGGCGTCGGAGTGGTTCCGGTTCCGCACCATCACTCTTCCGCTGGTATGGCCGCTGCTTCTCATTGCCGTGCTGTTCCGGGCCATCGAGGCGTTCCGGCTGTTCGACCTCGTCTACATCCTCACCAACGGGGGTCCGGGTGTCTCCACCGAGACGTTGTCGTTCCACATCTACAAGGTCGCGTTCCTGGGCTTCAACACCGGAACCGCCTCGGCGTACGGGATCCTCATGGTCCTCGTCGTCATCGTCCTCACGCAGCTCTACCTGCGCTACCTGAACAAGCTCAAGGAGGGCTGATGGCCGTCTCCGTCGACGAGGCCGTGTCCACAGGTCCTGCCCGGGACCACACGCCACCCGCGCGCCGCCTTGGCGGCCGGGGCCGCTCCGTGCTGGAGGTCGCGCTACTGACCGTGCTGGCCGTCGTGATGCTCTTTCCGGTGCTGTGGATGATCGAGACGTCCATCAAGGAAAACCGGGACGTCTACGCCATCCCGGCCAAGTTCTTCGACTTCAAGGTCACTCTGGACCATTACAAGGACGTGTTCGTCGCCCCCGACGGCGGTCGCTCAGCCCTGTCCGTCTCGTTCCTCAACTCCGTCGTGGTCGCCGGAGCTTCCACGGTGCTGGCCACCGTGCTGGGGGTCCCGGCGGCCTGGGCCTACTCACGCTTCGCCGTGAAGGCCAAGAAGGACCAACTGTTCTTCATCCTGTCCACCCGCTTCATGCCGCCCGTGGTGGTCGTGGTCCCGATCTTCCTCATGTACCGCCAGGTCGGACTCATCGACAACAAACTCGGCCTGATCCTCATCTACACCGCGTTCAACGTCCCGTTCACGATCTGGATGATGAAGGGGTTCGTCGACGAGGTGCCCGCGGAGTACGAGGATGCCGCCATGCTCGACGGCTACACCCGTCTGCAGGCGTTCCGGCGATTCACCCTGCCCCTGCTCGTGCCCGGCATCGCCGCGACGGCGGTCTTCGCACTCATCTTCTCGTGGAACGAGTTCGTGTTCGCCACCTTCCTCACCTCCAGCGACAGCGTGCGGACGGCCCCACCCGCCATCGCCGGCCTCATCGGCGGCACCACCACAGACTGGGGTCTCGTGGCCGCCGCGTCCGTGGTGTTCGCCCTACCGGTGCTCGTCTTCGCGTACCTGGTGCGCAAACACCTCATCGCCGGTGTGACGCTCGGGGCGGTGCGACGCTGATGGCCGGCATCGAGGTGACCGCCCTGCACAAGCGCTACCCGGACGGGACGGTCGCGGTTGATCACGTGGACCTGTCCATCGGCGACGGCGAGCTGTTCGTGATGCTCGGCCCTTCGGGTTGCGGCAAGACGACCACGCTGCGGGCCATCGCCGGCCTGGAGAGACAGACCACGGGCGACATCCACATCGGCGGCACGCTTGTCAACGACCTGCCGCCCGCCGAGCGCGACATCGCCATGGTGTTCCAGTTCTACGCTCTCTACCCACACCTGCGAACCCGCGACAACCTGGCGTTCCCACTGCGGGCCGAGGGACTGCCCAAGCCGGAGGTGCACAAGCGGGTCGACGAGGCCGCCCGGCTGATGCGGCTTGGTCCGCTCCTGGACCGGCGACCGCGCCAGCTGTCCGGCGGGGAGCAGCAGCGCGTCGCGCTCGCTCGCGCCCTGGTGCGACGACCGCGCGCCTTCCTCATGGACGAACCTCTCACCAATCTGGACGCGGAGCTGAGGGCGGACATGCGCACGGAGATCAAGCACCTGCAGGGGGAACTGGGGGCGACGATGGTCTACGTCACCCACGACCAGGTCGAGGCGATGTCGCTCGGTCACCGAATCGCCATCCTCAACAAGGGCCGCGTCGAGCAGATCGGCACGCCGCTGGAGGTCTACGACCGTCCGGCGAGTCTCTTCTGCGCCGCCTTCATCGGCTCCCCGCCGATGAACCTCATCGAGGTGGAGGTGGCCGACGGGAAGCTGCGCGGTCAGGGCGGACTGGTCCTCACGCCACCGTCAGGCCTGCCGCGTGACCGTCGCCTGGTGGCAGGCGTCCGGCCGGAGGCGCTGGAAGTCACCGCACCAGGCGCGGAACGGTCGGTCCCGGCCCGCGTGGTCTCGGCGGAGTGGCTGGGCGACGAAATCATCTACGTGGTCGACCACAACGGCCAGCGCGACGTACGGGTCCGGATGCCACCGACCGTCCGATTCGCCGCTGACGCGACGGTCGGGCTACGGCACACCGGCGGGACCCCGGCGGTCTACGACGTGCGTACGGAAGAGCTGGTGGCCTGATGGGAACCGTGGCGGTGCAGGGGCTGTGCAAGTCCTTCGGCAAGGTCCAGGCCCTGGACGGGGTGACGCTGGACGTGCCGGACGGCTCGTTCTTCGTCGTGCTCGGGCCCTCCGGGGCAGGCAAGACGACGACCCTGCGCGCGATCGCCGGCCTGGAGAAGCTTGACGCCGGGTCGGTGCACCTGGACGGCAGGGACGCGACCGGTGACACCCCGGCCGCACGCGACCTGGCCATGGTCTTCCAGAGCTACGCCCTCTACCCGCGACACACCGTGTACGAGAACATCGCTTCGCCGCTGCGGGCACGCCGCTGTTCTTCGAGCGAGATTGCCGCCGCCGTCGAGCAGATGTCGAGCCTGCTGCACATCGAACGTCTGCTGCAGCGCCGTCCCGCGCAGTTGTCGGGCGGTGAGATGCAGCGTGTCGCCCTGGCCCGGGCGCTGGTCCGTCGCCCGCGCGCGTTTCTCATGGACGAGCCGCTGACGAACCTCGACCTCAAGCTCCGCGTCGAGATGCGCACCGAGCTCACCCGCATCCACCGGAGCCTCGGAGCAACCTTCGTCTACGTGACCAACGACCAGGTCGAGGCCCTGTCCATGGCCGACCAGGTCGCGGTCCTCAAGGAGGGGAAGGTGCAACAGGTCGGAACGCCGACCGAGGTGTACGAGCGTCCCGCCAACCAGTGGGTCGCGGGATTCGTCGGGAGCCCCCCGATCAGCCTGCTCGCCTGCCACGCCGAGGGGGATCGTCTGGTCGGTGCGGAAGGCTGGACACTGCCACGGCCCCGCTGGACCACGGCCGAGGACGGTCGTGCGCTGCTGCTGGGCCTGCGCGCGGAGGATCTCTCCGTCGAGCAGCGTGGGAGCGCGTCGTTGTCGGGTGAGCTCTACGGGCTTGAGCCGCTCGGTGACCGAACGGTGGTCGACGTCCGAGTGGGCACGCAGATTCTCAAGGTCAAGGCACGACCCACCGTCACCGGTACGCCGGGCGAGCGGCTGCTTGTCACGGTCGACCTGGACCGTGCCCACCTGTTCGATGCGGGCACCGGGCTGTCCCTGTCCGAGGCTGGGCGGTAACCGGGCCGGGCGGCGACGGCACCATGCGCCCGCACGTGGCAATCGAGCCTCGGCGAACCGTCACCGGCGCGCACGGCCTGACGACGCTGAGGCGGCCGTGGCCGGAGAGGCCATCGGTGGCGCGGGTAAGGGCCACCGCTCGGCGACCTCGCCCCCGACGAGGGCGGGTGACCCGTCCGTCCACGCGCACAGCGCGATCGCTGAGGCACGCCGGACATCACCAAGAAGATCACAGGAGGCGACGCGATGAGTGACCCGATGAACGTCCTGGCCCCCGAGCACCGGCGGCTCCGGATCGGCGACGCCTGGCGCGACGCCGCAAGCGGAGCCACCTTCACCGTCGAGGACCCGGCCACCGGCAAGACCATCGCCGAGGTGGCGGACGCCGGCGTCGTTGACGGGCTCGCCGCTCTGGACGCCGCGAGCACGGCAATGGCGCAGTGGGCGGGCACCCCGCCGCGGAGACGGTCGGAGTTGTTGACCGCGACGTACCGGGCACTGACCGAGCGAGCCGAGGAGATCGCCCGGCTGATAACGCTCGAGATGGGCAAGCCGCTCGCCGAGGCTCGGGGAGAGGTGGCCTACGGCGCCGAGTTCTTCCGTTGGTTCGCCGAGGAGGCGGTGCGCGTCGAGGGGCGCTACAGCATTGCTCCCGCAGGTGGATACCGCATCCTCACCGTGCCGAAGCCGGTCGGACCGTGCGTCTTCGTGACGCCCTGGAACTTCCCGTTGGCCATGGGTGCCCGCAAGATCGCTCCTGCGCTGGCTGCGGGCTGCACGACGATCACCAAGCCAGCAGGCCAGACGCCACTCACCATGCTGTTCCTGGCCCGCATCATGGAGGAGGTCGGCGTTCCCCCGGGCGTCGTCAACGTGGTGACCACCAAGCGTTCCGGCGAGGTGGTCTCCGCGCTGCTGGCCGACGGTCGGACCCGCAAGCTGTCGTTCACCGGGTCGACCGAGGTCGGGCGCGTGCTGCTGCGACAGGCTGCGGACAACGTGCTGCGTACGTCCATGGAACTGGGCGGCAACGCGGCCTTGATCGTGTGTGCCGACGCTGACCTGGACGTCGCGCTCGACGGTGTCATGGTGGCCAAGATGCGCAACATCGGGGAGTCCTGCATCGCGGCCAACCGGATCTACGTCGAGGAGCCGGTGCGCGAGGAGTTCACGGCGCGCTTCGCCGAGCGGATGGGCGCGCTGTCGGTGGGCCATGGTCTCGACGACGGCGTAAACGTCGGGGCGTTGATCGACGAGGCCTCGGTCACCAAGATCGACGAGCTCGTCACCGACGCGGTCGATCGCGGTGCCCGGGTCGTGGTGGGCGGCGAGCGTCCGGATGGGCCGGGCCACTTCTACCCGCCCACGGTCCTCGTCGACGTGCCCGAGGACGCGCGGATGCTGCAGGAGGAGATCTTCGGCCCGGTGGCGCCGATCATCTCGTTCACGTCCGACGACGAGGTGATGGCGAAGGCCAACGACACCGAGCACGGCCTGGCCGGATACGTCTTCACCCGTGACCTCCAGCGGGCGCTCCGGTTCACCGAGGGGCTGGATACGGGGATGCTCGGCATCAACCGGGGCCTGATATCGGACCCGTCAGCTCCGTTCGGAGGGGTGAAGCAGTCCGGGATCGGCAGGGAGGGGTCGCACGAGGGCATCCTCGAGTACCTCGACCTCACCTACGTGGCGATCGACCTACCGTGACCGGCCTGCTGCTCGATCGAGTCCGGGCGCCCGGCACGCGCGCCCGCGCCACCCGGGCGGCCAACCTCGCCGACGCCGTCCCGGTCTCGCAGGTGACCTGGACGTCCGCCCAGCACATCGCCGCCGACGTTCCGGAGAGGCACCGACATGCTTGAGACCGTCCGCGGGCCACGCCAGCTGATAGCGGGCGAAGGGGTCGCGCAGAACATCCCCCGAGTGGTGGCCGAGAGTGGCTCGCGAGTCCTCATCGTGACCGACCAGGTTCTTCTACGGCAGCCGGGCGTGGCCGAGATCGTGGCCGCCGTGCGGGAGAAGGTCCAGGTCGTCGAGGTGTTTTCCGACGCGACTCCAGACGTGCCACTCACCGATGTCGCCCTCGCCGTCTCGGTCGCCGCCGCGGTGGACGCCAACGTGATCCTCGCCATCGGGGGTGGCACGGTGATCGACCTCGCCAAAATCGTCGGCGTCATCCGGCGCCACGGTGGGACGCCGCGCGACTTCTACGGCGAGTCGAAGGTGCCGGGGCCGACGATTCCTCTCGTCGCGGTCCCGACGACGTCAGGCACCGGCTCCGAGCTCACACCCGTCTCGGTGCTGACCGACCCGGACCGCGAGCTGAAGGTGGGGGTTTCCAGCGTCCACATCGTGCCCGACTTCGCCATCGTCGACCCCGAACTCACCTACACCTGCCCTGCGACAGTCACCGCCCACTCCGGCATCGACGCGTTCTGTCACGCGGTGGAGAGCTACACCGCGCGACCCCGGGCCCACGGACCGCGCGACCCGGTGGAGCAGGTGTTCCTCGGCCGCAACCCGGTCACCGACCACTACGCGCTCCGGGCCGCGGAGCGGATCGCCCGCAGCTTGCGTCGTGCGGTCAGGGATGGAGGCGACACGGACGCGCGCGCGGACATGTCCTATGGGTCCATGCTCGCCGGGCTCGCCTTTTCCCACGCGGGCAACGCGGCCCCGCACGCTCTCCAGTACCCCATCGGCGCAGCCACGCACACGCCGCACGGCCTGGGCGTCGGGCTGCTACTGCCCTACGCGCTGGACGCGGCCAGGGATGCCATCGGCGACCGGTTGGCCATCCTCGCCGGGGTGTGCGGGCTCGACGTGGCCGACGCCTCGGAGGCCGAGGCCGCAGATACGTTCCTCACCTGGCTCGACGGGCTCCTTGCCGACATCGGCATCCCTCCCACCTTGGCGGACATCGGCGTGGCACGCGCCGACCTCCCGCGCTTCGCGCAGATGGCCAGTGGCGTCACCCGCTTGATCCAGAACCATCCAGGCCCGACCGACACCGCCAGCCTGACCGCGATCCTCGAAGCGGCCTGGACCGGGGACCGGACCCGACACCTGCTGACTCCGAGCAGAGATGGTGACCGGCCTTTCACCTGACGTGGACGGCGCCCGGGTCTGTTCGTGCGGCTCCGCGAGGGCCACCACCACGGTGAAGTGACGCCCTCGCGGAGCCGCAGGCCGATCCGATCCCGCTATGCCTCGTGCACGGTCATCGGCAACCCGCCGCGAACCCGCAGCGACAGCATCGGCTCGGGCACCACCCGGTATCCGGGCACCTTGGCCAGCCGCAGTTCCCTCGCGACCATCGCGACCACGAACGCCGCCTCCATCATCCCCAGGTTGTTGCCGACGCAGAACCGCGGGCCGGCGCCGAACGGGATGTAGGCGTACCGGGGTCGCGAGGCCGTGCCGTCCTTGTCGAACCGCTCCGGGCGGAACCGTTCGGGCTCCGGCCAGAACTCCGGGTTGCGGTGCAGGGTGTACGGGCAGATCAGCACGTCGACCCCGGCCGGCACGTCGTACCCGCCGATGGTGTCCGCCTTCTGCGGAATGCGGGAAAGCATCCACACCGGCGGGTACAGACGCATCGCCTCCTCGATCACCGTCGTCGTGTAACGCAGGCGGTGCAGGTCGTCGAACGTGGGCTGTCGCTCCCCGAGCACCGACAGCGCCTCCGCCCGCAGCCGCTCCCAGACGGCCGGGTTCTCGTCGAGCAGGTGGAACGTCCAGCTCAGGGTGCTGGCCGTCGTCTCGTGACCGGCCAGGCAGAGGGTGACCAACTCATCGCGCAACCGCCGCTGCCCGACCGCGGCGTCGGGCTCGGCGTTCGTCGACTGGATCAGCCGGCTCAGGGCGTCGTCGCCGTCGAGCCGGCCGCCACGCGCATCGACCAACTCGTTGACAACCGTCTGCAGGTGACGACGGGCGCGGCGGAACCGCACCTGGTGCGGCAGCGGCACCCACATCGGCACCGCGCTCATCGTGACCATCTCGAACATCGCCTGGTCCTGCATCGCCTCGAAGGACCCGCCGACGTCGCCGAGCCCGCCGAGATCCGCGTCGAGCAGGGTACGGCCGAGCACACCGAGGGTGAGCCCGGTGGCGGCGCCCGCGATGTCGACCGGACCCCGCCCGATGTGGCCACGCAACCGGTCCACGAACCGACCGGCCTCCTCGGCCACCACGTCGGCCTGCCGGGCGATCCGTTTGGGCTGGAACACCGGCTGGATGACCCGTCGCTGCTTGCGCCACAGATCGCCCTCGCTGGTGAGCAGCCCGTCGCCGAGGGCCCGTTTGGCCTGGGCCAGCCCGACGCCCTTGTGGTAGTTGTCCGGGTTGTCGGCGAGCACATGCTTGGCGTGGTTGGGGTGGTTGAAGAAGAAGAGAACCTTCGGGCCGATCGCGATGCGGGCCGCGTCACCGAAGGCGTCGGCTGCCGACGACATCAGCCCGAGCCGGTCCCGGCCGAGCTTCCACAGCAGCTTCGGCGCCGCCCAGAACGGTGGTCCGGGCGGCCGCCGCCGCGACGCGGTAAGCGTCATGTCGCCGCCTCGCTCGGCTCGGGCACCGGCGCCGGCTCGGTCATGCCGCGGAACTGCCCGTTGACGAAGACCAACACGTCACCGGTGCTCTCCCACCGCAGCGACACCACGCTGCTCAGGAAGATCGTGTGATCACCGCCGTCGTACGTCCGCCAGACCCGGCACTCGAAGTGAGCCACCGCGTCGTCGATCAGCGGGGCGCCGGTGACGCTGCCCGGCGTCCACTCGACCGAGCCGAACTGCGCCAACCCCAGTGGCCGCCACCGATCGGCGAAGTGGCGTGCCACCTTTTCCTGCCGCTGCCCGAGCACCGAGATGCCCAGGGTGCCGGCCTCGGTGAGGATCTGATGCATGATCGCGTCGCGGCTGACACAGACCAGCACGAGCGGCGGGTCCAGCGAGACCGACGCGAACGAGTTGGCCGTCATGCCGTGTGGTGTGGCGCCGCCGACCGTCACGACGGTGACGCCTGTCGCGAAGGTCCCGAACGCCCGCCGCAGCAGCTTTGATCCGGCCACCTCGCTCGGACTGAGCAGTTCGCCGCTCATCTCGCCTCCCCGTTCGCGTAGGGCTCGAGTGCGCGAGCCAACGCCTCCGGCACCCGCGCGGGCAGTGTCCGGGTGTTGGGGCCGCGCATGCACGCGACCCGTTGCCGGCCTCGGGCGACGAGCGTCTCGCCGCCGTCCGGGTCGAGCCGCACGTAGTCGAAGCCGAACTCGATCTGGGTCTGCGCCAGTTCCACGAGCCGCATCCGGATCGAGACTTCGTCGAACGCCGTGATCTCGGCGTAGAACTCGCAGTCGACCTTGAGGGTGAAGAGCTTGAGGTCGTCCTGCAGGTCGGCCAGCACGTCCGGTGCCCGCTGCTTGAGGAACATCTCCCGGCACCGCCCCTGCCAGCGCAGGTAGTTGACGTAGTAGACGTTGCCCACGAGGTTGGTTTCCTCGAAGCCGACCGTGTGCGGGTACTCGAAGTACTTGCTCATCGAAGCGACCACCCGTCGGTGAGCACCGCGACGACGACCGGGTCGGCGTGGTCGCGCAGCCGGGTCACGAGAACGGCGATCCGCAGGGTGCCGGAGGCCAGGGTGAGCCAGCCGTGCGGCCCGACCGCGCTGAGCGTGATCGGCGTCTGCACCGGCAGTCCCACCTTGCGGAGGCACTCGATCGCCGTCCAGACCCGGGTGCTCGCGGTGTCGACGTCCTCGTCGGTGTCCTTCGTGAGCTGGCCGACCAGGCCGTCGTGCGGGCCGAGCAACGTCGACCAGGTCTCCGCGTCGCGCTCGGAGACCGCCTCGATGTCGCAGCTCAGCACTCCCCGACCGCCGACGCAGACGGTCACGCCGGCGCCGTGTGCCGCCGAGACCACCTGGTCGTCGTCGACCTCCGGCCGGCCGTCGGGCCGGTAGCGCACCTCGACCGGGCGGCCGAACACCCGTCCGGCCGCGAGGCCGGTCATGGCGCGTCGGGGCGGGTCGTCCGAGCCGTGTGGCTCGACCGCCACCGCGACCCGGGCACCGAGCAGGTCGTCGAGCGACCGTTCGAGGTAGGGGCCGAGCAGCGGCACCGCCCAGGGGCCGCGCCCGTCGCCCTTGCGCACCGCCTGCAGGCGCAGGCCCTCCCACCGTTCCACCACCTCGCCGCCCGGCGTGCGGACCGCGATGTCGTAGAGGTAGGTGTCGCCGTCGCGGCTGCGCTCGGTCGCCGTGAACCGGGCCTCGCCCTTGTCGGCGAGGACCGGGCCAGCGGCGTGTACGCGTTCGATGCCGGCCGGCAGGAGCGTCGCGTGCGGTACGCAGACCTGCAGACCGTGCATGAGCGCGTCCCGCATTCCGGGGTCACCGAGCAGCAGGTCGCCGCCGAGGAAGCTGGCGAACCAATCGTCGGTCGCGACCGCTGACACGTCCACGTCGACGTGCCGTGCCGCCGCCCGGTGGTAGCCGCGGAGCCGCTGGAACCGCTGTCCCTGGAAGAGGATGCCCCCGTACAGGTCCGTGGCCGGGTCGAGGGGCACCAGCGGAAGGCCGGCGCCGGTCTCGTCCGGTGGGCCGTCGAGCTCTCCGCGGTCGCCGAAGCGCAGTCGCGCGCGGAAGTGGTCGACCGCGAAGCCGGTGTCGGCGGCCCGGATGGCGACGTCGACGTCTCCGTCGCCGGTTACCACGGCCGCGATGCGGATCGTGGCGCTGCCGTCGACAGGTACCACGATCGGCCGGAGGAACTCGACGTCCTCCATCGCCGGCACCTCAGCTCGCCCGGTGAGCGCGGTGGCGGTCTGCGCCATGGCCTCCATGCCGAACACGGCCGGAAACAGCAGGTTGCCGTCGAGCAGGTGGTCGGCGAGATACAGGTCGGTGCCGGCGTTGAGTTCGACCTCGGTCACCAGTTCCACACCGTGGTAGTGCACCAGCGGCGTGCCGACGAACCGCAGCAGCGGCAGCGTCGGCGTCTCCCGACGCACGGTGTCGATGCCCTCGGTGCGGCCACTGATCACCACCACCGGCGGGGCGTCGGGGTCGGCGATCAGGCGACGCATCAGGCGTACGCCCTCGTCGGGCGAGATCGGGACGATCCCGTCCCGCTGCAGACCCTCCACGACCGAGAGCCGCTCGCCCATGCCGACGCCGGACCAGACCGACCACTCCAGGCAGAGCGTCCGGCATTCGGGGTACGCCGCCGCGAAGTCCGCGGTGATTTCGGCCAGCCAGTCGTTGGCGGTCGCGTAGTGCGCCTCACCGCGCAGGCCCGCCCGGCCGATGATGCTGCCAAAGGTGACGAGCATCCGCAGCGCGCCCGGCTCGACGGCGTCGAGGACGGCGCGCAGCCCGTCGATCTTCGGGGCGAACGTCGCCCGGAAGGCCGCCGCGTCCAGGTTGGCAAGCGTCGCCGGCTCGTTGCGGCCGGCACCGTGCAGGACCGCCGTCACCGGGCCCAGCTTCTGGCGTACGCCGTCGACCGCGGTCCTGACCTGCGCCGGGTCGGTGACGTCGGCGCGGGCGTAGTGCAGGCGCACCCCGGCGGCCGTCATCCGGTCGAGGTTGGCGGCCAACTCCGCGTCGGTCGCCGGGTCGCTGCGACCCAGCACGGCCAACGCCGCGCCGGTGTCCTGTGCGACGGCGAGCGCGCACTCGGCGGTGATGCCCTTGCCACCGCCGGTCACGAGCATCACGTCCGACGCGTCGAGCGGCATGACCTCCCGGGCTGGTCGCACCGGCATCGCCCGCAGGGTGGGCACCCGCCGCACGCCGTCGGCGTCGTAGCGCACCTCGTGGAACCGCCCGGTGGCGGCCACCTCCGCGACGACCAACGCCGGGTCGTCGAAGTCGGCGGGTACGCGAACGATCGTGGTCCGGATCCGGGGCATCTCCAACCGCAGCGACTTGGCCAGCCCGGCGGCGCCTCGACCACGCTGCACGACCACGAACCGGTCGCGCTGCTTGTCGGCGATCGCCGCCTTGGCCCCGTCCAGTGCGAGCGTCAGGTCGGCCTCGGTGCAGTCGGCCGGCAGGCAGACCAGTACCCCGCCACCGACGGCGCCGTGCTCCAACGCCTGCCGTAGAGACTCGGCGAGCCGGTCGCCGTCACGCGACCAGCGCCGCCAGGGGCCGTTGGCCTCCACCTCGACGCGCGGCGGCAGCGACAGGGCGTCGAGGTCGACGGAGAACGCCCGGGACCAGGCGGCCGCACCGGCCACCGTGGCCGCCGTCGCCGCGCCACCCTCCCCGGCGGAGCCGGCCAGGTCCTCCAACGCCTGGGCCAACTCCCCGACCGTGGCGACGGCGAAGTTCGTCGGCGTCTGGGCGCTCGGCACCGACAGCAGTTGGGCGGCCTGGTTGACCACCTGTCCCACCG
Source organism: Micromonospora foliorum (assembly GCF_022229015.1). GTDB lineage: Bacteria > Actinomycetota > Actinomycetes > Mycobacteriales > Micromonosporaceae > Micromonospora > Micromonospora foliorum. Next base: position 115,653 of record NZ_JAKKFF010000243.1, read on the forward strand.
TGATGGAGCTGAGGTGCAGATCGTCGAGGAGGTGACTCTCGCCGCGCACCATCTCGATCGGAAGCTCGGCGCGGTCGGCCACCAACCGACGCAGCAGGTGCAGCGGCGGCTCGGAGGCGTCGGTGTCGGTCTCGATCTTCTTCGCCTCGACGGCCCGCCGCACGGGCTGCACGGTCAGTGGCGGCGCGGCCTCGCAGGGGCTTGCGAAGAAGCTGAACTTGGCCCCGAGCTGCAGCGGCCGGGTCAGGCGACCCTGGAACAGCGCGTCGTCGACCCGGAACGCGCCGACGACGTACGCGGCGCCGACGGCGTTGAGCAGACCGGCGACCGACTCGTCATCGGTGTCGAGGGACACCGACGGCACGTCTGTCGCCGCGGTCGCCAACGCTCCCAGCACCCGACCGGGGCCGACCTCGATGAACAGGTCAAGGTCCTTCGCCGCGAAGGCCACCGCCTGGGTGAAGAGCACCGGGTCGGTGATCTGGCGGCGCAGAAGGGCCGGCACGTCGGTGTCGGCCGGGAGGACATCGCCGGTCACCGTCGACACCACCCGGCGCGACAGCGGGTCGAACTGCTCGTCGGTCAACCGGTCGCCGAACGCGTCGGCGGCCGGTGCCACCAGCGGTGAGTGGAACGCGTGCGAGACGCGCAGCCGGGTGGTGGCGAAGCCCGCTTCGCCGGCGCGGCGACAGGCTTCCTCGATCCCTTCTGCCGTGCCGGCAATCACCGTCTGTTGTGGACCGTTGAAGCCACCGATGACCACCGGAAGGTCGGCCAGCAGGGGCCGGACCGCCTCGGGTGCCGCCGCGATGCTCGCCATCGTCCCCGACGAGCTGTGCTCGGCCATCGTCTGGCCGCGGACCATCGCGGTACGCAGCAGGGCGTCCTCGTCGAACGCGCCCGCCCAGTGCAGGGCGGTGATCTCGCCGAGGCTGTGCCCCACCGCGCTGGTCGCCTCGATGCCGAGCGCCGACAGCACGCGCAGGCCCGCCAGCGAGCCGGTGACGATCCGGGGCTGGGCCACCGTCGTGGCGACCATGTCGCCCGAGGTGGGCAGCGCCGCCTTGGTGTAGACCTCGTCGACCTCGGTGAACCGGCGGCGCAGGGCACCGCCGCTCGTCCCCCGCCCCGAGCCCTGCCCGGGGAAGAGGTAGCCGATCCGGCCCGGACCGCCGACGTGGCCCAGGAAGCTGCGCTCGTCGGCGCTGACCAGGCTCGTCTCGCCGGCGTCCAGTAGGGCGCCGAGTCGTTGCAGCCGCGCGACCGCGTCGGCCGGTGACGAGACCACGACGGCCGCCCGGTAGGGCAGGTCGCGCAACTCCCCGTGCAGCGTCGCGGCCAGGTCGCCCAGCTGGGCGTACGCGACGCTGTCGACGAACTCGACGAGCTTGTCCAGCCGCTCCCGCAACTTCTCCCGGGAGGCGCCGTCGATCAGCAGCAGCTCGACGTCCTGGCCGGAGGAGGCCAGCCGGCTGGTCCGGCTGTCGAACCCGCGCCGACGTCGGGAGGGGCCGCCCTCGAGCACGATGTGCGTGTTGATCCCGCCGAAGCCCATCGCCGTGACCCCGGCCCGGACGTTCGGCAGGTCGGGCCACGGCTCCGCCTTGCGCAGCGCGCGCAGCGCCGGGTGGTCGTCGTCGGCCAGGATCTCGTGCGGCATGACGCAGCCGATGGCCGGGGGCAGCACCTGATGGTGCACGGCAAGCGCCGCCTTGATCAGGCCGGCGACACCGGCGGCGGCCTTGGTGTGCCCGATCATGCCCTTGATCGACCCGATCGCTGCCGGAGCGGCGCTCGGGTCGGCGGAACGACGGGCGAGCGACAGCGCGGTCAACTCGGTGGCGTCACCGACCCGCGTACCCGTGCCGTGTCCCTCGAAGAGGCCGACCGTCTCGATCCCGAAGCCGGCGCGCTCGTACGCCCGGTCGAGCGCGAGTCGGTAGCCGCTGACCTCGGGTCGGGTCATCCCGCCCTTGCCGTCGGAGGAGATCCCCCACCCGGCGATGGTGGCGTAGATGCGGTGGCCGGCGGCGCGAGCGTCGTTTTCGCGCATCAGGACGACCATCCCGCAGCCCTCGCCGGGCCAGAAGCCGTTCGACCCACGGTCGTAGACGCGCATCTCACCGGTCGCCAGCGCGCCGGTCTTCGCGAACCCGATGATCTCGAAGGGGTCGATCGACAGGTCGACACCACCGGCGATGGCCACGTCGACGTCACCGTCGATGAGGGTCTTGCTGGCGGTCGCGACCGACAGCAGCGACGACGAACAGGCGCCGTCGACGGTGTAGCCACCACCCTTGAGGTCGAAGTGGTTACAGATCCGGCCCGCGATGGTGTTGGAGAGCCCGCCGGCCAGAGTGTCCTCGTCGACCTCCGGGAAGGGACTCTTGAAGGTCGCCTCGAACGAGTCGAGGAAGGTCATGAGGTGGTCGTCGTCCCAGTCCTGGTCCTTGAGCGCCGCGGCGACCATGCGCCGGACGAAGGGCCAGCGCAGCCGCAGCTGATTCGCGCGGGTGAACTCACCGGTCAGGGTGTTGCCGACCACCACGCCGGTACGGTCCCGGGGCAGTCCCTCGGCCATCGGGAAGCCGGCGTCGGCCAGGGCCATCGCGGCCATGTCGAGGGCGAGCCAGTGGGTCAGGTCCGTCGAGCGGTAGGTGCTCCCGGCGACCTTGTAGGCGATCCGGTCGAACTCGTACCCCTCGATGACGGCGGCGTTGCGGGCGTAGAACTTGTCGGGCGTTTTCGGGTCCGGGTCCCAGTAGTCCTCGAGCCGCATCCGCTCGTCGGGTAGACGGCGGAACGCGCGCCGCCCGGCGAGGGCGTTCTCCCACAGCTCCCTGGGTGACGTGGCGTCCGGATAGCGGCACGCCATGCCGACTATCGCTACACGAGTCATGCGGGGACGACCTCCTTGCCGGTGTGTTCCTTGCCGTTGCCGTTGCCGGTGCTCGCTGGCACCGGCATCGCGGCCGTGCCGATGCTGGGTGCGCGGTCGGCCTTGGACTTCTCGATGAAGTGCAGGGTCCAGTGGAAGCCGCCGCGGATGAGGCAGACGGCGGCGGTGGCGAAGAAGATGCCGTACGCGATGCCGAAGCCGGTGAGCAGGCCGTAGACCACGGCCACGCTGGCACCGAACGCCACCTGCGCGGCCGGTGCCGACGGTGAGGTGCCCGGGTCGGTGACCATGTAGTTGGTGAACAGCACGAACGCGACGCCGGTCATCATGCCCAGGGCCGCCGGGATCGACGTGTCGAGCAGCACCCCGCGCACGATCGCCTGCAGGGCGAACGCGGACAGCCAGCCCAGGATCAGCCACATCCGACCGGTCAGCTTGCCGTTGATCATCGTGCCGCCGACGATGATGATCGCGGGGATCAGCCAGTCCCAGAAGCCCGAGATGTACTCGGTGAAGTGGTAGGGCGGCGCGACGCTGGCCCAGGGGAACACCAACAGGATCACCGCGATGCCGAAGTTCGACGGGTTCATGTAATGCCGCATCCGGCCCCGGATGGGGGCCTGCAGGACCCACTTGGCGCCGATGGCGACCGCGATACCGAAGAGCATCGTCCAGAGCTGGTCGTTGACGTAGATCAGCATGTTGAGCGCGAGGCTCGTAATGTGCGCCGGGTAGAGGAACTCGATCAGCCCGCGCAGCCCTCGGCCGCTGAATCGCGGGGCTCGGCCCTCGACGCGGGCACCGATGGCCTCCAGGGCGATCTCGATCGTGTAGCCGGCGAAGACCGCGATGAAGGGCCAGGTCCAGGGCTGTTCGAAGCCGAAGACCGTGAAGCCGAGGATGTTGAAGACCGTGATCGAGATAGCGAAGTTGCGAAGTGCGATGTTGACTTTCGGGTCGTGACGTGGCGGGGTGACGGTACTGGTTGCCATGTCGCTCACCTCTCCTGGGCCTGGGCGCCGAGCTCGAGCGAGTGCCAGCCCGGGGTCATCGAAAGCTCCTGTTGATGCGGCTGACCGGTGCGGTCACGCCAGTTCAGCTCGACCCGTACCGGGCCGGTGACGTTCTTGCCGAGTCCGATGTGGACCTCGTTGCTGCGCTTGCCGGAGTGGCCGCTGCCGCCGTCGACACGGCCGAGCAGCACCCGACCGTCCGCCGTCGTGACCTTGACCTGGGCGCCGACGACTGGTGAACCAGCGGTGCCGGTCGCGGCCGTCGCGCCGGCCGGGGCAGGGTGGGTCAGGCGGAGGCCGAGGAAGGCGCCGGGGTTCGGGCTCTGGTTGTGGTAGAAGACCGGTTCGTCCCACTGCCGGGCGACCGCGAAGTCGAGCCGCCCGTCGCCGTCGGCGTCGCCGGTCGCGATGCCGCGGGTCGGTACCGGTGCGTCGAGGCCCAACCGCGGCGCGATGTCCACGTAGCGGCCACTGTCGGACTTGACGAAGAAGTGCAACCGCTGGCTACCGCCGATGTCGTCGCCGGGGCGCACGTGCGGCCACCAGGTGGTGTTGCTGAGCAGGTTGTCATTGGACATGGCGAGTTCCTGCAGCTGCGGCCACCTGTTGACCTCGCCCTTGACGAAGCCGGTCGTCTGCGCCACGACCAGGTCGCCGCTGTTGTTGAAGTCCGCCATCTTCACGTCCCAGCCCCAGCCGGACCAGGCGAGCCCGAGCGGCGCGCTCTCGTCCTTGAACGGGGCGGTGCCGTCGTCGAGGTGGGTGCGGAGGTCCTTCTGGTCCTTGGCGGAATTGACGAAGGCGAAGTGGCTCTCCTCCAGGCCGAAGGTGGTGGCGATGTTGCTGACGTACATGTCGTAGAGGCCGTCGCCGTCCAGGTCGCCGAAGTCGACGCCCATGCCCTTGAACGAATCGGCGCCCACCCGCTTCGACTTGGGGACGAGCGGGTCACGGACCGCCTTGACCGGAGCGAACTCGATCTTGCCCGGGGTCGACCTGTTGTAGAGCATCCGGTCGGGGCCGAAGTCGTGGGCCACGTAGAGCTCCGGCAGGAGGTCCCCGTCGACGTCGTTGGCGGCCGCGGCGAGGGCCCAGCCCTTCGACACGGCGCGCGGAAGAACGTCGCTGACCAGTTCGAAGGTCGCCGTCGGCTCGGCGCCGGCGGTGGCGCCGGTGCACCGGAAGAAGTAGTCCTCGCCGCCGTTGAACGCCTGCGACATCGAGTGGTTCATCGCGACACCGTCCTTCTTGGTGTCGTCCAGGACCGGGCCGTGCGGGAAGTAGTTGCCGACAAAGATGTCGACGTGGCCGTCACCGTCGAAGTCGTCGACCGCGACGGTGTTGGTGTTCCACTGCGGGCCGTCGTAGCGGTCACCGGGCGACTGGGGCAACACCTCGACCGGTCGGAAGGTGTTCATCGTCAGGCCGACCGCGCCGGCCTTGGCGAGGTAGAGGATCGGCGTACGTCCCCAGAGGTAGACCAGCACGTCGGTGCGGCCGTCCTCGTTGAAGTCGCCGGGGACGCACCCCATCGGCGCCATCGTGTCGCTCATCGGCAGCGGCGCCGGGTTGAGCGCGAACGGCGCGTAGCGGGGAGCGCCGGGGCCGGGCACCGGGGTGACCACCACCTGGTCGATACGGGGATCGGTGATGCACAGGTCGTTGGGCAGCCCGTCCCCGTCGAGATCGTTCATCGCGACGCCCGAGCCGACCGACGAGATCCACGCGTTGATGTCCTGGTACTTCTGGTTGACCTTGCGGACGGTCTGCTGCGGGTAGCCCCCCGGCATCGCGATCGAGGACGGCTGGAACGCGAACCCGCTCGCTGTCTGCGCCAGCTCGGATGCGGAGGCGGAGGGCAGCCGCCCCAGTTGGAAGAGCAGGGCGACCAGGGCCAGCGCCACGATTGCGGGTAGCCGCCGATGCAGCCATGAACCCTTCTGCGACATCTACTTGACCTCCGATTGTGACGGACGGGTACGGGGCCGGGAATCCCATTACCATCGGTTTGGTAATGGCATTTCACCGATGCCTGGACGGCTCCACGGAACGGGCATCAGCACCGATAGCCGTGAGCGCGAGTTTCCAGTTCCGACCCCTTCGAACAGGGAGTTTGGCGACGGCCTATCACCACACATCCCGACTCACCGATTTCGGTGAGCGCGCTGGATAGAGCGTCGCAGGGGCCTTTAACGATGTCTTCTTCGTCTGTGCTGGGGGCTTCTTCGTTCGTGCGGTGCGCTCAATACGCGGACATACGCCGATTTTTTTTGGGCACCGGCCCGGGTGATAATTGCGTTTCCGGCCGACTACCGAAGGTGTCGGCTGCCGACCGCCAGCGCGGTGGCGAAGCTGGCCCAGGCGACCGTCTCGACCAATACGGCGTCGCCCTCGTGCCAGGCCCGGAACTCCGCGACGGTCTCCTCGTCGACCTGATACGACGCGAAGGCCGCCAGCAGGGCGAGCCGACCTGCGGACCGGTCGGGCTCCGGCAGGTCGGCGATTGCCCGCTCGCACCACTCGCGACTCAGGCCGGTGTCGGCGCCCTGCCAGGTGTCGAGGTGCGCGGCGACGAGCGCGCGCACCCGCGGCGGGACCGACCGTTCCCCGGCGGCGGTGAAGGCGGCGTTGGCGCGGGCTACCGCATCCGCCACCGCCGGGTTGCCCAGCGCCCAGCCCGCCTCCGGCGGCAGGTCGGCCGCGGGTAGCAGGGACAGTGAGCGACCGGCCGGGTGCTCCTCGAGCAGGATGTCGTGCAGCAACCGGCTGACGCCGCGCTTCATCCTCCGCTTGGCCCGGGAGCCGAGCTGCGGTGGCAGCAGAAAACTCGACAGGAAGACGTTGACCATGCGGCTCAGGTAGTGGAACGCCACCACGACGCCCACCAACTCGGCGCGCTCCGCCGGGGTGAGCGTCAGGTCGAACGCCGGGAAAGCCGCCGGCTGGTGGGCGACCCGCGCCCAGCCGGCGAGCGTACGCACCCGCGGATCCACGATGTCCTCGACCCGGTCGGCGACGATCGCCTCGGCGTCGTGCTCGGTCGACAGGTCGTACATCCCGGTGCTGTGCATGTCGACGCAGTAGGGGCAGATGTTGGCCACCGACACCGCCGACGCCACCGCCTCCTTGGCCAGCCGGTCGACGGCGCCACCGGTCATCAGCGGCTCGCGCATCAGCATCCAGTAGGCGGCGAGTGTCCGGGGGGCCGGCGAGTGCAGCAGCAGCGGCGGTACGACCAGACGCATCTCGTCGGTTGCCTGCCGGTAGACCTCGGCCACCAGACCGTCGGCTGCGGTGGGTGCGACAGGCGTCACGTACTTGACCTGGCGCTGAACGACCGACGAGACAACGCGGGCGGCGACCATGGTTACCTCCGTTGAGGGTGTGGACGTCGCACTAGCATCACGCCGGTGACGCCGCCGACCCCACTCCGAGCGTGCCGACCCGCAGCGCCGCCTTCATCGCCGCCCAGGAGGTGACCTCGATCAGCTCGCGGTCGCCAACTCCCGTCGCCCGCAGCGCGTCGAAGTCGGCGTCGATCGACTGGTAGGGGCCGAACGCCGCCAGCAGGGCCAACCGGCCGGCGGGTTGGTCGGCCGGCGTGAGCGCCGAGACCGCCTCGCTCAACCAGCCGCGGTTGGCCCCGGGAGGCCGCCCGTCCCAGGCGTCCAGCCGATCGGTGACCAGCGACCGCACCGGGCCGGGCACCGAACGCAGGCCCGCGCGGTCGAAGGCGGCGGCGGCCCGCGCGAACGCGTCGCCGATGCTCGGGCTGCCGGCGGCC
>NZ_JAKKFF010000244.1 GCF_022229015.1 Micromonospora foliorum
CGCGGCCCTGGCCCGGCCGGCGGGCCCGGCGGTCGGCGCGCCGCCCGTCACCGCGGGTGACACCCCGGCGGTTCGCGACGCGTGGGACACCGTCCGAATGGCTCGGCACCCCGGGCGACCAACCACACTGGACTATCTGGACTCCGTCTTCGACGGGTTCGTGGAGCTGCACGGCGATCGGCTCGGCGCGGACTGCCCGGCCATCGTGGGCGGGGTGGCGCGGCTGGCTGGCCGACACGTGATGGTCATCGGCCACCAGAAGGGGCACACGACCGCCGAGTTGGTCGCCCGCAACTTCGGCATGGCCAGCCCGGCCGGGCACCGCAAGGCGCTGCGGCTCATGCGACTCGCGGCCCGGCTCGGCCTGCCCGTGGTCACCCTCGTGGACACCCCCGGCGCCGATCCCGGGGTGAGCGCCGAGGAGCAGGGCCAGGCCGCGGCCATCGCCGAGAACATCCTCACCCTCACCGTGCTGCCCACCCCCGTGCTCGCGGTGATAACCGGGGAGGGCGGCAGCGGCGGCGCGTTGGCGCTGGCGGTGGCCGACCGGGTGCTGATGCTGGAGAACGCCGTCTACTCGGTGATCAGCCCCGAGGGGTGTGCGGCGATCCTCTGGCCGGACCGGTCGGCGGCGCCGCAGGCCGCCCGCGCGTTGCGACTGACCGCGCCCGACCTGTGCCGGCTCGGGGTGGTCGACGAGGTCGTGTCGGAGCCGTCGAACGCCGCGCAGGACGACCCGGCGGAGAGCGCCCACCGGTTGCGCGCCGCCCTGCTCGCCAACCTCCTGCCGCTGCTGGACGTGCCGCCCGCCATGCTGGTCCGCCTGCGCCGGCAACGCTTCCGACGGTTCGGCGCGAACCGCGCCAGCGCTCGGGCGGTCCTGCGATGACCGCCGGCGACGGGGCGCTGTCGACCGTCGACGCGTCCGACGAGGTGGGGGTGGACGGCGAGGAGGCACTGGCCGGGCTGCGCCGGCAGGCGCAGCACCTGATCGCCGAGCTGGCCGGGCCGGTGCGCCGGATCCGGCTGCGCAGCGGGCCCGCGGTGCTGGAGGTCGAGTGGCACCCCGAAGACGTCACCCGTCCGGAGCTACCTGCGGTACCGGCCCAGGCGGTGCCGGCGCCCGGCGCCTCGCCTGCGGTGCTCCGCCCGTCGGTGCCCGGGCGGCCCGCGGTGCGGGCACCGATCGTCGGCACCTTCTACCGGGCGCCGGAGCCCGGCGCGCGGCCGTTCGTCGCGGTGGGCGACCTGGTCCGCCCGGGCCAGCCGGTCGCCATCGTCGAGGCGATGAAACTGATGAACGAGGTGACCGCCGACCGGGCCGGCCGGGTGACCGCGATCCTCGTCGAGGACGGGCAGCCGGTCGAGTACGACCAGCCGCTCGTCGAACTGGATCCGGCGTGACGGCGCGGGGTGGTTGACCATGTTCGAGACCGTGCTGATCGCCAACCGTGGCGAGATCGCGCTGCGGGTGCTGCGCGCCTGCAAGGAGCTCGGCGTCCGAACGGCGGTGGTCTACTCCGCCGCCGACGCCGACTCGGCGGCGGTTCGCCTCGCCGACCAGGCCGTTCGGATCGGACCGGCATCCAGTCGGCGCAGCTACCTCAACGCCGCCGCCATCGTGGAGGCGGCCCGGCAGGTGGGCGCGCAGGCCGTGCACCCCGGCTACGGCTTCCTCTCCGAGGACGCCGACTTCGCCGAGATCTGCGCCGACAACGGGCTGACGTTCATCGGGCCGCCACCGGCGGTGATGGCCGCGCTGGCCGACAAGTCCTCGGCGCGGGCACTGATGAGCCGCGCCGGTCTGCCGCTGTCGCCGGGCAGTGTCGCGCCGGTGCCGACCGCCGCCGCGGCGGCCGAGGTGGCCGAGGCCGTCGGCTACCCGGTGATCGTGAAGGCCGCCGCCGGGGGCGGGGGCCGGGGGATGACCGTGGTGCACACGCCGGGCGAGCTGCGCCGGGCGTACACGCGGACCCGGGCCGCCGCGCAGGCCGCCTTCGGCGACGACCGGGTGTACGTCGAGCGCTACCTCACCGAGGCGCGGCACGTCGAGGTGCAGGTGCTCTGCGACGCCCACGGCAACGGGGTGCACCTGGGCACCCGGGACTGCTCGGTGCAGCGCCGGCACCAGAAACTGGTCGAGGAGGCGCCGGCCCCGTCGCTGCCCGCCGCCGTTCTCGACACGATCGCCGAGACCGCCCTGCGGGGCGCGCTGCAGGTCGGCTTCGTCGGTGCCGGCACGCTGGAGTTCCTGGTCGACGCCGAGGAGAAGTTCCACTTCCTGGAGATCAACTGCCGGATCCAGGTGGAGCATCCGGTGACCGAGATGGTCACCGGGATCGACCTGGTGCACGAGCAACTGCACATCGCCGCCGGGGTGCCGCTGCGCTGGCGGCAGGAGGAGATCCGCCTGCACGGCGTCGCGGTGGAGTGCCGGGTCAACACCGAGGATCCCGAGCGCGACTTCGCCCCCACCCCCGGCCGGTTGGAGCGGTTCACCCCGCCCGGCGGCCCGTTCACCCGCGTGGACACCCACGCCAGCGCCGGTTACCTGGTCGGTCCCTGGTACGACTCCCTGCTGGCCAAGGTGATCGTCTGGGCGCCCGACCGGGAGTTGGCCCTCAACCGGCTGGAACGTGCCCTGGACGAGTTCGACGTCGCCGGTCCGGGCGTGCACACCACCATCCCGTTCGTCCGGCGGGTGCTCGACGACGCCGGATTCCGCAAGGGCCGCTACACCACCGGCCTGGTCGACCGTCTGCTCGCCGCGCCCGCGCGGGAGCCGACGGCCACCCCCGCACCGCGCACCGCGCCCGCCGCAGATCCCGACGCAACCCACAGGAGGACCCGATGACCGTCACCCATGGTCGCCCGATGACCACCGAGATCACCGACATCCTGGTGGCGCACTGCGGGCTGGACGCCGACGCCGCGGCCCGGGCGCCCGCCGCGTCGCTGGAGGAGCTGGGCATGGACTCGCTCGCCCTGCTGGAACTGTCGGCGGTCGTCGCCGACCGCTGGCAGGTGGCCATCCCCGAGCAGGCCGGGCAGCTGAGCATCCCGGCGGTGGCCGACCTGGTCGCCCGCCGCGCCGACCCACCCGGGCACACCGAGAACAGCGTGGTCATCGAGGCGCCGCTGGGACTGGTCTGGGAGGTCACCAACGACGTGGCGAACTGGACCGAGCTGTTCACCGAGTACGCCGTGGTGGAGATCCTGCACCGCGAGGGCCACACGGTGCGGTTCCGGCTCACCATGTACCCCGACGAGAACGGGGTGTCCTGGAGCTGGGTCAGCGAGCGCACCGCCGACCCGGTGAGCAGGCAGGTCCGGGCGCACCGGGTGGAGACCGGGCCGTTCGAGTACATGCGCATCCACTGGCGCTACACCGAGGAGGCCGGTGGCACCCGGATGACGTGGACGCAGGACTTCGCGATGAAGCCGACCGCGCCGGTCGACAACGCCGCGATGACCGAGCGGATCAACACCAACAGCGTGATCCAACTCGCGGTGATCAAGGACCGGTTGGAACGGATCGCCTGGCAGCGCGCCGACCAGGGCGGCCCGACGGCTGGCGACGTGCCGACGGAGGCCGACGATGAGTGACCTGAGCACCCGCCCGATCGCCGCCCGGGACGTACCCGCCGACCGCCGTCGCGGCGGTGAACTGCGGGTGCTGCTCGGCCCGCGCACCGTCGGCAGCACCTCGGGTTTCCTCGGGGTCGCCACGCTCGCCCCGGGGGAGCGGATCGCCGAGCACTACCACCCGTACAGCGAGGAGTTCCTGTACCTGGTGCGGGGCGCGATCACCGTCGACCTGGACGACCAGCCGACGCTGCTGGCCGCCGGTGAGGGACTGTTCGTACCGGTGAACGTGCGGCACCGACTGCGCAACACCGGCGTCGAACCGGCCGAGGTGGTCTTCCACCTGGGCCCGCTCGCCCCCCGGCCCGAGCTGGGCCACGTCGACACCGAGTTGGTCGAACAGCGAGGCGGATCATGACCGGGCGCCGCACGGTGGTGACCGGGATCGGGGTGGTCGCCCCGGGCGGCGCCAGCCGGGACCGCTTCTGGAAGACCATCACCGAGGGCCGGACCGCCACCCGGCGGATCAGTTTCTTCGACCCGTCGGCGTTCCGGTCCCAGATCGCCGCGGAGTGCGACTTCGACCCGGTCGCGGCGGGGCTCAGCGAGGCCGAGCGCCGCCGGGCCGACCGGTACGTGCAGTTCGCGCTGGCCTGCTCCGCCGAGGCGGTGGCCGACGCCCAGCTGGTGCTCACCGACGCGGAACGGGACCGGGCCGGGGTGGTGCTGGGCACTGCGGTGGGCGGGACGATGGCGTTGGAGCAGGAGTACGTCACCGTGAGCGAGCACGGCCGGCGTTGGCTGGTGGACGGGGCGCGCGGTGGCCCGTACCTCTATCAGGCGCTGGTGCCCAGCAGCCTCGCCGCGGACGTGGCCTGCCGGCACGGGTTGCACGGCCCGGCGCAGGTGGTGTCCACCGGTTGCACCTCCGGCATCGACGCCATCGGGTACGCCCACCAGATGATTGTGGACGGTGAGGCGGACGTGATGCTGGCCGGCGCGTCCGACTCGCCGATCTCGCCGGTCACGGTCGCCTCGTTCGACGCGATCAAGGCGACCAGCCCGGACAACGACGACCCCGCGCACGCCTCCCGTCCGTTCGACGCCGACCGGCACGGGTTCGTGCTGGCCGAGGGCGGGGCGGTGCTGGTGCTGGAGGAGGCCGGGCACGCCCGGCGGCGCGGGGCGCACGTCTACTGCGAGGTGGCCGGCTACGCCAGCCGCAGCAACGGCTACCACATGACCGGGCTACGACCGGATGGCCTGGAGATGAGCCTCGCGGTCACCGACGCGCTCCGGCAGGGCCGGATCCTGCCCGAGCAGGTCTCCTACATCAGCGCGCACGGCTCGGGCACCCGGCAGAACGACCGACACGAGACGGCCGCGTTCAAGCGGGCGCTGGGTCAGGCCGCGTACCGGATTCCGATCAGCTCGATCAAGTCGATGGTCGGGCACTCGCTGGGCGCGATCGGGTCGATCGAGATGGCCGCGTGCGCCCTCGCCATCGAGTTCGGCGTGGTGCCGCCGACGGCGAACTGGAGCACGCGGGACCCGGAGTGCGACCTGGACTACGTGCCCAACGAGGCGCGGGAGGTCCCGGTGGACGTGGCCCTCTCGGTGGGCAGCGGGTTCGGCGGCTTCCAGTCGGCGATGGTCTTCCGTCGGATGCTCGGCGCGGTGCCGGCGTGAGCGAGCGTAGCGAGCGAACCATCAGGCACAGCAGCGCGGCGTCTCGCGCCGGCGCGGAGCGAAGCGGAGTGCTGGCGTGAGCGAGCGTAGCGAGCGAACCATCAGGCACAGCAGCGCGGCGTCTCGCGCCGGCGCGAAGCGAAGCGGAGTGCTGGCGTGAGCGCCGAGGTCGCTCGCGCCGTGGTGACCGGCATCGGGGTGGTCGCACCGAGCGGCATCGGCGCGGACGCGCACTGGCGTACGGTCCTCGCCGGCACCCGCCGGACCGGCCCGATCACGTTGTTCGACCCGTCCGGCTATCCGACCCGCTTCGGCGGGGAGGTGCCCGGCTTCACCGCCGACTCCTACGCCGACAGTCGGCAACTGGTGCAGACCGACCGCTGGACGCACCTCGGCTTCGCCGCCACCCGGCTGGCGTTGGCCGACGCCGGCCTGCCCGACCGGGCCCCCGACCCGTACGGCTACGCGGTGACCCTGGCCAGCTCGTCCGGGGGCAACCTCTTCGGTCAGCGGGAGCTGCAACGGCTGTGGGGCGGTACGTCGCGGACGGTCGGGGCGTACCAGTCGATCGCCTGGTTCTACGCGGCCAGCGTCGGGCAGCTCTCCATCCACCACCAGTTCAAGGGCCCGAGCGGGGTGCTGGTCGCGGAGTCGGCCGGCGGGCTGGACAGCCTGGCGCACGCCGCCCGCGCGGTACGCCGGGGCACCCCGGTGGTGATCGCCGGGGCCACCGAGTGCCCGTTGAGCCCGTACGCGCTCGCCTGCCAGCTGCGCTCGGGGCTGCTCAGTGACGTCGCCGACCCGGAGCGGGCGTACCGGCCGTTCGACGCCACCGCCAGCGGCTACCTGCCGGCCGAGGGGGGAGCGGTGTTCGTGGTGGAGGACCTGGGGCACGCCCTGGCCCGGGGCGCCCGGGTCTACGGCGAGGTGAGCGGGTGGGGCTCCACCCACGACGCCGCGCACACCACGGCGGAGAGCACCGGTGACCCGGCCCAGTACGCGCGGGCCATGCGGCTGGCCCTGGACCGGGCGGGCGTCGCCGCGGCCGGAGTCGACGTGGTGCTGCCCGACGCGCTCGGGGTGCCCCGCTACGACCGCAGCGAGGCCGAGGCGCTGCGTGCCGTGTTCGCCGACCGGCCGCCCCCGGTGACCACGCAGAAACCGTTGACCGGTCGGGCGTACCAGGGCGGCTCGGCGTTGGACGTGGCCACCGCGCTGCTCGCCTTCGCCCACGACACGCTGCCCGCGTCCGCCGGCCCGGACGAGGTGGCCGAGGGGTGCGAGCTGGACTTCCTGCGGGAGCACCGCCGACCGCGTAGCCGGCTCGCCCTGATCTGCGCGCGGGGCTTCGACGGGTTCAACAGCGCGCTGGTCCTGCGCGGGGCCGCGCCGATGAGGGGAGAGGCGTCATGAGCGACAAACGGGCCCGGGTGGTCTTTCTGGTACGGGTGCCGGTGCCGCGCACCGAGCAGTTCCTCGCCGCGTACGAACAGGTGCGGCACCTGGTCGCCGGCGGCGTGCCGGGGCACCTCGTCGACCAGGTGTGCCGGTCGTCGACCGACCCGGAGCAGTGGTTGATCACCAGTGAGTGGGCGAGCCTGGCCGACTTCGAGGAGTGGGAACGCAGCCCGGAACACCGGGAGCTGGTGCGCCCGATGCGGGAGTGCTTCACCGACGCCCGTTCGTTGCGCTTCCACATCCACGCCCAGACGCCGGCGCTGACCTGAGGTCCGCGCCCGCCCCGATGATCGCGCTCGATCCATGATGTAGTGGCCTCGCCCTCGGGTGGAGGCCACTATTTCCTGGTACGAGCACGATCTCCTCGCGCGCGGCGTCGCCTTGAGCGCGCCGGACGACCCGGAACCGTCAGCACCACGAGTGCGGAGGCGGCGCCCTGCATGGCCGAGGCACGGCAGGTGAGCGACAGTGATCCGACCTGCACTCCTCCTGCCTGGCAAAATGGCGGGTGATGGTGTGCTGACATACTGGCGCCTGCCGTCCAGAGGAGCACCATGGCCGACCGTAAGCACGGCGCACCACCGCCTCCGACCGAGTCAGAGATCCGGCACCAGGACTGGTACGGCCGCGACTTGTCCGGCGAACGCCACCACCGGGTGGCGTTCGTCGACGTCGACCTGACAGAGGCGGTGGCTGCCGGCGCGTCCTTCGATGAGTGCACCTTCCGTGACTGCCGGTTCAACGCCTCACAGCACACCGACGCCGCGTTTGTGAACTGCACGTTCGTCGGTTGCTCGTTCTTCGAGGCCGTCTTCACCCGGTGCAAGCTGGTGGGGTCGATGTTCGACCGGTGCACCTTCGGCCTGATGACCGTTGACGGCGGGGACTGGTCTTTTGCGGGGCTACCCGGCGCTGACCTACGCAAGTGCCGATTCACCAGCGCGCGCCTGCGCGAGGCGGACCTCACCGGCGCCCGCCTCACCAGCGCAGTGATGCAGGACGCCGACCTGTCCGGAGCGTGGCTGCACAGCGCCGACCTGAGCGGCGCGGACCTTCGCGGCAGCGACCTCAGCAGCATCGACCCCCTGACAACCTCGCTCAAGGGCGCAATCATCGATGTAGAGCAGGCAGTCGTGCTCGCAACGGCGTTCGGCGTTCAGGTGCGGCCCGGCCGCTAGATTCCGCCCAAGATCACGAATCTCGGTAGTTGGACGGGTAAGGCCCGTGGAGACCTGAGCAACGCCGAGCGGGTTGCTGGAGGGCGTGCCCTGGCCGACGCCGACACCGTCGCGCCCGCCGAGGTCCGCTACCGGCCTGCCGCCCGTACCCTCATCGCCGATATCGCCCGCAGCGGCCGGGCAGCCGCCAGCGTGGCGCGACTGGCCACCCTCGTCGGGCGCACCCGGTGACCGCGACGCCATCGGCCGTCCGGCTGGGGCCGCGCGACGGTTGTACGAGGCGTCATGCCTCGGTGACGCTCTGCCGAATCGGCCGCCCGATCCTGTCCGCCGAACGGGCTGTCGGCAATCCGGCTGGCCGCTGCTTTTGATCCATCCATTCGCATCTAGCAATGGCGCTGTGGGGAGTCGTATGGTTCCCCGCAGCACCCCGACAAGCGTACGTGATGGGCGGATTCGCCCTCTTTGATGCTGGGCGGTGAACGGCAGTGGCGGCAGAAGATCCTACGGCGACAGACCCCGGATGGGTGGACGAAGTCCTGTTCACCGGCCACCCGACCGACGTTTGTCTCCGTTTGCCCGAGTCCGTCGACCGGGCCACCCTGCACCGGCTGGTCACCGCCGCGCAGGACCGGCTGACCGCCGCCGGACTGCGCCCCGGCGGCGCCGCGGCGCTGCGGTTGCCGCCGTCGCTGGCGTACGTGGTGAACCTGTTGGCCACCTGGCGCTCCGGGGGGCAGGCGATCCTGCTCGACCACCGGCTCACCGACCACGAGGTGGACCGGGCGCTCGCCCGGTTGACCCCGCAGGTGGTGGTCGCTCCGGTGCGGACCGGTGGTGGCGTGCTGAAGGTCTTCGTCGACGTCACCGAGGGTGTCACCCGGTACGCCGACCGTCCGGCGGTCAGCGGCCATGCCGTGATCCAGCTCAGCTCCGGCTCCACCGGCCCGTCCAAGGTGATCGGCCGCACCGCCGCCGACCTGGTCGCCGAGGTGCACCGCTACACCCGGATCGACGGGGTGGCGCTGCCCGGCGAGCGGATCATCCTGCTGCCCTCGATGGTGCACGTGCTCGGTCTGGTCGGCGGCCTGCTCTACGGGCTGCACGCCGGCGTCGAGCTGGTTCCGCCGGAGCGGCTCAGCGGCGATGCCGTGCTGGCCACGATCAGCGCCGACACCACACCGGCCACCGTGTTGGGTGTTCCGTTCCACATCGGACTTCTCGCCTCCACCCGACCGGCCGGTCCACTGCCTCAGCTGCGGCGGATGACCACCGGCGGCGAGCTGGTGCCGCCCGCCGTCGCCCGGGCGTTCACCGACCGGTACGGGGTGCCGCTGGGCAACATGTACGGGATGACCGAGGTCGGGGTGATCGGCACCGACCTGTACGGGGCGCACCGGCCGTCGATCGCCCCGGCGCCCGGCATCGAGGTCCGCGAGTCCGGCGGTGAGCTGTGGGTGTCCTGCCCGGCGTCGCCGTACGTCGGACTGAGCGACCCGACCCGCTGGTCCGACGGCTGGTTGCACACCCGCGACGCCGGCACCGTCGACCCGGACACCGGCCTGGTCACGGTGCGCGGTCGACTCGACTCGCAGGTCTCCGTGGGCGGGATGAAGGTCGACCTGACCGAGGTGGAGGCCACCGTCGCCGAGCTGACCGGGGTGGCCGCCGCCGTGGTGGTCTGGGACGACGGGATCACCGCGTACGTCCAACCCGACGGCCCGCTGTCGGAGGAGACGTTGGACAAGCTGCTGGCCGAGCGGTTGGCCGGCTACAAACGGCCCCGGGCGCTGCACCTGCTCGATCAGTTGCCCCGTACCACCACCGGCAAGCTGGTCCGCTCGACCGACGCGCTGCGTTCGGCGGTCACCCCGTGACCGGGCCGCTGCACCACCTCGACGTCGACAGGCCCGCTCGCCTGCGTGGCGACCGCCAGGACGAAGCCTCCGCCCAGGTGCGGGTGACCGACCCGCAGGTGCTCGGCACCGGGAACCTGCCGCAGCGGCAGCCCCGGCGGCGGCATCAACCGGCTCAGCCCGCCGTCCCGCAACCCCCGCCCGAGCGCCTTACCGACCGCCTCCTTCGCGGTCCACAGCCGCAGGAAGTCCACCGTCCGGCCAGCCTCGGGCCGATCGCCCAACCAGGCCAGCTCGGCGGGCGGGAACCAGCGGCGGGCCAGCGCGAGCGCCGGCAGCGGGCGGACGCGCTCCACGTCCACCCCGACCGCGCCGGCCCGACGGGCGGCGACCACCACCAGCCCGGCGGTACGGCTGACGCTGACCGCCAGCTCGACCGACCCGGTCGTCTCGTCGACCCCGACGACCGGCCGTCCTTCACGGTCGTGCGTCAGCACCAGCTCGGAGTCCGCGCGACCGAGCAGCAGAGCGCCCGCCCGTCGCAACAGCACAGCGGCCGGATCCGGCTGACCGCCGGTGTGCCGGTCGACCCACACGTAGGCGGTGTCCCGACCGGACACCGTCAGCTGAGCCACGCAGAAAGGGTATCCATGAGAGCCGAGGTCCGCGCCTTCGTCGTCGAGCAGCTCGCCGACATGAACTACGACGTCGAGGGGCTCGACGACGACACCACGCTCGGCCCGTCCGGCGTCGACCTGGAGTCTCTCGCCCTGGCTGACCTGTCCGTCCGGGTGGAGGACCGGTACGGCCTGACGTTCGCCGACGACGAGTCGGAGCAGCTGGCCCTGATGACGGTCGGCGAGTTCACCACCATGGTCGCCAATCGCGTCACCGAGGCGACGAGCGACAAAGCCTGATGAGCGGTCAGCCCGATCTGGGGCGAGCTGACCTGATGACCATGCTCGCCGAACTCAGCGCGAAACCGGCTGCCGAAGTGTCCGACCGGATCGGCTCGATGGAGCTTGCCTGGCTGGTGCACCTCGTGGAGCAGCGCTACGAACGCCGGCTCGACCTCACCGACGACGAGCTGGCCGGTGTCCGCACCGTCGATGACGCCCTGGTGGTGTTCCGGGCGTCACTGACCGCCTCCGCAGATGGTTGAGGCGCGCGTCGCCCAGCTCACCGGCGTGCACGCCGTCAGCGCCCTGGGGAGGGGCGCCGACGCGCAGCTCACCGGTGTGTTGGCCGGGGTGCCGGCGTTCGGACCGGTGGGCCGATTCGACACGTCCACCCGTCGGGTCACCGTGGCCGCCACCCTGCCTGACGTCGGTACGCTCGCCGAGGAGCTGGCCGCCGCGATCGAGGACGTGGTGGTCGAGGAGCCGGCCGAGCTGGCCCAGGCCGCCGAGACCGACGCCGCCGCCTCGGCGACCGACAACGACTTCGAGTGGGACGACGAGGAGTCCGAGGCCCTCAAGCAGGCGCGACGCGACGCCGAGCTGACCGCCTCCGCCGACTCCGTCCGCGCGTACCTGAAGCAGATCGGCAAGGTTCCGCTGCTCAACGCCGAGCAGGAGGTGGAGCTGGCCAAGCGGATCGAGGCCGGGCTCTACGCCGCCGAGCGGCTGCGGGCTGCCGACGAGGGCGAGGAGAAGCTCGCCCGGGAGATGGTCCGTGACCTGGGCTGGATCTCCCGCGACGGCGAGCGGGCCAAGAACCACCTCCTGGAGGCGAACCTCCGACTGGTGGTGTCTCTGGCCAAGCGCTACACCGGCCGTGGCATGGCCTTCCTCGACCTGATCCAGGAGGGCAACCTCGGTCTGATCCGGGCCGTGGAGAAGTTTGACTACACCAAGGGCTACAAGTTCTCCACGTACGCCACCTGGTGGATCCGGCAGGCCATCACCCGCGCCATGGCCGACCAGGCCCGCACCATCCGCATCCCGGTGCACATGGTCGAGGTCATCAACAAACTCGGCCGCATACAGCGTGAGCTGCTCCAGGATCTGGGCCGCGAGCCCACTCCGGAGGAGCTGGCCAAGGAGATGGACATCACACCCGAGAAGGTGCTGGAGATCCAGCAGTACGCTCGGGAGCCCATCTCACTGGACCAGACCATCGGCGACGAGGGCGACAGCCAGCTCGGCGACTTCATCGAGGATTCCGAGGCCGTGGTCGCGGTCGACGCGGTGTCGTTCTCGCTCCTGCAGGACCAGCTCCAGCAGGTGCTGCAGACGCTCTCCGAGCGTGAGGCGGGTGTGGTACGCCTGCGCTTCGGCCTGACCGACGGTCAGCCTCGGACGCTTGACGAGATCGGCCAGGTCTACGGGGTGACCCGGGAGCGGATCCGGCAGATCGAGTCCAAGACGATGTCCAAGCTGCGTCACCCGTCCCGATCGCAGGTCCTCCGGGATTACCTGGACTGAGCGGGTTTCGTCAACTGTGCGTGTCGTTTTGATCACCTGGCGTGCAACGCCAGATGGTGATCGTCCGGATGCACGAATGTGATCGTTGACGTGGCACCCTTGGTGCACTGCACACTGTCCCTTCCAGGTGTGACCTCGGTCCCCCGCGGGCACACAGGGAAGGCAGTGCCTAGTACGGGTGTTGCACGATAGGTGAGCAACGACCGAAGAGATTGTTCATCGGTGACGACCAGAGGAGGAAGGCGATGACCCCGACCCTCACGCCGCCGCCCGTGACGGCGGCTCCCCCAGCCGCCGATGAACGGTGCGACCGCTGCAATGCTGCCGGGAAGCTCCGGATCACTCTGGCGGGTGGGAGCGAGCTGGTGTTCTGCGGGCACCACGCGAACAAGTACGCGGAGGATCTCGTGAAGATCACCGAGCGGTTCGCAACGGAGCCCGATTTCAGCTGGCGTGGCGCCGATCTGATGGCGAACTAAATCCGCAAACCGACATAGCCGGCCGGAGGCACCCCGAGGGTGCCTCCGGCCGGCTTTTTCTGTCCCCGCGCCCCGCGCCCCGCG
>NZ_JAKKFF010000245.1 GCF_022229015.1 Micromonospora foliorum
AGGCCCGGCAACTGCCGGGGTACGCCGGCCCGCGTCCTCAACGCGGCCACGGCGGCGGCCACGAACGCCCAGCGCCAGCCGGCGGTGAGCGCGATGGTGGGCACCGCCACCCCGGCCAGCAGGGTGGAGACCGGGATGGCGGCCTGCTTGACACCGAACGACAGCCCCTGCCGCCGGGCCGGCACGTGCTGCGCCAGCGCGGCGTTGCTGGCCAACTGGCCGAGCGCGTTCGCGGCGGCGCTGAGCGCCAGCAGGCCGACCAACACCGGGTACGACCGGGCGAAGGCGGCCACGGCCAGCATCGACCCGGCGGCCAGCAGGATGCCGCAACGGGCGACCACTGCCGGTCCGTACCGTTCGACCAGGCGCCCGGAGGGCACCGAGGCCAGCGCGCTGACCCCGAAGTAGACGGAGACGGCCAGGCCCAGACCGGCCGGTGAGAAGCCGAGGTCCGCGCCCATCTGCACGGCGAGACCGCCGAGCAGGAAGACGGGCAGTACGCAGGCCACGGTGGTGACGACTGCGCCGGCGCTCGCCCGGACCGGGCGGGGTCGGGCGATCGCCGGATCGGGGGTGATGGAGGTGTCTGTCATCGTTCGGCAAACCTACGTGAGCCCCGCTCAAAGCACTCCTGGTGACCGGCGGGGCACAAGCTGTGGATGGTGATCTGGCATCCTCGACCCGAACAGGCATTTCGCACCGGGCCTGTTTTTCATATGGTGTAAGTCCCCGGCGGCGGAGGTGGTTGTGCGCGACCCCTTGGCAGAACCTTCGGACCTGATTCGCAGCGTGTCCCGAGCGCTACGGGTGCTGGAGTCGGTCGGTCGCGCCCCGAAGGGCCTGACCGTCAAGCAGATCGCCCGGCGCTGCGAGCTGACCGTGGCCACCACCTACCACCTGGTCCGCACCCTCGCCTACGAGGGCTACGTGATCCGTCGCGAGGACGGCACGTACATCGTGGGGTTGGAGGTGGCCGACCGGTACCGGGAGCTGGTGACGGCGTTCCGGGGCCCGCCGGCGGTCGGTGAGACGCTGCGGCGGGCCGCCCTGGACACCGGCTACAGCCACTACCTCGGTCGGTTCGTCGGCGGTCAGGTGGCCCTCACCGCGGTCGCCGAGGGGCATCGCTCGCCCTACCTGGAGGATCTGGTCCCCGGCTTCGACGAGGGGGCGCACGCGACAGCTCTCGGCAAGTCGCTGCTCGCCACCCTCACGACCGACCAGCGCTACCGCTATCTGCGCGAGTACGGCATGCGGCCGTTCACCACCGCCACGCTGACCACCACCGAGAGTTTCGAGGCCGACCTGGCCGCCGGCGACCGGCGCGGTATGCAGCTGGAGATGGGGCAGTTCCGGCAGGGGGTGGCCTGCGCCGCGGTGCTCGTCGCTCCGGACAAGGACATGGAACGCCGCGTCGTGCTGGCGTGCGCGTTGCCGGCCAGCGAGATGATGACCTCCGCCCGGGTCGTACGCGCCAAGCTGCTCACCGTGGCCCGCAGCGTGGCCGACGGCATCGCCGCCGACAACTGACCGCCGAGAGGCCCTCTCCCGGGCTGGGAGAGGGCCTCTCGGGGCGGTCCAGCGCCGAACCGCCGGAGCAACGTCAGCGGCCTCTCGGCCGCGGGAACGGTGTCAGCTGCCCACCGGGCCGCCGTCCAGACGCCAGGTGACCACCACGCCCGGCTTGGCGTAGTCACCGTCCGGCCAGTTCGAGGCCGGGTTCTCCACCGAGGCGCCGGTGATCTCGCCCGGGTGCTGCACCGCGACGAAGACCGAGCGGTTGTCGCCGGTGATGAACGGGCCGCAGGTCTCCGCGCCGAGCGGCACGGTCAGGAACTGCTTGAGGTGACCCCGTTCCGGACCCTCCACGGCGGTGGCGAACAGGCCGTCGTTGCTGCCCAGCGCGTTGCCGTCGGTGGAGATCCAGAGGTTGCCGGTGGCGTCGAAGGCGACGTTGTCCGGGCAGGAGATCGGGGAGACCTTGCTCTTGTCGTACCCGGCGAAGAACGTCGACGGGTCGGTCGGGTCACCGCAGACGATCGGCAGCGACCAGGCGAAGGTCTCCGACGTGTTGTCGTTGCGGTCCTCGACCAGCTCCAGGATCTGCCCGTGCTTGTTGGCGTTGCGCGGGTTGGCCTCGTCCGCCTTCGGGTTGCTGCCGACGCCCCGGTTGGTGTTGTTGGTCAGGGCCACGTACACCTTGCCGGTGAGCAGGCTCGGCTCGACGTCCTCGGGGCGGTCCATCTTGGTCGCGCCGACCTTGTCACCGGCGAGCCGGGTGAAGGTGAGCACGTCCGCGGCGGTCATCCCGTCGACGAACGACCGGTTGCCGCTGACCAGCTTGATCCAACGACCCCGGCCGTTGAACGCGCCGTCGGTGGGGAGCTTGCCCGAGCCGTCGATCTCGGCCGCGCTGGTCTGGTCGAGCTTCGCCACGTAGAGCGTGCCGGACTCCAGCAGCGTCAGGTTGTGCTTGCGGGCAGCCCAGGAGTTGCCCTTCATGAACGTCTTGTCCGAGACGAACTTGTAGAGGTAGTCGAACCGCTCGTCGTCGCCCATGTACGCGACCACGTGGCCGTCCTTCGCGACGATCACGTTGGCGCCCTCGTGCTTGAACCGGCCCATCGCGGTGTGCTTGCGCGGGCGGCTCTCCGGGTCGAACGGGTCGATCTCGACGACCCAACCGAACCGATGGGCCTCGTTGGGGTGCTTCGCCAGGTCGAAGCGCTCGTCCGCGCGCTCCCACTTGCGGCTGCCGCTGGGGTAGCGGCTGGCGGTGCTGATGCCGTAGCGGTCCAGCTTCGGCTTCAGCTCGGCCGGTGCGGCGTCGGCGCCAACGAAGTACTGGTTGAAGTTCTCCTCGCCGGAGAGCACCGTGCCCCACGGGGTCACGCCCCCGGCGCAGTTGTTGAGCGTGCCGACAACCGTGCGGCCCTTGGGGTCGGCGGCGGTCTTCAGCCAGGCCGAGCCGGCGGCCGGGCCGGTCAGGTCGAACTTGGTGCTCAGCGCGGTGACCCGCCGGTTGTACGGCCGGGGACCCTTGTCGACCGGCTGCCACTGCCCGGTGCCGGCGACCCGCTCCAGCTCCACCACGGACATGCCGTGCGCGGCCATGGCGGTGCGCAACTGCTCCACGGAGAGCCCGTCCAGGCCGGGGAAGCCCGGGAACATCAGGTCCTCGTTGGTGTACTCGTGGTTGACCACCAGCAGCGCCCGCTTGCCCTGCTTGTCCAGCGGCAGCACACCCACGAAGTCGTTGTTGTAGCCGAACTGCTTGGACTGCGCGGCGGCGGTCTGCTGGTGCAGGTTGAACTCCGGCGCGCCCGGCAGCACCGGGTCACCCCACTTGATCACCACGGCGTGGTCGTAGCCGTTCGGCACGACCAGGGTGTCCAGCTTGTTCGGTGGGATCGGCTTGAAGGTCAAGGCACCGCTGCCGACTCCGGTGCCGGGACGACCGAAACCGAAGGCCTCCGGGACGTCCGGGGTGGTCGGCGCCGCCACGGCCGGGGCCGCGCCGGCGAGCGCCCCGGTCGCCGCGCCGCCGAAACCGAGCACCAGCGCGCCGACCGCGCCGGCCCGGACCACGCCACGCCGCGACACCTCGGCGTTCACCACGTCACCGAAGTACGCGTTGTCGGAGGTGTTCGGGACCGGGTGGTCACAGGCGTTTCCGCACCGGTACAGACAGGTCATGGCGTCACGGGTGCCATGGCGGTTGCCGGTCAACAGGGGGAGCAGCCGGGGACGGTCGCTCATGGGAGAGGCCTCCAGAGAAGTCGGTGCACGACAGGCGGCGTACCAGGCGGACGCTAGGAGGACGTGGTGAGCGCTCGTCGGCCACGATGTGAACCCGGCATGAACACCTTCGTGGACGGCATCCGCCACGCAACCGGTCTGACCTCGGGCTGAACCGATCGGCGTGACCGCACGTATTCCCGAGCGAACGCACCGCCGGACGCGCGCCGGAAGCGAGGAGACCGCCATCAGCGACCACGACGCCCAACTGCTGCGCGCGCTGCACGACGAGCACGCGGAGGCGCTGTACGCCCATGCCCTGCGGCTGGTCAACGGGGACCGGCAGCGGGCCGAGGACCTGGTGCAGGAGACGCTGCTGCGGGCCTGGCGCAACGCACACCGCCTGGGCCAGCAGGGGCAGGGTTCGGTGCGGCCGTGGTTGGGCACGCTCGCCCGCCGCATCGCCATCGACGAGCACCGCAGCGAGGAGGCCCGGCCGCCCGAGGAGTACCACCGGGACCTCACCGCGGCCGCGCGTGGCGGACAGCACCGCACTGCGAGCGGCACACCATGACGCACGCGGACGCCCGGCGGACGCTCAGTCAGGCGCACCGGGAGATTCTGATCCCGCCGTGCTTTCGGTGCCGCACGTGGCCGGAGGCCGCCGACGAGTGAGGCCTGGCCGGTGGCACCTCGTCGCCGCGTGTCTCCTGCGGGCGG
>NZ_JAKKFF010000246.1 GCF_022229015.1 Micromonospora foliorum
CGGCGGCGAGCCGGCGGGCGGTGGCCGCGCCGATCCCGCTGGACGCTCCGGTGACGATGGCGACTGAGGTCATTCCGACATTGTCACCCCGGGCGTACCACCCGCCCCGACCGGGCGCAGGGCAGCCGTCGGCGGGCGTTCGGTGATGAGGTCCGTCACCCCGAGGGGCCGCGCCGGGGAATTTCCGAAGCCCGATGGGGAAGATGACATCCGGCGTACAGGTTGACCGAGAAGCGCCGGTCGTGCGAGACGGCATCAACCGTGACGAAGGAGCGGATGTGGCGGAAATGCACACCGGTGTCGGACGTCAGCGAGGTGCCCAACCGTGGCCCCGGCCTCGCCGTATCGCCACCCTGTCGGTACACACCTCCCCCCTGCACCAGCCCGGCACCGGTGATGCCGGCGGAATGAACGTCTACATCCTCGAAGTCGCCCGGCGTCTCGCCGAGGCCAACGTGGAGGTGGAGATCTTCACCCGGGCCACGTCCGGCGACCTCCCCCCGGTGGTCGAGATGGCGCCCGGCGTGCAGGTCCGGCACATCACCTCGGGCCCCCTGGAGGGCCTCACCAAGGAGGAGCTGCCCGGCCAGCTCTGCGCCTTCACGGCGGGGGTGCTGCGCGCCGAGGCGTCCCGTCCGCCCGGCCACTACGACCTGATCCACTCCCACTACTGGCTCTCCGGCCAGGTCGGCTGGCTGGCCAAGGAGCGCTGGGGCGTGCCGCTGGTGCACACCGCGCACACCCTTGCCAAGGTCAAGAACGCCCAGCTCGCGGCCGGTGACCGCCCGGAGCCCAAGGCCCGGGTCATCGGCGAGGAGCAGGTCGTCGCCGAGGCGGACCGGCTGGTCGCCAACACCCGGTTCGAGGCCAGAGACCTGATCGACCGGTACGACGCCGACCCGACCCGGGTGTCCGTCGTGCAGCCGGGCGTCGACCTGGCCCGGTTCCGCCCCGCGCCGGGCGACCGGTCCGCGGCCGCCCGCCAGGCCCGTCGCCGGCTGGGGCTTCCAGTCGACGGGTACGTGGTGGCTTTCGTCGGTCGGATCCAACCGCTCAAGGCCCCCGACGTGCTGATCCGCGCGATCGCCGCGTTGCAGGAGCGCGACCCGGCGCTGGCTGACCAGGTGACCGTGGTGATCTGTGGCGGGCCCAGCGGCAGTGGGCTGGACCGGCCGACCGCCCTGATCGAGCTGGCCGCCAAGCTCGGGGTCACCGACGGGGTGCGGTTCCTGCCACCGCTCACCGGGGACGACCTTCCGGCCCTGTACCGGGCGGCGGACCTGGTCGCGGTGCCGTCGCACAACGAATCGTTCGGGCTGGTCGCCCTGGAGGCGCAGGCCTGCGGTACGCCGGTGCTGGCCGCCGCCGTCGGAGGGCTGGTCACCGCCGTACGGGATCAGGTCAGCGGCGTACTGATCGACGGGCACGACCCGGTCGACTGGGCCCGCGCGCTGGGCAACCTGCTACCGAACCGGGCCCTCCGATCGGTGCTGGCCCGAGGTGCCGAGCAGCACGCACGGGGCTTCTCCTGGGACCGTACGGTCGAGGGTCTGCTCGGGGTCTACGGCGAGGCGATCGCCGCGCACCGCACCCGGCTCGCGGCGGACCTGGTGGGCGACGCGGCGCTCTCCTGCTCCTGGTGACCCGGGGCGCCGGTCGGCACCCGGTGCGCGGGCCGGGTCGGTCGTAGAGTGGGTCCGGTGAGCCCGAAGAGCGATCTTGCGACCCTGATCGAGTCGGTCTGCGCCGAGCGGGACCTGGCCTGGGAGTCGACCGGCCCCGGCTCGTACGCGGTGACACTGCCGGGCACCCACAAGCTCAAGACGATCTGCAACCTGATCGTCGGCGAGCACGCGCTGCGGATCGAGGCGTTCGTGATGCGCCAGCCGGACGAGCGCCGCGAGGAGCTGTGGGCCTGGCTGTTGCAGCGCAACGCCCGGATGTACGGCGTCTCCTTCTCCACCGACGCGGTCGGCGACGTGTACCTGACCGGTCGGGTCAACCCGGCCGGCGTCGACGCCGACGAGTTGGACCGACTGTTCGGCGCTGTGCTCACGTACGCCGACGAGTCGTTCGACACGATGCTGGAGATCGGCTTCGGCAGTTCGATCCGGCGTGAGTACGAGTGGCGGGTCAAGCGGGGCGAGTCGACAGCCAACCTGGCCGCCTTCGCCCACCTCTTCGAGCCCTCCAAAGCCGGCCCCGACCCCACCTGACGCAACACCCCGCGCCCCGCGCCCGCGCCC
>NZ_JAKKFF010000247.1 GCF_022229015.1 Micromonospora foliorum
CCGACGTCGGGAACGGGCCTCGGCGCATCTCAGCCCACCAACCGGCGGACGATCACACCTCGAGCAGCTCGGTTTCCTTGTGCTTCACCAGGTCGTCGATGTTGGCCACGTACCGCTGGGTCAGGTCGTCGAGTTCCTTCTCGGCGCGGCGGCCGTCGTCCTCGCCGGCCTCGCCGTCCTTGACGATCCGGTCCAGCTCTTCCTTGCCACGGCGGCGGACGTTGCGGATCGCCACCTTGGCCTCCTCGCCCTTGTGCCGAGCCACCTTGATCATGTCGCGGCGGCGTTCCTCGGTCATCTGCGGGAGCAGGATGCGCAACTGGTTGCCCTCGTTGTTCGGGTTCACCCCGAGGTCCGAGTCGCGGATCGCCTTCTCCATCGCGTTGATCTGCGAGTTGTCGTACGGCTTGATGATGGCCATCCGCGGCTCGGGCACCGCGATGGACGCCATCTGCGTCAGCGGCGTGGGCGTGCCGTAGTAGTCGATGATGACCTTGGAGAACATGGCGGCGTTGGCGCGACCGGTACGGATGGCGCCGAACTCCTCCTTGGCGTGCTCAACCGCACGCTCCATCTTCTCCTCGGCCTCGAGGAGGGTGTCGTCGATCACCGGTCTCCTCGCCTCCTTCTGTGCTCGTGGTGGGCTCTGCGGAAAGTCGTCAGACCGCTGTCGTCGTCGCCGTCGGCGGGACTCAGGCGGTGATCAGGGTGCCGATCTTGTCGCCACCCACCGCGCGGATGATGGTGTCGTCACCCTGCGCGCCGAAGACCAGCATCGGCAGGCCGTTCTCCATGCAGAGGCTGAACGCCGCCGCGTCGGCCACCCGCAGGTTGCGGCGCAGCGCCTCGGAGAAGGTGATCGAGTCGAGCTTGCTGGCGGTGGGGTCGATCCGCGGGTCGGCGGTGTAGACGCCGTCCACGCCGTTCTTGCTCATCAGCACCACGTCGGCCCGGATCTCCAGCGCCCGCTGGGCGGCCACCGTGTCGGTGGAGAAGTACGGCATCCCGGCGCCGGCGCCGAAGATGACCACGCGGCCCTTCTCCAGGTGCCGGATGGCGCGCAGCGGGATGTACGGCTCGGCGACCTGGGCCATCGTGATGGCGCTCTGCACCCGGGTCTCGATGCCCTCCTTCTCCAGGAAGTCCTGGAGCGCGAGGCAGTTCATCACGGTACCGAGCATGCCCATGTAGTCGGCGCGGGCGCGGTCCATCCCACGCTTCTGCAGCTCCGCGCCGCGGAAGAAGTTGCCGCCGCCGACCACCACGGAGACCTGCACGCCGCGGCGGACCACGGTGGCGATCTGCCGGGCGATGGCCTGGACGACGTCCGGGTCGACGCCGATCGCGCCGCCACCGAAGACCTCACCGGAGAGCTTCAGCACCACCCGGCGGGCACGCCCCGGCGGCGGTGCCGTCGGATCATCCAGCTCCAGCGTCCGGTCACTCACAACCTGCGTCATCCGCCCCGCCCTTCCCCACGCGCACGCCCCGTGCGGCGCGTACCGCGAACCTGCCGCTGCCGACCCTATGTGACGAGGAGGCCGCGGTGCCTGTCACGTACACCGGCGGCCTCCTCGTTGATGTCTCCTGCCCACGGGCGCCAGCGGCGCCCGGTGGCGGCTCAGGCCTGGCCGACCTCGAACCGCACGAAGCGGGTGACCTCGATGCCGGCCTCGGCCAGCAGCTGCTTCACCGACTTCTTGTTGTCAGAGACGGACGACTGCTCGATCAGGACGAAGTCCTTGAAGAAGGAGTTCACCCGACCCTCGATGATCTTCGGCAGGGCCGCCTCGGGCTTGTTCTCCTCGCGGGCGGTCTGCTCGGCGATGCGCCGCTCGGACTCGACGACCTCAGCCGGAACCTCGTCCCGGGTGAGGTACTTCGGCCGCATCGCGGCGATCTGCATGGCCACACCACGGGCGTCGGCGTCGCCGGCCTCGTCGGTCTTGCCGGTGTACGACACCAGCACGCCGACGGCCGGCGGCAGGTCCTGGGCCTTGCGGTGCAGGTAGACGGCGGTGGTGCCCTCGACCCGGGCGAACCGGTTGAGCACCAGCTTCTCGCCGATCTTGGCGGACTGCTCCTGGATCAGGTCCGCGATGACCTTGCCGTCGAGCTCGGAGGCGAGCAGCTCCTCGGCGGAGTTCACGCCGGCGCGCTCACCGTGCTCGACCAACTGCTGGCCCAGCGCGATGAACGACTCGGTCTTGGCGACGAAGTCGGTCTCGCAGTTGAGCTCGAGCAGCGCCTTGCCGGAGTGGGCGACCAGGCCGTTCGCGGCCGTACGGCCAGCCCGCTTGCCGACATCCTTGGCGCCCTTGACGCGCAGAATCTCGACGGCCTTGTCGAAGTCGCCCTCGGCCTCGGTCAGCGCCTTCTTGCTGTCCATCATGCCGGCGCCGGTGAGGTCGCGGAGCTTCTTGACGTCCGCGGCGGTGATTTGGGACATGGCTCTCTCTTCGGTGTTGAGACGGCGTGTGGATGGTCAGAGGTGCCGGTTACCCGGATCCGGGCGGATCGTGCCCGGCGTACCGTCGCTGCCCGCCGTTCGCGAAAACGGACGGCGGGGCAGCGACGGTGCGATCACTCCGCGGCGGCGGTCGCCGGCTGCTCGGTGGCGGCCTGCGCCGGCTGCTCCGGGGCGGCGGGCTGCTCGGCAGCGGCAGCGGCGGGCTGCTCGGCCGGGGCGGCCGTCTCGTCGGCCTTCTTCGGCTCGAGCAGCTCGCGCTCCCACTCGGTCAGCGGCTCGTCGCTCGCGACACCCTCGGGCTTCTCGTCGTTGCCCCGGCGACGGCCGGAACGCGCGATCAGGCCATCCGCGACGGCGGCCGCGACGACCTTGGTCAGCAGCTCGGCCGAGCGGATCGCGTCGTCGTTACCCGGGATCGGGAAGTCGACCTCGTCCGGGTCACAGTTGGTGTCCAGCACCGCGATCACCGGGATGCCCAGCTTGCGGGCCTCGTCGACGGCGATGTGCTCCTTCTTGGTGTCGACGATCCAGACCGCGGCGGGAAGCTTCTGCATGTCCCGCAGGCCACCGAGGGTGCGGGTCAGCTTGATCTTCTCGCGGGAGAGCTGCAGGGTCTCCTTCTTGGTGTAACCGGCGGCGGTGCCGCTGAGGTCACCCAGGCCCTCCAGCTCCTTCATCCGCTGGAGCCGCTTGTACACGGTCTGGAAGTTGGTCAGCATGCCACCGAGCCAGCGGTGGTTGACGTACGGCTGGCCGACCCGGGTCGCCTGCTCGGCAATCGCCTCCTGGGCCTGCTTCTTGGTGCCGACGAACAGGATGCTGCCACCCTCGGCGACGGTCCCACGCACGAACTCGTACGCCTTCTCGATGTACTCGAGGGTCTGGCGCAGGTCGATGATGTAGATGCCGTTGCGCTCGGTCATGATGAAGCGCTTCATCTTCGGGTTCCAGCGCCGGGTCTGGTGCCCGAAGTGGACACCGCTCTCCAGCAGCTGACGCATGGTCACGACGGCCATGGTTGGGGTACTCCTCAAGGTCCCTGGTTGTCACGCCCGGCCGGTGGCCGGGCGTCCTGGCGCCTGGTCGCCGACCCATGGTGGACCCGATCAAGATCGGGACCAGGGAGGCCGTCGCTCCACGACGATTCGTGAAGAGGGCGCGCGAGGTCGACCGCACGAGGCGGTCGCCAGTTGGCCAGTGTACGCCCCTCACCCGTTCAGCCGCCCCGGGGTGCGCGTGGCGTGCTGCTCAGCCGCTCCCGGCTCGCCTGCTCCCCGGCTCCCGGCTCCCGGCTCCCGGCTCCCGGCTCCCGGCTCCCGGCTCCCGGCTCGATCGTGCGACCTGCCGGCAAGATCGCGCTACTTCATGGAAATAGTGGCCTCCGCGTCGCCGGAGGCCACTATTTCCTGGTTGTTGTCCGAATCATCAGCGCGCGCCGGCCGGCGGCGGGTCAGGCCGCGGCGGGCGATCTTGGGTCAGGACGGGTCAGCCTGCGGCGAGCGCGGCGGCCACGAAGAGCACCAGGCCGACGGTCAGGTAGGCCGTCGGCGGGCGCAGCCAGCCCCGACCGTTGTCGGCGAGCGCCAGCCCTCCCGTTCGGAGCCCGTACAGCCCGGTCGCGAAGATCGGCAGTCCGGCGACCAGGGCGATACCCACCACCACGTTCCCGGCGTCCACCGGGTCGCCGGTCACGCCGGCCAGCAACACCCGCAGCGCGGGAACCTCGAAGATCAACACCAGCAGAGCGAAGAGTACGGCCAGCACCGGTCGACGGGTCCGGTAGACGCCGTCGGCGGCCGGCGGATACACCGGCGGCTCGCCTGCGGGCAGGTCAGGTCGAGGGCCGATCCCCGGCATCGGACCGGTCGGCATCTCCAGCGGGTGCGGCGTGTCGCCGCCGCCCCGGGTCGGCTCGATGATCGGGTACCCACCGAGCGGAGCGGGACGAGCCTGGTCAGCGAGCACGCTGGGCGGCGCTGCCGATGTGCTGTCGCGGGACGTCTCCGGCACCGCGCTGGTCACCGGAGATCCCGCTGCGGTCGTCTCGCGGGCGGCCCGGCGTCCGGGCAGCTCACCGGAGGTCTCCGAGGGGTCCCGGTCCGCCCGCCGCGACCGGCTGGCCCGGTAACCGTCCACCTCTGGCCGCGCGGCACCCAACGGGTCCACAGCAGCGAAACGCCCCGAATCAGCCTCACTCGCCCCGAATCGACCGGCCTGATCGTCCAGAGCGCCGAAGCGACCCGAGTCCGACTCCGGCGCACCGCCGAAGCGACCCACGTCCACCGCACTCAACCGACCCGAGTCCGACTCCGGCGCACCGAAGCGACCCGCGTCGACGGCGCCGAAGCGTCCCGAGTCCGGCTCGCGGCGGCGGCCGACGCCGGTGTCCTCGACGGAGCGGCCGTCTTCCGCGCCACGCTGCTCGGGGATCTCGCTGTCCCGGTATCGCGGTTCGCCCGCGCCGCGCCACTCCGACTCGCCGTAACCGCGACCCCGCTCGTCGGGGTACCAGCGCGGCTCCTGATCTTCCGGAAAACTCCGTCGTCCGTCCACGTCAGGCACCGTATGCGACCGGCCACGCCCGCGCCATTTCAGCCCCGGCCGGTCGTGCCCCCGACGGCCCGGGTAGCGCGGGGTACGAACCGCGCCCAGGCGGCACTGCCGCGATCCGCACCTTGATCAGGTGATGGAAAGTAGGGCGGCGGCGGTCCTGACACCTACTTCTCATCACCTGATCAGGGCGGCCCCGCCATGACGTGCGGCCAGCCACGCTGCCGGCCTCGGTCGGAGGATCACGCCGTAGCACAGCGCAGGCATGATCGTCCGACTGTCCACAGCTCACCCGTTGTCCACAGTTGGACTGCCGCCGGGTCGCGGCGATCACCCTTCGGCGGGCACCGTGCCGGCCATGACGAAGCGGAACCAGGCGGTCGGCGCGTACGGCGAGCGGTGCGCGGCCCGGCATCTGACCGAGGCGGGGCTGCGCCCGATAGCCCTCAACTGGCGCTGCCCGGCCGGGGAGATCGACATCATCGCGTGGGACGGGCCCGTGCTCGCCTTCTGCGAGGTGAAGACCCGCCGGGGTGAGGGCTTCGGCACCCCGGCCGAGGCGGTCGTGCCGGCCAAGGCCCGCCGGCTGCGAGGGCTCGCCGCGCGGTGGCTGACCGAGACCGGTACGACCGCCGAGGAGGTGCGTTTCGACGTGCTGTCGGTGCGGCTGCCCGACGCCGGTCCGGCGCAGGTCGACCACCTCAAGGGCGCGTTCTGACATGCGCGCCCGGAGGATCGGTGACGCGCCATGAGCTACGCGAAGGTGCTCTGCGTGGGGCTGGTCGGTGTGACCGGCCACCTCGTCGAGGTGGAGGCCGACCTGGCCGCCGGCCTGCCTGCGGTGGTGATCTCCGGTCTGCCCGACACCGCCCTGCACGAGGCCCGCGACCGGGTCCGTGCCGCCGTGGTCAACTCCGGCCAGCGCTGGCCCAACCGGAGGATCACCCTCAACCTGCTGCCCGCCACGCTGCCGAAGTTCGGCTCGGCCTTCGATCTGGCCATCGCCGCAGCGCTGCTGGGCGGCTCGGGTGAGCTGCCGCTGCTCCCCCTGGAGGGTGTGGTGGTGCTCGGCGAGTTGGGGCTCGACGGGACGGTCCGGCCGGTGCGCGGCGTACTCCCGATGGTCGCCGCCGCAGCCCAGGCCGGTGTCGCGCGGGTGATCGTCCCGGCCGGCAACGCCGCCGAGGCCGCCGTCATCCCCGGGGTACGGGTGCGAGCGGTGGACACCCTGCACCGGCTGGTCGCCTTCGTGCGCGACGGGACCCCACTGATCGAGCCACCGGCAGACATCCCGGCACCGCCGGTCGGTGGGCCGGATCTCGTCGACGTCGCCGGGCAGCAGATGGGGCGGCGCGCCCTGGAGGTCGCCGCGGCCGGCGGGCACCACGTGGCACTGCTCGGCCCCCCGGGCGCCGGCAAGACGATGCTCGCCGAACGACTGCCGTCGATCCTGCCCGAGCTGGACGACGACGCGGCGCTGGAGGTCACCGCGCTGCACTCGGTCGCCGGGCTGCTGCCGCCGGGCGGTCGTTTGCTGCGTCGCCCGCCGTTCCAGGCGCCACACCACACCGCGACCGTGCCGTCGTTGGTGGGCGGCGGTTCGGGGCTGGCCCGACCCGGGGCGGTGTCGCTGGCGCACCGCGGGGTGCTCTTCCTCGACGAGGCTCCCGAATTCAGCAAGGGTGCGCTGGAGGCCCTGCGGCAGCCGCTGGAGCACGGCCACATCCAGCTCAGCCGCAGCGGGGGCGGCACCGTGTACCCGGCCCGCACCCAGTTGGTGCTGGCGGCCAACCCGTGTCCGTGCGCGAAGCCGGCCGGCGACGCGCACTGCGAGTGCTCGCCGCTGGTCCGCCGCCGCTACCTGGGAAGACTCTCCGGGCCGCTGCTCGACCGGATCGACGTCCAGGTGCGGCTGATGCCGGTGCGGGCGGCCGAGCTGATGGCGACCGACGGCGACGTCGAGCCCTCGGCGACGGTCGCCGCACGGGTGGCGGCGGCCCGGCAGGCGGCGTCCGCCCGCTGGGCCGACCTCGGCCGTCGGCTCAACGCCGAGGTGGAGGGCCCGCACCTGCGCCGACCGCCGTGGCGGCTGCCGGCCCGGGTCACCGTCGAGCTGCGTGGCCGACTCGACTCCGGCTCGCTGTCGGCGCGCGGCTTCGACCGGGTGATCCGGATGGCCTGGACCATCGCTGATCTCGACGGTCGTGACCGGCCGGACCGGGACGACGTCCGGGAAGCGCTTCAACTACGGACGGGGGAGGCGGCGTGAGCGCCGAGGATGAACGCAGGCTGGCCCGGGTCGCCCTGACCTGGCTGGCGGAGCCGGGCACGCGCGCGGTGCACCATCTGGTTGAACGGCACGGCCCGGTGGCGACCCTGGATCTGCTGCTCGACGGCGGCAGCCCGGACGGCTGGCTGCACACCGCGGTCGCCGCACGCTCGGCGGCCGGCGACGCGCGGGCGGTGGCGGCGGAGGCCCTGGAGCGGGCGGAACGACTGGGTGCCCGGCTGGTCACGCCGGACGACGAGGAGTGGCCGGCCCAGGTCGCCGGCCTGGCGACGTTGCGTCTGCCGGACGTCAGCCGCCGGGTGGACGGTGAGACCGCCCCGCCGCTCTGCTTCTGGGTACGCGGGGGCTGGCCGCTCGGCGAAGCTCTGGATCGCTCGGTGGCCGTGGTGGGGGCGCGGGCGGCCACCGGTTACGGGCAGCACGTCGCGACCGAGCTGGGGTACGGGTTGGCGGAGCGGGACTGGACGGTGGTGTCCGGTGGCGCGTTCGGCATCGACGCCGCCGCCCACCGGGGCGCCCTCACCGCGGGCGGTCTGACCGTCGCGGTGCTCGCCTGCGGGCTCGACCGCCCGTACCCGATGGGCAACGCCGCACTCTTCGACCGGATCGCCGAGACGGGGCTGTTGGTCAGCGAGTGGCCGCCCGGCGCCGAGCCGCTACGGCCCCGGTTCCTGATCCGCAACCGGGTGATCGCCGGAGGCACCCGGGGCACCGTCCTGGTCGAGGCGTCGGCGCGCAGTGGCGCGACGCAGACCGCGCGGCGAGCCATCCACGCCAATCGGGTGGCCATGGTGGTGCCCGGGCCGGTGACCTCGGCGATGTCCGTCGGCGCGCATGAGTTCCTGCGCGAGTACTCCAAGGCCCGGTTGGTCACCGGGGTTGCGCACGTGCTGGAGGAGGTGGGCCGGATCGGCACGGACCTGGCCCCGCTGGCGCGTGGACCGCAGCGGGCCACCGACGCGCTGGACGACGACGCGCGGTCGCTGCTGGAGGCGCTGCCCCGCCGAGGCGCGATGGGCGTGGACCGGCTCTCCTCGCGCGCCGGCCTCGACGTACGGACGGCGTTGCGCAAGCTGTCCCTGCTGGAGGAGCTGTCCATGGTGGTCCGTCGCGACGACGGCTACGCCCTCGCCCCACCCGCCAAACCGAAGCGGGGGACACCGCCACCGGCGGCGACGGGGGTGCCCGGCTCGGCCTAGGCGATGTCTCCGAAGGCGACGCACAAGCGGAAGGGGGTGTGGCTGGAGGAGCCCGTTGCGCTGCCGGGGTGGCTGCGGTTAGTGGAACGCTGCCGCCGCAGAGCCCGCAGCCACGGCGGGGGCTTCCCCGCGGTGGCTACGGTCGACCGAACAGCTGGCTGCATATCTGCACGTCCGGCCTACTGACCTCTCCGTTCCAAACGGTCCGACTTTTTGGAGATCTTGCGGGTGCTATTGACGTGGGCCACGAGCCCCTGACATCTTGCGAAGCAAGGCGAAGCCCGAGGGAGGGCATGGCTGATCCAATTTGGATCACTGTGTCTAGGCGGAGGTTCCCCTCGATGGGCTACAAGGTCGCCATCCGGTTGCTGCTGCTGGTCGTCGCTGTGCTGGCGGCCAGCCTGGTCGGCGTCATCGTCGGCTGGGCTGCTCGGACCGTCGAGCCAAGCAACGGCAGGGCATTGATCGCCGGGGGCACCGCGTTCGGCGGGACGCTAGTGCTGCTCATCACCGCGTTCAACTTCGTCATGGATCCTGACGCCTGACTCCCAGCAGCTGTTGGTGTGGTCCGCCGTTTCCTCGGGCCCGAAGGGCCCCTGCGACGTCGCGTCACCGCATGCCGCGCGGGAGTTGCTCGGGACGCCGCCCAACCCGCAATGCCGGTACGGTCCGTGCTCATGGGTGCGATCAAGCCGTGGCACATCACCACACTGTGCTGTCTCGTCACGTCCGCCGTGCTCATCGCCGGCCTGGTCGTCTTCCTGATCAAGAGGAGCAACCGCCGCTCATAGGCGGACACCGGCACCGACGGAGCCGGTGATCCGCCGACGATCGGCCGTAGGCTGGTGCCGTGCCAGCTGTGAGTGAGGGTGTCTGCCCTGTTGGATCGGCCAGCACGTCGGCGCGGCCACGATGAGCCGGGCGGACCGGGGCACCCGGGCCATGCACCAGGCACTGCCGCCGGCGCTGCGTGACGCCGTCGACGACTTCGCCGAGCACCTGTCCCGGGTCCGTAACCGGTCGGCGCACACCGTCCGCGCGTACGTCACCGATCTCGTCTCGCTGCTCGACCACGCCGTCCGGATGGGCTGCGTCGACCTCGCGGAGCTGGACCTGTCGGTGCTGCGCAGTTGGCTGGCGCGGCAGCGCACCACCGGTGCGGCCCGCACGTCGTTGGCCCGGCGGGCCGCGTCGGCGCGGGCGTTCAGCGCCTGGGCGCACCGGGCCGGGCTGCTCCCCGCCGACGTGGGCGCCGCGCTTGCCAGCCCTCGCGCGCACCGGGAGCTGCCCAGCGTGCTGCGCGCCGATCAGGCCGCCGCTCTGGTCGAGGCACCGTCCCGGCAGGCACCGCCCCCGAACCCACCCGCGGAGTCGGGCGCAACGAAAGAGGCCGAGGCGCTGCCGCTGCGGGATCGGGTGCTGCTGGAGCTGCTCTACGCCACCGGCGTACGGGTCAGCGAGGCGTGCGGGTTGGACGTCGGGGACGTCGACCACGGCCGGCGGGTGATCCGGGTGTTCGGCAAGGGCGGGCGGGAGCGCTCGGTGCCGTACGGGGTGCCCGCCCAGCGGGCGTTGGACGACTGGCTGCGCCGGGGCCGCCCGGCGATGGTGGGCGCCCGGTCCGGGGACGCGCTGCTGCTGGGTGCCCGGGGCGGCCGGCTCAACCCGACGACCGCGCGGCAGATCGTCGGTGCGTACGCCGAGGCCGCCGGGCTGCCCCGGACCAGCCCGCACGATCTACGCCACTCCGCCGCCACCCACCTCCTGGAGGGTGGCGCCGACCTGCGCGCCGTGCAGGAGTTGCTCGGTCACTCGTCGCTGGCGAGTACCCAGATCTACACCCACGTCTCGGTCGAGCGCCTGCGTGCCGCGTACCGACAGGCGCACCCACGCGCCTGACGTCGAGCGGGCTACGCGCCGTCCAACCGCTGGCGCACCGCGCACCTGACCAAGGGCCGACGGGCGCACCCGCGCGCCTGACCAACGGCCGACAGGCGCACCCGCGCGCCTGTTCAACGGCCGGAGGGCGCGCGAGCACGGCGGTTACGATCATCAAGTGAGCGTCCCGCAGCCCCCTGAGCCGATCCCGGGCGCCCGCCTGCTCTTCTCCCTCGACGCGGCGGTCAGTCACCTCAACCATGGCTCGTTCGGCGCGGTACCGATCGGGGTGCAGCGCGCCCAGCAGCGGCTGCGCGACGAGATGGAGGCGAACCCGCTGCGTTTCTTCACCCAGGGGCTGGCCGACCGGATCGCGCACACCCGCCGGCACCTCGCCGGGTTCCTGGGCGCCGACCCGGACGGCAGCGCCCTGGTGGGCAACACCACCACCGGCGTCGCCGTGGTGCTCCAGTCGGTGGGCCTGCAGGCCGGCGACGAGGTGCTGAGCACCGACCACGGGTACGGGGCGGTGAGCCTGGCCATCCAGCGCGAGTGCCGCCGGACCGGTGCGGTCAGCCGGGTCCTGCCGATTCCCCTGGCTGCCACCGACGAGGAGATCGTGCAGAGCGTCCGCGCCAGCCTGCGCCCGGGGCGGACCCGGCTACTCGTCGTCGACCAGCTCACCTCGGCCACCGCCAAGCTCTTCCCGGCTGCCGAAATCGTCGGGGTGGCCCGCGAACACGGCGTGCCGGTCCTGGTGGACGCCGCGCACGCCCCGGGCATGCTGCCCACTCCGGTGGCCGGCATCGGCGCGGACTTCTGGGTGGGCAACCTGCACAAGTGGGCGTACGCCCCGCGTGGGACCGCCCTGCTGACGGTGGCACCGCAGTGGCGGGACCGGGTCGAGCCGCTGGTGGTGTCCTGGGAGCAGGAGTCGGGTTTTCCGGCCCGGCTCGAGTGGCAGGCGACTCTCGACTACACGCCCTGGCTGGCTGCCCCGGTGGGCCTGTTCACGATGCGCAGTCTCGGCGTCGACCGGGTGCGGGCGCACAACGCCGCGCTCGCCGCGTACGGCCAGCGGGTGGTGGGGGACGCTCTGGGGGTGGCCCCCGCCGACCTGCCCGACCCGGGCGGGCCGGGGGTGGCGCTGCGCCTCATCCCGTTGCCGGCCGGCACGGGCACCACGATCGACGCCGCGCGGGCGTTGCAGGCACGGATCGGTGAGCGGCTCGCCGCGGAGGTGGCGGTGATGAGCTGGAACGGCCGGGGGTGGCTGCGGCTCACCGGCCAGGTCTACAACGCCGCCGACGAGTACGAACGGCTGGGCGCACGGCTGCCGGCGCTGCTCGCCCAGCGCTGACCGGACGGCCGGAAACGGACACCGGGACCTGATCGACCGGGAGCAGGCGCACCGGGCCGAGACCGAGCAGGGCCAGCGGGTCGAGATACTCCTCGCCCCGGCGCAGGCCCCAGTGCAGGCACGCCTCGGCCGGGCAACCCGGGTGCCCGGGCAGCAGCTCGCCCAGCGGCGCGCCGGCGGTGACCGGCTGGCCGGGGCGTACCAGGGGTTGGACCGGCTCGTGGGTGGTCCGCAGCCCGTCGGCGTGCCCCACGGTGACCACCGGTCGACCGGCCACCAGGCCGGCGAAGAGCACGGTGCCCGGCCCGGCGCTGCGGACCACCGCTCCGG
>NZ_JAKKFF010000248.1 GCF_022229015.1 Micromonospora foliorum
CCGCCGGCCCGGCCGAGGCCGCGCGTGCCGGCCGAACGGCGACCGGCTGGCTCGTGGGCCTGGCCGCGCTCGGCCCACTGGCCTTCACCGACCCGGAAGAGATCACCCTGCTGCTGGTCGGCACCCGGGACGTTCCGTTCTGGGTGGCGGCCGCCGCCGGCGTCGGGCTCGCCGTCGCGGTCCTGGTTGCCATCGGGTACGCGGTGCTGCTCGCCAGGCCGACGGCACGTACCCCGAACAGGCGGGTCGCCGCGGTGGCGGCCGTGGTGCTGCTGGTGGCGTTCGGCGTGGTCGACCTCGGCCCCGGTCAGCCGGGCCTGTACGGCGAGCGGCTGTTCGTGGTGCTGCGCGCGCAGGCCGACCTGAGTAACCTCCCGGCCGGCGCGCCGGGTCGGGCCGGGCGGGACACCCGTGCGGCGGAGGTCTACCGGCGGCTGGTGACGACCGCCGAGCAGAGCCAGCGCGACCTGCTGCGGGGGTTGAACCGGCTGCGCCTCGACCCGGTGTCGTACTACCTGGTCAACGCGGTCGAGGTGGACGGCGGCCCGGCGGTGCGGGCCTGGCTCGCCCGCCGGCCGGAGGTGGCCCGGGTGCTGGTCAGCCAGCGTCTGCGCCCGCTGCCGGCCCCGGCCGGGCAGAACCGGGGCAACGCGCCACAGCCCACCGGCCCGGAGTGGAACATCCGCCAGATCGGCGCCGACCGGGTGTGGTCCCAACTCCGGGTCACCGGCACGGGCGTGGTGGTCGGCAGCTCGGACTCGGGGGTCGACGGCACCCATCCGGCGCTACGAGCCGGGTTCCGTGGTGGGGACGACTCCTGGTACGACCCGTGGGACGACACCCGGAGCCCGACCGACCAGGGCGGGCACGGCACCCACACGGTGGGCAGCGCGGTCGGGCGGGACGGCATCGGCGTGGCACCGGACGCGCAGTGGGTGGGCTGCGTCAACCTGGACCGCAACCTCGGCAGCCCCGGGCACTACCT
The DNA here is from genome assembly GCF_022229015.1 of Micromonospora foliorum. Classification (GTDB taxonomy): domain Bacteria; phylum Actinomycetota; class Actinomycetes; order Mycobacteriales; family Micromonosporaceae; genus Micromonospora; species Micromonospora foliorum. Next base: position 986 of record NZ_JAKKFF010000248.1, read on the forward strand.
GGACTGTCTCCAGTTCATGTTGGCGCCCTTCCCGGCCGGCGGCGACCCGTTCACCGACGGCCGGCCGGAGCGCGCCCCGCAGGTGTTGACCAACTCGTGGGGCTGCCCGTCCATCGAGGGTTGCGACAAGCGCGTCCTGCGGCCGGCCACCGCCGCCCTGGACGCCGCCGGGATCTTCGTGGTCGCCGCGGCCGGCAACACCGGCCCGTGGTGTGCGTCGATCGACGATCCGCCAGCCCCGTACGCGGACGTGCTGACCGTGGGCGCGGTGGACGCCCAGCGGCGGGTCGCCGAGTTCTCCTCGCGGGGGCCGGTGCCGGGCGGCTCGGGTAAGCCGGACGTACTGGCACCGGGGGTGGGCGTGGTGTCGGCCATGCCGGGCGGCACGTACGCCGCGCTGGACGGCACGTCGATGGCGACCCCGCAGGTGGCCGGGGTGGTCGCGCTGATGTGGTCGGCGAACCCGGCGCTGGTCGGGGACGTGACCCGCACCCGGCAGATCCTCCGGGACACCGCCACGGCGGCGACCCCCACCTACCGCTCCGACAACCCCTCCGACGCCTGCGGTGCTCCGTCGAACGTCACCGGCGCCGGCCAGGTCGACGCCTACGCCGCCGTTCGCGCCGCCCAGCAGTAGGAAGGTTTCCTTCCTGAAGCGTTGAGCCGGGGGTGCGGCCCTCCAGCCGGTGATCTAGGGTCGGCGACCATGGACGCCGAGATCACCGTCACCGAGCTGACCGCCGACCTGGTTCCCAGCGTCGTACAGCTCTGCCAGCAGGCCCTCGACCTGCCCGAGGACGCCGCCGAGGCGGCTTTCGTCGTGGACGTGCTCTGGCCCCGGGCGACCACCGACCGGCCCGTGGTCGGGCTGGGCGCGTACCGGGGTGCGGACCTGATCGGGGTGCTCATCTGCTCGGTGTCGTCGACCGAGCCGGGAATCGGGCACGTGGACCTGGTCGCGGTCCTCCCGGATCAGCGGCGTCGGGGGGTCGGCCGGGCGCTGCTCCAGCGGGCCGAGCGGGTGCTCGCCGAGCGTGGGGCGACCGAGGTGCTACTGGCCGGAAACCCGCCGTACTACGCGTGGCCGGGCATCGACGTCCGCTACACGCCGGCGGTCTGCGCCGCCCTCGCGCTCGGCTACCAGCAGGACCGGACCGCCTGGAACATGACCGCGGACCTGTCGTACGAGGGGTCGCCGGCGCTGCGGTCCACCGAGGCGGCCGAGCGGCGGCTGGCCGACCAGGGCGTCACCGTACGCCGGGCGGAGCCGGTGGACCTGCCGGCACTGACGGCGTTCGCCCGGTCCACCTTCGGGGGCGCGTGGGATGGCGAGTTGGCCGGGTCGGTGGGGCGCGCCGACGCCGGTTGCCACCTGGCGGAGCGGGACGGCGAGGTGCTGGGCTTCGCCGCGTACGGGTCGTCCCGGCCCAGTTGGTTCGGGCCGATGGGCACCGCACCGGCCGCGGAGGGGTCGGGCATCGGTGGGGTGCTGTTGCGGCGCTGCCTGCGCGACCAGCGGGCGGCGGGGCTGGACCGGGCACAGATTGGCTGGGTGGGACCGGTGCCGTTCTACTCGGGCAGCGCGGGTGCGCGGATCGAGCGGGTGTTCTTCCTGTACCGGCGAACCCTACCGACGGCGTAACCGGGGCAAAAAGGACATAGATCCATTCGTCCGCATCCGCCATCGACGCCCCCTACCGTTTCGGTAGAGGAGGCAGCCATGACCACGGATGACAACCAGACCGAGGACGGCCCGCCGATCACCTGGAAACCGGTGGGTGAACTCCCCGGCCAACTGCCGTTCGACCGGCTCGACTACGGCGACGCGGAGCAACTGGCCGAGATGACCACCGACGGTGAGCCGTCGGTGGCCGAGGAGCCGCAGGAGATGGTGGACGCGCCGATCCAACTGCTTCCGCCGTACAACCGGGCACAGAAGCGGCGCAACCAGCGCCCACTACCGACCTGACGACGAACGGGGCGGACCGCGTCAGCGGCCCGCCCCGTTCGGTGTCGGAACTGGACTCAGAAGTCCATGTCCCCGCCACCCGGGCCAGCCGGGGCAGCCGGGGTCTTCTCCGGCTTGTCCGCGACAACGGCCTCGGTGGTGAGGAAGAGCGCCGCGATGGAAGCGGCGTTCTGCAGCGCCGAGCGCGTCACCTTGGCCGGGTCGATGATGCCCGCGGCCAGCAGGTCGACGTACTCGCCGTTGGCGGCGTTCAGACCGTGACCCGCTTCGAGGTTACGGACCTTCTCCACCACGACGCCGCCCTCGAGGCCGGCGTTGACGGCGATCTGCCGCAGCGGGGCGTCCAGCGCGACCTTGACGATGTTCGCACCGGTCGCCTCGTCGCCGACCAGGTCGAGCTTGTCGAAGGCGGTCTTGCCGGCCTGCACCAGCGCGACGCCACCACCCGGGACGATGCCCTCCTCGACGGCGGCCTTCGCGTTGCGAACGGCGTCCTCGATGCGGTGCTTGCGCTCCTTGAGCTCGACCTCGGTGGCCGCGCCGACCTTGATCACCGCAACGCCGCCGGCCAGCTTGGCCAGCCGCTCCTGCAGCTTCTCCCGGTCGTAGTCGGAGTCGCTCTTGTCGATCTCGGCCCGGATCTGGTTGACCCGGCCCTGGATCTGCTCGGCGTCACCGGCACCGTCGACGATGGTGGTCTCGTCCTTGGTCACCACGACCTTGCGGGCGCGGCCCAGCATGTCGAGGCTGGCGGCGTCGAGCTTGAGGCCGACCTCCTCGCTGATGACCTGACCACCGGCGAGGATGGCGATGTCGGTCAGCATGGCCTTGCGGCGGTCACCGAAGCCCGGCGCCTTGACGGCGACCGACTTGAAGGTGCCACGGACCTTGTTGACCACCAGGGTGGCGAGGGCCTCGCCCTCCAGGTCCTCGGCGATGATCAGCAGCGGCTTGCCCGACTGCATGACCTTCTCCAGGATCGGGAGCAGGTCCTTCACCGACGAGATCTTGCTGTTGGCGATCAGGATGTACGGGTCGTCGAAGACGGCCTCCATACGCTCCGGGTCGGTCATGAAGTAGGCCGAGATGTAGCCCTTGTCGAAGCGCATACCCTCGGTGAGCTCCAGCTCCAGCCCGAAGGTGTTGCTCTCCTCGACGGTGATGACGCCTTCCTTGCCGACCTTGTCCATCGCCTCGGCGATGATCTCGCCGACGGTGCTGTCGCCAGCGGAGATGGAGGCGGTGGAGGCGATCTGCTCCTTGGTCTCGACGTCCTTGGCGAGCTTGGACAGCTCCTCCGAGACGCTCGCGACCGCAGCCTCGATGCCCCGCTTCAGGGCCATCGGGTTGGCGCCAGCGGCCACGTTGCGCAGGCCCTCGCGAACCAGGGCCTGGGCCAGGACGGTCGCCGTCGTCGTGCCGTCACCGGCAACGTCGTCGGTCTTCTTGGCGACCTCCTTGACCAGCTCAGCGCCGATCTTCTCGTACGGGTCCTCGAGCTCGATCTCCTTGGCGATGCTCACACCATCGTTGGTGATGGTGGGGGCACCCCACTTCTTCTCGAGCACGACGTTGCGGCCCTTGGGGCCGAGGGTCACCTTTACGGCGTCGGCGAGCTGGTTCATGCCCCGCTCGAGGCCGCGGCGCGCCTCTTCGTCGAACGCGATCATCTTGGCCATACGGCGTTGTCCTCCTGGACACTCACGGGCCACCCGAGATGTGTGCCCCGGATGGGCCGCCTGGTGTACGCACCTTGGGACGTCGCCACCTGGCGACGACGACGTCCTTCGGCCGGGCCGGATAGCCCGCGACGACCGGCCATGTGTCGCCCCGGCGTCTCCACGCCGGTGCAACCTGGCCCCACCGTCCCGACCATTGGCACTCACGGTATGCGAGTGCCAATGACTTGTTTAGCACTCTCCCCTGCCGAGTGCAAGCACGATGCCGCCGCTCAGCCGAGTTCCGCGGCCAGTCCAGCGCTGTTCACCGGCGCCTCATGAGCGCGCTGCTCGGCGTACGTCACCAGCAGACCGACCATCTGGGCGAGGTGGGCCGGCAGGGCCAGCACGGCGGTGATCCCGATCACGACCACCACTCCGGCCGCGGTACCCGGCGACGCGAACGGGTCCGTACCGAACGCCGAGGTGCCCACCCCCTCCAGGGAGCTGGAGACCACACTGACGACGATCACCGCCAGGGCGACCAGGGCCACCCGACCGAGCAGCAGGCCGAGCCGGTCGTGGAACATCCGGAACGAGCGACCGATCGGGTTGTGGCGTTCGAAGAGATAGACCGGGCCGGCCATGCTCAGCGCGAACGCCACGTAGATGCCCGGCAGTAGGCAGAAACAGACACCGACGCCGATGAGCAGACTGATCAACAGGGTCCAGGCCCACAGCCCGAGCGCCCGACGAAGGCCATAGCGCAGCGCCGAGTCCAGGCTGGCGGGCTGGCCGGCGGCCTGCCGGGTGATCACCCAGCTGCCCGAGGCCCACCCGACGGCCTGCACCACGCCCACCAACAGACTGCCGCCGACCAGCACGAGAAGGAGGCTCCCCAGCTGGGCGGCGAAGTTGTCCGGCAGCACGGGGTTCGGGCTCGACTCGGCCTGGGCGGCCCACTTCGCCGACGGGTCCACCCCGAGGGCGATCACCGACAGCACCGCCGCCGGCAGCACCTGGGTGAGCAGCATGATCGGCACCAACTGCCGCCAGCCCCGACGCAGCGCTCCCGCGCACCGGCCGAACCAGCCGCCGATGCCGGCGCCGGGCGGCGTGACCAGGGCATCGTTCGGGTCGAACCCGTAACCGGGCGGGTACCAGCCGACCGGCGGCCCCGGGTACCACGACTGCCCGCCGTAGGGACCCGACCCGGGCGGGTAACCCCCGGTGGGCGGAAACGCCCAGCCCTGCGGCGGCGGGGCCGCACCCCAGGCGCCCTGCGCGGGATCCCAGCCGGGCGGCGGACCGGCCTGACCGGCGGGCGGACCAGCCGGGGACACGCCCGGCCCCCAACCAGGCGGCGGACCGGCGTGGCCGGGGCTACCGGCGGGCGAGGACGGGTCGGACGGGTCCGGCTCCCCCGACCCGGGGGACGGAGTGGGCGGGGGTGGCTGGTCGGTCATGAACGCTCCTCGGCATCGGCTGGAACGGTTCACGATCTTCCCGGCTACGCGCCCCTGCCGCAGCCCCGACTCACGGGCCGATCGGCCAGGAAGCTCAGCCGATGACGCGTACGTGCTCTGCCTGCGGACCCTTCTGGCCCTGGGCGACCTCGAACTCGACCCGCTGACCGTCGTCCAGCGCCTTGTAACCGTCCATCTCGATCGCGGAGAAGTGGACGAACACGTCCTGACCGCCGTCGACGGCGATGAAGCCGTAGCCCTTTTCGGCGTTGAACCACTTCACGGTGCCCTGTGCCACGGTGCACTTCCCTCACTTTGCGCGGTCTTGCCTGACCCGGCGCACGGCGCGGCCGGGCGCCCCGACCACCGACTCAGCGATCGATGACCGCCATTGATTCAGGTGACCGAAATCGCACGTTACACGAGCAGTGACGGCCGCGCACGGCCACAAATCGGACACACTTCGGGGCGTCCGAACCGCACCGATCGGCCGCGTTCCCGATCCACCGGGATTCGCGTTCGTCATTGCGAGTGGAGCAAAGGGCCGCCGGGCGTCCTCGCGGTGACGGCAACCGGGCACAGCTCACGAAACGGCGACCATCCGTTGTGGTAGGCATGCGGGCATGACCACCGACATGGGCTCGCCGGCCCCGGGGCTCGCGGAGATCCGCCGGGTCCGGCCGGGGGACGCCGCCCGGATGCGGGCGCTGCGCCTGGAGATGCTGGCCGACGCACCGTTGGCCTTCCTGGAGACCCTGGCGGACGCGGCGGCCCGACCGCACCACGAGTTCGCCGCCCGGGTGGCGTACACCTCGGCCGGTCCCAGCAACGCCCAGTTCATCGCCGACCCGGGCGGCCGGCTGGTCGGGCACGCCGGTGGCACGACCGCCCCGAACGAACCCGGGCTGACCGTGATCTACGCCGTGTACGTCGCGCCGACCTGGCGCGGCAGCGGACTGCTCGGTGAGCTGATCGACGGGGTGGCCGCCTGGTCGCGAGCCTGTGGCCGACCGGAGCTGCTGCTGGAAGTGGTGGTCGGCAACGACCGCGCCTACCGCGCCTACCAGCGCCTGGGCTTCAAGGACACCGGCGTACGGGTCCCCCACCCCACCATCCCGGCCCTCACCGAACTACAAATGCGCCGCCCAGCCTGAACCCCGGTCCGGTGATCAAGAAGTTTGCGTCAGAAACGGCGCCGGCGTTGACGCAAACCTCTTGATCACCGAGAGCAGCTACCGATCAGACGTGCCGCCGAGACTGCACGATCCGGAACCGGTTGGCCACGTACGCCCCGTCGGTCAGCGCCGAGTTGGCCGCCGCGTTGGCCCCACTGCCGTGGAAGTCGGAGAACGCCGCCGACTGGTTGACGAAGACCCCGCCGGTGAGGTTGCAGGACAGGTGCACCCCGACCTCGATCGCCACCGCCTCGGCGGCGTCGAGCACGGTCTCGTCCGTCGAGTAGACCCCGGCGGTCAGCGCGCCCTTCTCGCCGACCGTCCCGCGCAGCAGCTCCAGGCTGTGCGCCGTGGAGTCGGTGGCGATGGCGAACGAGATCGGCCCGAACCATTCCCGGCCGTACGTCTCCGCGTCGTCGGCGGTCAGCTTCACGATCGTCGGGGTACGCACCACGGCGTCGGCGTACGACGGGTGGGTCAGGGTCCGCGACTCCAGCACCGGCTCGCCGACCTTGGTCACTTCGGCCAGTCGCTCCAGCACCCCGTCGTTGACGATGGCGCCGGTCAGTTCCACGCCTCGGGCCGGGTCGGCGGTGAGCTTGCCGACCGCGGCGGCGATCCCGCCGGCCACCTCGTCGAAGCTCTTGTGCCCCTGGTCGGTCTCGATGCCCCCGGCCGGGATGAGGATGTTCTGCGAGGTGGTGCACATCTGCCCGCTGTAGAGGGTCAGCGTGAAACCGAGGTTGCGGCACATGCCGGTGAAGTCGTCGGTGGAGTCGATGACGACGGTGTTGAGGCCGGCCTTCTCGGTGTAGACCGATGCCTGCCGGGCGTGCGTCTCCAGCCAGTCGCCGTACTCGGTGGAGCCGGTGAAGTCGACGATCTTGACGGAGCGGTGCAGGGCCAGGTCGCTGGCGAGCTTCTCACCGGGCGCCTCGGCCGCCAGCATGATCAGGTTCGGGTCGAACCCGGCCTCGGCGAGCACCTCCCGGGCGTACTTCACGGTGATGGCCAGCGGCAGCACCGCGCGCGGGTGCGGCTTGACGATCACCGGGTTGCCGGTGACCAGCGAGGCGAACAGCCCGGGGTACGAGTTCCAGGTCGGGAAGGTGTTGCAGCCGATCACGAGCGCCACCCCACGCGGCACCACGTGGAACGTCTTGGTCATCCGCAGCGGGTCACCCTTGCCGGCGGCCTTCTCCCAGCCCGCCGTGCCCGGGTGCCGGGTCATCTCGGCGTACGCGTACGCCAGCGCTTCCAGTGCCCGGTCCAGCGCGTGCGCGCCGCCGGCCTGGAAGGCCATCACGAACGCCTGCCCGCTGGTGAACTGCACCGCGTTGGCCAGCTCGAAGATGTGCTTGTGCAGCCGGTCGAGGATCTCCAGGCAGACGCCTACCCGGGCCTGCGGGCCGGCGTCGCGCCAGGCCGGCAGTGCGGCGGAGGCGGCGTTGACCAGTTCACCGGGGCCGGCGTGCGGGTAACGCACCGCCAACTCCACCCCGAACGGGCTCGTCTCGGTGGCGACCCGGGCGCCCGCGCCGGGCTGGTCGAGCGGAAAGTCACCACCGAGGTACGCCTCGAAGGCGGCCTTGCCGTCGGCGGCGGCGGTCTCGCCGTACACCCGGGGGCTGGGGGATTCGGGGTAGGCGGACCAGTAGCCCCGCTCCGTGATCGCGGTCAGCGCACGGTTGAGGGTGTCGGCGTGCCTGTCGTACAGGGGATGCGGGGTCTCCGTCATGCCCGCCATCATGCCTGAGTCCGGTCCGCGAGCAGTAGCGCGAATGCCCGACAGCGGCTCATGCCGCAGCCGAGTTCCGGAGCAGAAGCGCCAACGGCCGCGGGGTTGCTCGTGGCGGCAGCGGGTAACCGCGGGCCTTCGGCCAGGAGAAGCCGGCCAGGGGAGGGCGGCGGGTGAGGATCACCGAGATCCGGGTGCACGGGGTCGCCGACAAGGGGCCCGAGGCGATCCTCGACCGACCGATCGTCGCCCGGGTCGCCGGAGACGACAACGCCTCCTTCTACCGGCCGCGGCCCGGCTACGGTGCCCCCGCCGACCGCGACGGGGTGACGCTTGAGGCGTACCGCTGGAGCCGGCTGACCGGCGGCACGGCGACCCGGACGTTCTCCCTGGTCCTGCTCCTGCCGTTCATGCTCAGCAACATCGCGGTCTGGATGCTGCCGGTCACCGGTCGCGGCGGCCGTGCCGCCCGGGCGCTGTGCCGGCTGCTGGGCGCGACGATGACCGCGATGTACGTGCTCTCCACCGTCGGGGTGTCCCTCGATTTGATCGCCTGGCAGTGCGCGGCCTACCCGAGGTGTCTGGAGGGGCGGCGGGAGCTCTCCTGGCTGGGCGGCGTGCCGCCCGGGCAGCGGCTCGCGCTGCTGGCCGTACCGCCGATCATCGCGATCGTCCTGATCTGGCGGCTCGGTGCCCGGACCTGGCAGCTCCCCGAGGACAGCGACCACGCGCCGGGCGTGGGTGCGGACCGGCTCGACGCGCCCGCCTTCTGGGACACCCGCTCGCTGCTGCGTCGGCTGCGCTCGATCCACGTCGCCGTGGCGTTGGGCACGCTCGACATCACCCTGCTGCTGGCGTTGGCACCACACGACGCCACCCTGCCCGGCTGGCTGCTACTGGGCGCGGACGTGGCGCTGCTCGCCGGGGCGCTGGTGCTGCTCTGCCGGCCGGCGATAGAGCGGCGCGGAGAGCAGGACCAGCGCAGCTCGCGGACGATCCGCTGGGCGGCCATCGCGCTCACCGCACTGACCCTGGGGTACGCGTTGCTGCCACGGCCACCGTGGAAGGCCGAGGGGATGTTGCCGGGGTACGGGATGCTGGCCGCCGGGCTGTTCGCCGGGCAGGTGGTGCTGCTCGCGATGCTCGGCCTGGTGGTCGTGGTGCAGCGCCGCTCTCTTCCCCGGCCCCTCTTCCTGCTGGCCGGGCTGGGCGCGCCGGTGCTGATAACCGTCGCGATCGGGTTGGGCGTCGCCTACGACTCGGGCCTGACCTACGGGCTCGCCGAATATCTGGACCGTGGTTCCAGCCCGACGCCGGCACGGCCGCTGCCGCCTGGTGCGCCACCGCTGTCGCCGCCGATCGCCTTCCGCTGGGCCACCCTCGGCTTCTCCCTCGCCGTGCTGCTGGTGGTGGTGACGGCCCTGCTCGTACCCCGGATTCGCCGGAACCGCCGCCGCCGGGAGGCCGAGGAACTGGTCCGGCGGGACTATCCAGAGGCCTCCCGGGCGACCCCCGAACGGGTCCGGGCCGTCCGCGACGCGATCGTGCGAGCCCGGCTGACGGATCGGCTCGGGCCGCTGCTGGCCACCGCGTACGTGGTGTTGGCACTGCTCACCCTGGCGGCGGCGGGGCTCTCGGTGATCGGTCCCGGCCCGGGTGCGCTCGCGTTCCGACTCGGCGGCGAGTCGCTGGCCCGCCCGGTGATCTTCATGACCGACCTGGGCGCCCTGCTGATCGGGCTGTTCGCCACGGTCCTCGCCGTGCTGGGACTTGTCGCCTATCGATCCGGCGCGATCCGGCTGGTCGGGGTGCTCTGGGAGCTGGCCACCTTCTGGCCGCGTGCCGCGCATCCGCTCGCCCCGCCCTGCTACGTCGAGCGGGCGGTACCGGAGCTGACCCGCCGGATCGGCCAGCTCACCGCCGACGGAAACGGGGTGGTGCTGTCCGGGCAGAGTCACGGCAGCGTCCTCGCGGCGGCGACGGTCCTTCAACTCCCCGACCACTGTCGCCGGCGAGTGGCCCTGCTCACCTACGGCTCGCCGCTCGGAAACCGCTACCGGCGGATCTTCCCGGCATACGTCAGCGACGAGATGTTGCGCGAGGTCGGCAGCCGGTTGGCCTGGCGGTGGATCAACCTGTGGCGGTACACCGACGCGGTGGGCGGATCGGTGTTCGTCCCGTTCGTCGACGGACCCGACGACCCGGCCGCCCGGGTCGACCGTCGGGTACGGGATCCGAAGGGCCTGCTCATCCCACCGACCGACACCGTGCCCCCTCCCGTGCAGGGCCACCGGTTCACACCGGACGACGACTTCCACGCGGCGATCCGCGAGCTGGTCGGACGCTTGGAACGGACCGACGAGTGAACGGCCGGCTCAGAGGGTGAGCTGCCAGTCGGTCCAGGAGTCCACCGCGCGGAAGCCGAGCTGTTCGTTGATCGCCACCATGTAGCTGTTGCTGGCCGCGTTCCAGGTGTCGATCACCTGTACCGCCGACTCGTGGGTGAGCAGGTGGTGCAGGTTCTCCGCCTTGGCGATGAGACCGAGCCGGTGCCCACGGTGAGCCGGGTCGACGATGGTGATCTGCTGAAACGCGTGCCAGTCGGCGGAGGCGCCCACGTCCAGCAGCGTCCAGGCGACCAGCCGACCGGACGCCTCGTGCCGCATCCCGAGGTGGTAGCGCCGCCGGCCCCGGGCGTCCAGCGCCCGTTCGTTGCCACGGATCCGCTCGGCGTCCACCTGCTCGGGCTCCCACTGCACGTCGCCCATGGGCGCGTCCATCAGCAGCCGGCCGTCGAGGTAGGCGATGTCGGCGACGTACTCCTGTGGGGTCGCCCCCTGCCAGCAGACCGAGTGATAGCCCTCGGCTCGCGGGCGGGCCTCGGCGAGCGCCGCCCGCAGCGCGACCCGGTCGATCTCGCCGACGTCGAGTCGGCGACGCACCTCGGCGAGGGCGGGCTGGGCTCCGATCGCGGCCGCGAACGCGTCGCCCGCCACGCTCCGGGGCGGCCCGCCGGGCAGCGCGGAGACGGCCATCGCCACCACCCGCTTGCGGCCGTGCTCGCGGAGCAGGCGCACCCCGTACTCGTGCAGGGCCCGGCCGACTCCTCGGCGCCGCAGCTCCGGACGCACCAGCACCTCGGCGGTGGCGTTGTCGGTGTTGTCGAGCTGCGGCAGGTCCAGTTGGAGGTAGCCGGCCGGCACGCCGTCCAGTCGGGCCAGTGCCCAGAGCGACCGGGTGCCGGGCATCGGCGTGTGGAATAGCGCGTCGAAGCGGCGCCGGCAGGAGGGCGGGAAGTCCGGCAGATCGGCGTCGTTGACCGCCGACCCGATCCGGTACGCCTCGTCGACCGACGTCCGGTCAGCGCCGTCGAACGACGCGATCGTGATGCTCATGCCGCTGAGCGTGCACCCCGGAAAAGCGATCGGGCCAGCGAATTATTCGCTGGCCCGATCGAACGTGGTCGGGAGGGGCACTCGCACAACGCCTCCGGCGTTGGGTCGTAAGAACTTCAAAAGTCTTCGGCGAAATGCCCTCCCGCACGGAGCATCTTGCGCCGTCCGGTTCCGGCCGTCAAGTCCGTAGCGGCGGGTTTTCCACACTCACAGCGAAAACCCAGTTACCGACTGATCCACTCGGCCCCGGGGTCAGCCGAGGAGGCCGGCGTCGCGGGCGGCGCGCAGCGAGGGCTTGATGTGGTGGGTCGGCCCGACCTGGCCGGCCACCGCGTCGATCGTCTTCAGGCCCTCGCCGGTGTTGAACACGACGGTCTCGGCCGTCGGGTCGAGCCGACCGGACTCGACCAGCTTGCGCAGCACGGCCACCGTCACCCCACCCGCGGTTTCCGCGAAGACCCCGGTGGTACGGGCCAGGTCGCGGATGCCGGCGCGGATCTCGTCGTCGTCGACGTACTCCATCCAGCCGCCGGTGCGGCGGACCGCCTCCAGGGCGTAGAGGCCGGCCGCCGGGTCGCCGATGTTGAGCGACTTGGCGATGCCGGTGGGCTTGACCGGGATGATCGTGTCGGTCTCGGCGTGCAGGGCGACGGCGATCGGGTTGCAGCCGGCGGACTGCGCGCCGAAGACCTTCCAGCCCTCGGCGGGTGCCTCGACCAGGCCGATCTCCACCAGCTCGGAGAACGCCTTGTCAATCTTGGTGAGGAGCTCGCCGCTGGCCATCGGGATGACCACCTGCGCCGGGATCCGCCAGCCGAGCTGCTCGGCCACCTCGTAGCCGAGGGTCTTGGAGCCCTCCGCGTAGTACGGCCGGACGTTCACGTTGACGAAGGCGGTGTCCTCGAACTCGTCGGTCTCCACCAGCTCGCCGCAGAGCCGGTTGACATCGTCGTACGAGCCGTCGATGGCGACCAGCTCGCCGCCGTAGACGGCGGTGGTGATGACCTTGCCCTGCTCCAGGTCGCTGGGGATGAAGACCACCGAGGGCACCCCGGCGCGGGCGGCGTGGGCGGCCACCGAGTTGGCCAGGTTGCCGGTCGACGCGCAGGCGAACCGGGTGAAGCCGAGCGCCTTGGCGGCGGTGAGCGCCACCGAGACGACCCGGTCCTTGAACGAGTGGGTGGGGTTGGCGCTGTCGTCCTTGACCCAGAGCGGCGCGGTGATGCCCAGCTCGGCGGCGAGGAGCGGGGCCGCCACCAGTGGGGTCAGCCCCGGGTCGAGGGTGACCCGGGTGCCCGGGTCCTGACCGGCGGGGAGCAGTGCGGCGTACCGCCAGATGTTGTTCGGGCCGGCCTCGATCTGCTCGCGGGTGACGGTGGCCAGTGCGGCGGTGTCGTAGTCGACTTCCAGGGGGCCGAAACACTCGTAACAGGCGTGCTGGGCGGCGAGCGGGTAGCGGGCCGAGCAGGCACGGCAGACCAGGGCGCGGGCGGGGCTGGCGGAGGTGTCAATGCCGGAGGTGACGAGCGTCGACGTCATGTCGAGAGTCCTCTCATCTTTCCCCGCATCGCACGGTGCGGCGGGGACGGAATTGGCACCTGCCCCGCGGGTCGCTCAGCGGTGAGCGCGCGGGGTGGTTGCCGGGGCGTCGTCGGGCCGTATCCCTCAGCCCCTCTGGATGAGGTATTCAGTTGTGCCGTCGAGTCTAGGACAACGCTGTCGGCCGCTGCTACCGCAGATCCCACGGTGTGAGCGAACCGCCGGCATCCCGGCGGGCGGCGTGCGGTGCTGGTCAGCGCCGGCGTCGACGCCCGAGGTAGAACGCGACGGCCCCGAAACCGGCCAGTAGGGCCACGAGAACCCAGCCGGCGGTCGCGATGGCGCCGCCCGTGGGCCGGTCACTGCCGGCGAGCAGCCAGACCGCACCCGACACGACGATGAGCGCCACCACCACGGACACCATGACGACCACGGCGCGCTGGGCGGGAGTCATCGCTGCCGCCGCGGTCGAACGGTGCCGGGCATCGCGGCCCCCGGGTCGGCCAGGATCTCGGCGACCGAGCGGCCGCCGATGGTCAGCGACCCGAGCAGAGCGTCGCGGGCCTGCTCGGCTTCGGCCTCGGCGGCTCGAATCGCATCGCGTACGTGCTCGCCGAGGGTGAGGTTGTCCACGGAACGCCGGGCCTGCGCCGTGATCCGTACGTCGAGCAGCTGACCGCCGATCCCGACGGTCGCGATCACCGCGCCGTCGCCGGCCGCAGCCTGATATTGCTCACCCGTCGGCCGCTCGACGAAATCCGCAGCCGACTCCATGGCGGCAGCGATGTCGCGACGGATCGCCGACAGGGCATCGGGGTTCATCCGGCCCTCCGGGCGGCGGTACGCAGCGCCTCGGCGGCCGACGCCGGGTCGTACGTCCGCGGCGCTGGTGCGGGAACGTCGACCGGAGCGGGCTGCCCGGAGACCTCGGCGATCGTCGCGGTCAGGGCCTGGGCGGCGCGCATCCTCGCGTCACCCACGGCGGTCACGCACGCTGCCCCGAGGGCCTGCGCGTCGAGGTCACGGACCGCCTGCGGGCTGAGGTAGACGTCTTCGACCCGGCCGGCCCCGGTGGCCCTGACCACCACGGTGCCCGAGTCGTCGGTGCCCTCGTAGACGGCCTCCTGTGCCTCGGCGATCCGGGCGAGGACCCCGTTGAGTTGATCGGTCATCGCTCGCAGCGACCCGCCGGTCAGGGCCGCGCGTTCCGCCTCGCGCGCCGCGTGCTCGAACGCTGGTACGTCGGTCACTCCTTCACCCACCCCTTCGGCTCGGCGATGCGAACCCGGACCTGCTCGGGCAGTTGCAGGCTCGTGGTGTCGATCCGGTCACTGTCGCTTGTGAACATGTTCTCCAGAACGCTGAAGGCGTCGCCGACGTCACGCCCAGCCGTCCACACCTGCTGAACGAAGGTCAGCACCGCGGTGAGCGTCGTGATGGCGAATGCCGCCCACGCTCCGACGATCGCCCACTGCACGGCCGGCGTGTAGGGGCCGGAAGCGTAGGCCACACCGGCCGCCACCAGCGCCGCACCCGTGACACTGAGGTAGCTGACCAGGTTCGTCGTCAGACCCCACCACATGTCGTCGCACATGTTCCGTACGTTGCTCGCCGCCTGCGCGATCGCATCGAGCGCGGGCTCGATGCGCGTCTCCAGGAACGCCTTGAACGCCTCGGCGCCCTGATCGGCCCAGTAGGTGTCGACGTCACCGCGCGCCCGGGTCAGCCCCGCCTTGCACTGCTCGAACACGTCGCTCATGTCGTTCCACGCCTCGGAACCCTTGTCCCAGGGGTCCGGCGTGCGGATGTTGATCTCGACGAGTGCGGTGAGGCTGGCCACCACCGCCGGGCCGCCGCCGGTGGGCCAGACGGCCGCGGCGAGCGCGGTGCCGAGGATGCCGACCAGCACCCACAGGTTTTCGGTGGTGTCGCCGTCGAGTCGGTCGGAGTAGAGCGAGGAGTCGGACATCGCGGCTCCGTTCAATCCTGGTAGGTGAAGTTCTCGCCCCGCACCCGCTCCTGCTCCTCGTAGTGGGTGGCGATGGTGGTCAGTGCGGTGCCGATCGAGTCCATCGTCTTCTGCAGCGCCGCGGCGACGTCGTCCACGCCCTGCCGGACACGCTCGTAGTCGTCAGGCAGGTTCCAGGCGAACATCGGAAAGGCATCCCGGGGCAGTGTCAACGAGGCGATCCTGGGCAGCACCGTGTCGGCGAATGACTTCGCGTCCGCGCTGATCGCCTGGCCGGCCTTGCGCATGGCCTCGGTTTCGAGCGACGTCACGACGGCCCCCTCACCAGACACCCAGCGATCGATGGAAACGGCTGGTCCTGGCGGTTCATCCTGCCACGGATGCACCACCCGGGCTGTCCCTGCCGCCGTCGTTCGGGTCGCCGGATCAGCGCGCGCTCACGGCCACCGGGTCGGTCACCGCGACCGGATCCGTGACCGCGGTCGGCCGGGGCAGCGAGGTGGTCCGGGGTCGTGCGGCGAGGTTCGCGGCGATCAGGGCGGCGATCGTGATGGCGGCTCCGACCAGTTCGACGGGCTCCGGCCGGTAGCCGCGGGCGATCTGCACCGCGAAGGTGGTCACCGGGACCAGGTTCATGAACAGCGCGGCGTTGGCGGCGCCGAGTCGCTGCACGCCGGTGTTCCAGGCCAGGACCGCGATCACGGCGCCCACGAACACGGCGTACGCCAACTGCGGGGCGACCGCCACGAGGTCGGCGGCGGCCGGCGCGTGCTGCCAGCCGACGGCGTCGGCGCCGATGCTCAGGGCGAGCATGGCGGCCGTGCCGGCGAGCGCGGTCAGGGTGGTGAAGCGCAACGGCGACCACTCGCCGAACCGGCTGGCGCCGTGGGTGTAGACGCCCCAGCCCAGCACCGCCCCGATCATCATCAGCCCGCCGAGGCCGAACTGGCCGAGCCCGGCCAGGCTCCCGCGCGTGATCACCAGGCCGACTCCGAGGAGCGCCACCAGGGAGAGGGCCAGCAGGAGCGGCTTCGGGCGTACGCCGTCGCGAGCCCAGCGGACGAGCTGGGTGATCACCGGAGTGGTGGCCACGAAGAGTGAGATCTGCTGCGGGGCGGCGTGTTCGAGCGCCAGGTTGGTGAGCAGGTTGAAGCCCGCGAAGCCGACCACTCCGAGCACCACCACCTCCAGCGCCCGGCCACCGTGCCGCAGCGCGCCGGCACCCTCGCGGAGCAGCAGGATGGCGACCAGGACGACGGCGGCGAGCAGGTAGCGCGCGGTGGTCAGGTTGAGCGGGTCGACCCGGTCGAGCGCGCTGGCCAGGATCGGGAACATCACTCCCCAGCCGAGCACGGCGACCAGTGGGTACGCGGTGGCGCGGGATCGCATCGGCAACTCCAATGTTCGAGTATCGTCGAACCAACGACACCGACCATAGGGTGTTGTTCGATTATTGTCGAACAAGGGTTACACTGGTCACATGGAGCCGCACGAACCCGACCTGACCGCCGTACCGGTCACCAACGTGTTGGCCGCACTCGCCGACGACGTGCGGTTACAGATCGTCCGGGCGCTCGCCGAGGGCGGCGAGGCCGCCTGCGGCAGCTTCGACTTCGGCGTCTCCAAGGCGACCCGGAGCCACCACCTCAGGGTGCTGCGCGAGGCGGGCCTGACCCGGACCCGGGCCGCCGGCACCAGCCGACTGGTCCGGCTCCGCCGGGACGAGCTGGACAAGCTCTACCCCGGCCTACTGGACGCGGTCCTCACCCAGCGCCCGCCGGCCTGACTCCGCCCCACCCCGCCCCACCCCGCCCGCCGGCCTGACTCCGCCCTACCCCGCCCGCCGGCCGAGGTCCGCGTGGCCGCATCACCCGGTCGGTCGGCAGCACGTCACCCCCGGCGGGTGCGACCTGCCACCGACGCTCGCTTTGGAGCTGAATCGTCTACGACATCAGCGAGGAGGTGGCGCCGCGACCGGGCGCGCCGCCGAAGCCGCCTCGTCGAGGCTTCGGCGACCCCGCACCCTCCCCGAGTGATGTCGCAAACGATTCAGCTCCAAAGGCCCGCCAGGAGATGTTCTCCACCAGCTCGCGTGGCGGCGCAGTGCGAGCCGGCGGGGCC
>NZ_JAKKFF010000249.1 GCF_022229015.1 Micromonospora foliorum
CTCGCCGCGACCCTCGCCGCGACCCTCGCCGCGACCCTCGCCACGGCTCTCACCGCGTCGGGGGCCCCGACCACCGCTGTCGCCCCGGCGGGAGCGGGTCGTCCCACCCAGATCCTCTTCGATCTCGGCGGACAGCCCGGCCCGGGTGCGCTCGGCCGTGGGCAGCGTGCCGCTGACCTCGGTGGAGATGTGCAGGTCGGTGTAGAGGTGCGGCGACGTGTGGTACGTCTCCGGCGGCTCCGGCATCTCCAGACCGAGGGTCTTGTCGATGATCCGCCAGCGCGGCATGTCGTCCCAGTCGACGAAGGTCACCGCGACACCGGTCGCGCCGGCCCGGCCGGTACGACCGATCCGGTGGGTGTAGGTGTCCTGGTCTTCCGGGCAGTCGTAGTTGATGACGTGGGTGACGCCGGTGACGTCCAGCCCACGGGCCGCCACGTCGGTGGCGACCAGAATGTCGATCTTGCCGGCCCGGAAGGCCCGCAGAGCCCGCTCGCGGGCGCCCTGGCCGAGGTCACCGTGCACCGCGGCGACCGCGAACCCGCGGAAGTCGAGGTCCTCGGCGACCCGGTCGGCGGCCCGCTTGGTACGCGTGAAGATCATGGTCAGCCCACGCCCCTCCGCCTGGAGGATGCGCGCCACCACCTCGACCTTGTTCATCGAGTGGGTGCGGTAGACCAGTTGCTGGGTCTGCGGCGACGGGCCGGTCTCGGCGGTGTGCCCGGCGTGGATCGTCATCGGTTGGCGCAGGAAGCGCCGCGACAGGGTGACGATCGGGTCCGGCATGGTGGCCGAGAAGAGCATCGTCTGCCGGTCTTCCGGAAGCATCGCAAGGATCTTCTCGACGTCGTCGAGGAAGCCCAGGTCGAGCATCCGGTCGGCCTCGTCGAGGACGAGCGCGTGCACCCGGTCCAGTCGGAGGTGCTTCTGCTTCTGCAGGTCCATCAGTCGGCCGGGAGTGCCGACCAGGATCTCGACGCCCTTGCGCAGCGCGTCGATCTGCGGCTCGTACGCCACGCCACCGTAGATCGGCAGCACCCGGACGCCGCGCGTCCGGCCGGCGGCGGCCAGATCCTTGGCGACCTGGATGCCCAGCTCACGGGTGGGGACGACGACCAGCGCCTGGGGGACGCCGTCGCTGCCCTCGCCCGGGGCGAAGACCCGGTCGAGCAGCGGGACGCCGAAGCCGAGGGTCTTGCCGGTGCCGGTGGGCGCCTGACCGATCAGGTCGACGCCGCGCAGCGCGATCGGGATCGCGTACTCCTGGATGGCGAAGGCGCGGGTGATGCCGGCCGAGGCCAGGGCCTCGACGGTCTCGGCGCGGGCGCCGAGTGCGGCGAACGTGGGGGCCTCCGGTCGAACCGGGGCGGTGGGGGCCAGTTCCTGGCCGTCCAGCAAATCTTGAGTCAGGTCGCTCATGTGGATGTGGGGGTGCCCTCTCGTGGGTGCGCCCGTCATGTCCTCAGGGCGCGTTCGGTATGACGCGGGCCACACGGTCGGCGGCAGATTGCCGAGCCGGACCGGGCCGCACGCGCGCCGCGGGCTGAGCTTCGATCAGATCGGCGCCCACGGCAACTGCTCCATGTTACCTGAACAGGCACGTCCCCGTCCCTGTTCCCAGTCGGCCACTCGCCACGCGGGGCAAGCAAATGTGACCCACGCCACACCGCTGTCCTGCCCGCCTCGTCCCGCCGAAGTCGATCAAGGAGTTGTGGGAGGGTGCAAACTGCGCAAGACGGATTGATCCGGGCACCACAATTCCATGATCGATCGGAACGGCGCGGGACGCCACCCCGGTTCGGTACGCGGTAGCCTGCCGCTCGTGTCTGCTTTCGCCGTCGCTGACCTTTTGGGTCTCGTCGCCTTCGGTGAGCTGCTCGCCTTCGAGCGGATGGCCGGCGACGCCCGGCTCGCCCCCGATCTGCGCCGCCGGGCCGCGTTGAACGAGATGGCCGCGGCCGAGATCGCCAACTACAGGCGCCTCGCCGACCGGCTCACCGCGCTGGGCGTGCCGCCGGAGGATGCGATGGCACCCTATGTCGAGCCCGTGCAGGCGTACCACGACTCGACCGAGCCGCGGGACTGGGCGGAAGTGGTCACCAAGGCGTACGTCGGCGACGCGATCACCGACGACTTCGTTCGCGAGATCGCCGACACGCTGGACGAACCGGACCGGGGGTTGGTGCTGGACGTCCTGCACGACTCCCGGTACGCGGACTTCGCCGCGGCGGAGATCCGGCTGGCCGTCGCCGACGACCCCCGGGTGGCTGGTCGGCTCTCGATGTGGGCCCGGCGGCTGGTCGGCGAGGCGTTGTCCCAGGCTGGCCGCGTCGCCGCCGAGCGGGCCACCCTCACCGCGCTGATCGCGCGGGACGGCCGGGTCGACGTCGTGCCTGGGCTGTTCGGCAGGCTCACCACCGCGCACACCGCGCGGATGGCCGCCGCCGGGCTGAACAACTGACCACCCGGCCGGGTAGGGCCGGTGCCGGCCTGCGGCAGGTGGCCTGGCGCCGACCTGCCGCGATGGCCGGACCGGTCAGCGGACGGTGAACCCGACCGCCCGGGGCGACGCCTCGGCGATCTCCACGTAGGCGACCTTCTCGACCGGAACGATGACCCGCCGGCCCTTCTCGTCGGTCAGGGAGAGCGTGCCGCCGTTGCCGGCGAAGGCGTCGGTCACGATCTGCTCGATCTCGGCCGGCGACTGCGCGCTGTCCACTACCAGCTCGCGCGGCGCGTACTGCACGCCGATCTTGACCTCCACTGTGCCTCCTCAACTGGGGCGAAAGAACCGCCCTGCGAAGGCTATCCGATCACGGGGTCGGCGGTCAGGCTGACTCACCTTGCAGCGGGAAGCTCGCGATGCCCCGCCACGACAGCGCGGCCACCAACGCCTCGGCCTCCGCCTTCGGCACCTGCCGGCCACCGGCCAGCCAGAACTGCGCGGCCGTCTCCGCCGCGCCGACCAGCCCGGAGGCAAGCAACTCGGCGTGCGCCCGGCTCACCCCGGTGTCGGAGATGATGGTGTCGGTGATAGCCGCGATGCAGCCCTGCTCGACCCGCTCCACCCGCTGCCGCACCGCCGGGTCGTTGCGCAGATCCGACTCGAAGACGAGCCGGAACGCCTCGCTCTCGTGGTCGACGAAGTCGAAGTACGCCCGCACCGACGCGCCAACCCGCTCCTTGTTGTCGCTGGTGCCGCGCATCGCGTCTTGCACCTGAGCGACGATGGCGTCACAGTGCGTGTCGAGCAGTGCCAGGTAGAGATCCATCTTTCCGGGAAAGTGTTGGTAGAGCACCGGCTTCGAGACCCCGGCCCGCTCGGCGATGTCGTCCATCGCGGCGGCGTGGTAGCCCTGCGCGACGAACACCTCCTGCGCCGCAGCGAGAAGCTGCTTACGACGCGCGGAGCGGGGCAGGCGGGTGGGCCGGCCAGCGGTCTGTGCACCGTTCCCCGCAGCGGTCATGGGATCCTCCGAGTTCTCCGTACGAGCCGGCATTTTCCCCCCAGACCGGGCGAGGCCCGTGACCTCGGTCGTGGAAATGGCCCGCCGCTGTAACTTATCGCCACTCTCGGCACACGGTAGCCTCAGCGGGGGCGACCAAGGAGCGCGCGGTGAGTGAAACAGGGCAACCCGGAGCCGCCACCCCGGGAGAGCACGGTGACGGAGCGGGTCAGCACGACGACCCGAGCCGTTCCGTCAGCGGGTGGGCGCCTCCGGCGGGTGGGTGGCCCCGAGCCGCCGACCGCGAGGACGCCCGGGACGAGGCGCCGCGCTGGCAGCCGGACCCGGCGTCGGGCTGGCGGACGTCCTCGACACGGCACGGTGACCTGCCATCGCCGCTGGTCGGGCGGTCGGGCGACCCGGAGTCACCGGCCCGCAGCAACGGCTACCACGTCAACGGCACGCACCACCCGGACGACGTCAACGGCGTCCGTCACCCCGGCCTCGAACCGCCCGCGGGACGCCCCACCCCGGTGAGCGCACCGCCCGGGCTGCCCGTCGAGGGTCGCCCCGGGGCGGCCGGCGACCGGCTCGTGGTGCCCGCCCAACGTCCCGCACCCCCGGCGGAGCAGGGTGCCGTCGAGCCCG
>NZ_JAKKFF010000025.1 GCF_022229015.1 Micromonospora foliorum
AGGCTGCACCGGCCGGCCCGGAGCAGCGGACCAGCACGGACCCGACGCGCCGCCGCCGGTCGAACGCCCCGCACCGGGGTCGCGCCACGGTGGAGGAGCCCGGATCGGTCTCGGCCGCGCCGGCCGGTGCCGCGACCGGTAGCCCGGCGACGCTGGGCACGTCGTACTCCGGTGGTCAGGTGACCACGACGGAGTCCGCGCCGTCCCGGCCGCTGGAGACCGGCGACACGCCGGGGCCGCGCGTGGTGATCGACCACGTGCAGGTCAGCACCTTCGGCCTGGACGCGAACGTGGAGGTCCGGCTGCTGGCCGGGGGCGACAGCGCCTCCGGGTACGCCACCGGGCCGGCGGTGGACGGCTACGTGCTGCGGCTCTGCGCGGTGGCGGCGGCTGCCGCGGTGGACGAGTTGCTGCGCGGCGCCGACAACGCCGAGCGGGGGCGCTGCTTCGTCGAACACGCGGCGGTGGTGCCGTTCGGCAATTGCGAGGTGGCCACCGTGGTGGCGTTGCTGGTCTGTGAGGGTTGGGTCGAGCAGCTCGCCGGGTCGGCCCTGGTCGCGGGTGATCCGCGTCAGGCGGTGGTCCGGGCGACGCTCGCGGCGGTCAACCGTCGGCTGGAGGCGCTGCTGTCCTGAGTGGTCCGGGGCAGACTGGAACGATGAGAAGCGCCACCCTCTGGCCGGACCACCTGCTCCCCGACCACCGTGTCCCGCCGCCGTGGCCGGGCCGGGAAGTCCGCCTCGACGGCCGGGTCACGTACGTGCGGGACACCCCGGCCACCGCCGATGGCGCGGAACCGGCGCTTTATGTGCACGGGCTGGGCGGGTCGTCGCAGAACTGGACCGACCTCGCCGGGCTGCTCGCCGACCGGCTGGACGGTCAGGCCATCGACCTGCCCGGCTTCGGCCGTAGCGAGCCGGGCCCCCGTTACACGATCCCGGCCTTCGCGGATCTGGTCGTCCGCTGGATCGAGCATTCCGGTCGAGGGCCGGTGCACCTGTTCGGCAACTCGCTGGGCGGCGCGGTCGCGGTCCAGGTCGCCGGGCTCCGGCCGGACCTGGTCCGAACCCTCACCCTGATCTCCCCGGCGCTGCCCTTCCTGGATTTCCGGCGCTCGTTGCAGGGGCGGATGCTGCCGGTGCTCGCCATTCCACGCGGTGAACGGCTGGTCGCCCGGAGACTCACCCAGCTCGCGCCCGAGGTGATGGCCCAGCAGGTGCTGGAGGCGTGCGTGGCCGACCTCAGCCGGATCTGCGATCAGCGCCGGGCCGAGGCGCTGGAGGAGATCCGGGTGCGGTACGAGGCGGAGCACTACGCCGCCGCGTACGTCCGGACGTTCCGTGGGCTGGTCTCCAGCTTCCTGCGGGCGTACCTGCCGGGGCCGGGGTCGCTGTGGCGTCTCGCCGAGGCGGTGCGCGCACCGACCCTGGTGGTGGGCGGTCGCCAGGACCGCCTGGTCGACGTGCGGGTCGCGCCGCAGACCGCCCGGGTCATTCCGGACAGCCGATTGATGATGCTCGACGGGGTCGGTCATGTGGCGCAGTTGGAGGTTCCCCGGCTGGTTGCCCGCGCGGTGGTCGGCCTGCTCGCCGAAACGGAGGACGCCGCGGGGCGGTCCGATCTGGCAGGCTGACGTGGATGCCCAGCTCAGCCCGCCTCCCTGGTCGCCGTCGGCGATGTTTCGCGCTGCTCGCCCAACTGGTGGCGGTGGTGGTGGCCGTCGGCGCGGCGGTGACTGTGATCGCCGAGGGGCCGGGCGGGCACCCCGGTGCCGACCGGCTGGCCGCCGACGAGATCCGCACCCCGCCGCCGCTGGTGGCCGGGCCGCTGCACCCATCGGCCGAGCCGTCGCCCTCCGCCGCGGTGCCGTCCAGCCTGCCCCCGGTGTTGCGGGTGCCAGGAGCGGTGCCGAGCGCCGGCACGGGCAGGTTCGGCTACCACCCCCGCTCCGGTCCGGTGCTGGGTCGGGCGGGTGAGCTGCGGCGTTACCGGGTCGCGGTGGAGTCGGGCAGTGGTGCGGACGCCGCCGAGTTCGCCCAGGCGGTTCAGGTGGCGCTCGCCGGGCCGGGCAGTTGGGTCGACAGCGGCCGGCTGCGGCTACAGCAGGTGCCCGGGGCTGCGCCTCGGGACTTCACGGTCTACCTGGCCACCGCCCGCACCGCGGGTCGGATGTGCGCCGAGGGTGGGGTGGACATCCGGATCGGCGGTCGGCCGTACACGTCCTGTCGGGCGCCCGGCCAGGTGATCATCAACCTGGATCGGTGGCGGTTGTCCGTGCCGCACTTCGTCTCGGCCGGCGTGCCGCTGACCGTCTACCGGACGTACGTGGTCAACCACGAGGTGGGTCACCAGCTTGGGCATCGGCACGAGCGCTGCCCCGGTGCGGGCCGGCCGGCGCCGGTGATGATGCAGCAGACGCTCTTCCTCAACGGGTGCCGGGTCAACCCGTGGCCGTACCTGAACGGACGTCGGTACACCGGCCCCGCTCTCTGAGTCGATCGGCTCGACACGCCGACCACTGACCCCCATCAGGCGGCTTGCGGCAATAGCGATAAAAATGGAGAAATGCCCGAATAATCTGGCACGCTTGACTCCATGACGCCGTCGTCCCCTTACGGCCCGCCCCGGCCGCCCGACCACCGGTCGGCGTTTCGGGGTGTGCGTCCCGCGTTCGTTCGGATGCACCGGCGTCGTCGCCGCAGCATGCTGCTCGGCCTGCTCGTGCTCGCCGCCGCCATCGGCGTGACGGTGAGCCGGGGCGGTGAGCCGTCAGGCGAGCCGCCGGCCACCACCCAGGGCGGAATGGGCCACGGAGGTGGGGTGGCCGCGCACCCGGCGCCCACCAGCTACCCGTCGGTCGGAGCGGGACGCTTCACGGTGGCCGACGGCGAGACACCCGTGCACGGCACGGACGGGCCGCTGCGCCGTTACCGGGTCGTCGTCGAACGCGGCGCCGGCCAGGACGCCGACGTGTTCGCCGCCAGGGTGGACGAGGTGCTGGCCGACCCGCGCAGTTGGATCGCGTCCGATGAGCTGCGGGTGCAACGGGTGGCCGACGCCGGGGCCGCCGACTTCACCATCTACCTGGCCACCCCGGTCACCTCCGAGCGGATGTGCGCCGAGGGCGGGTTGACCACCGAGGGCTACACCTCCTGTCGCCTGCCCGGCCAGGTCATCATCAACCTGGCCCGCTGGATGGAGGCGGTCCCCGACTACGGCGCTTCCCTGGACACCTACCGGACGTACGTCATCAACCACGAGGTGGGACACGAGTTCGGCGAGGAGCACGAGGCGTGCCCCGGCCCGGGGGAGCCCGCCCCGGTGATGCAGCAGCAGACGTACGGCCTGCAGGGCTGCGTCGCCAACGCCTGGCCATACCTCGACGGTCGTCGCTACGCGGGGGACATCGTCCCCTGATCGGCCGGCTCGTCGGTTATTCCCGCTCCCGCATACCGGACCACGTGTCGTCCCTCATGGCCGAGCGGGGCTCCCGCGAGCAACAATGGCGCGGTTCACACCGCCGATCCCGGGGAGTCCACCGTGTCGTTGCCCCCGCTCGTCGAGCCCGCCGCCGAGCTGACCGTAGACGAGATCCGCCGCTACTCCCGTCACTTGATCATTCCGGACGTCGGGGTGACCGGCCAGAAGCGGCTGAAGAACGCCCGGGTGCTCTGTGTCGGCGCCGGTGGCCTCGGGTCGCCCGCCCTGATGTACCTCGCCGCGGCCGGGGTCGGCACGCTCGGCATCATCGACTTCGACACCGTCGACGAGTCCAACCTGCAGCGCCAGATCATCCACGGCGTCTCCGACATCGGCCGGTCCAAGGCCGAGTCCGCCGCCGCGTCGATCCGCGAGATCAACCCGCTGGTCAACGTGGAGATCCACAACACCGCGCTGGACCGGGAGAACGTCCGCGAGATCTTCGCCCAGTACGACCTGATCGTGGACGGCACCGACAACTTCGCCACCCGCTACATGGTCAACGACGCGGCGGTGCTGCTCGGTAAGCCGTACGTCTGGGGCTCGATCTACCGCTTCGACGGCCAGGCGTCGGTGTTCTGGGCCGAGCACGGCCCCTGCTACCGCTGCCTCTACCCGGAGCCGCCGCCGCCCGGCATGGTTCCGTCCTGCGCCGAGGGTGGCGTGCTCGGCGTGCTCTGCGCGTCGATCGGCTCGATCCAGGTGAACGAGGCGATCAAGCTGCTCACCGGCATCGGTGAGCCGCTGGTCGGCCGCCTGATGGTCTACGACGCGCTGGAGATGGAATACCGCAAGATCAAGGTCCGCAAGGACCCGAACTGCGCGCTCTGCGGTGACAACCCGACGGTCACCGACCTGCTGGAAGACTACGAGGACTTCTGCGGCGCGGTCTCCGAGGAGGCCCAGGAGGCGACGCTCGACTCGACCATCACCGCCCTGGAGCTCAAGGAGTGGCAGGACGCCGGCAAGGACATCTTCCTCGTCGACGTGCGCGAGCCGGCCGAGTACGAGATCGTCCGGATCCCCGGCGCCACCCTGATCCCCAAGGGCGACATCATCTCCGGTGAGGCCCTCGCGAAGCTCCCGCAGGACCGGCAGATCGTGCTGCACTGCAAGTCCGGTGTCCGCTCCGCGGAGGCGCTCGCCGCGCTCAAGGCGGCCGGATTCAAGGACGCCGTGCACGTGCAGGGCGGCGTGCTCTCCTGGATCAAGCAGATCGACCCGTCACTGCCCGCGTACTGACGATCGAACCGGGGCGGCCACGCCGCCGAGCCGGACCGGCCCGCACGGCCGCCCCGGCCGGACCGGCCGCCCCGGCGAGATCCAGCCCGCCGCCCCGGCAAATCGACGCAGATGACGCCGAGCGGCCGTACGACCGGAGCGACGCAGCCATTCCGGGCTGGCCGATTCTCTGAGGCGGCATCGCGTCTGCGCAGGTAGCGTCTCCGCCGTGGTCGACTTGGAAGCCGCGATCGGGTACGTCGTGGCGCATGGGGATGCGGTGGAACGCGCCCGCCTCTCCTGGCTCCGCAACGGCACCACCGTGCCCGCCGAGTTGCTGGCGACGGCCGAGGTCGGCCAGTCGCCGGACGGCGGTTGGCCGGCCACCTGGGGCGGCGAGATCGCCTCGATCGACGCCACCTGCTTCCGGCTCGCCGAGCTGGACGACCTGGGCGCGCTCGGCCGTCCCGCCGCCCGCCGCGCACTGGACTGGCTGGCGTCCCGGCAGCAGGCCGACGGCGGTTGGGAAGAGGACGCGTCGCTTGCCGACTCGGCCCCTGAGTGGGCCCGGCCCGGCGACCCGGAGGCCGGGTTCCTCGTGTCGGCCAACGCCGGTTTCTGGCTCACCGTCGCCGGCCTGGACGCCCGGGCCTCGGGTCCGCTCGATCATCGGGTCGGCGGGGCGTACGCCGGGGTGGTGCAGGCGGCGGCCCACTCGCTCGCCGCGCGGCTGCGCCCGGACGGTAGCTGGCCGTCGTTCCTCGCCGCCGGTTGGCTGAGCGCGGCCGTGCTGCACCGGCAGGAGATGTTCCAGGAGTCGGCGCGGATCCAGGTGGTGCTCGCCGAGCGGATGCCGAAGATGTCCCCGGGGGACGTGGCGTGGCTGGCGGCCACGCTGCGCCGCGCCGGCGTCGACCCACAAGACTGGATCATGGTGCGGGCGCTGCGCCGGCTGACCGAGACCCAGCGCAGCGACGGCGGCTGGGAGAGCGAGGACGGCCACCAGTTCGACGTGCACGCCACGCTGGCCGCGATCCGGGCGGCCCGGCCCGCGCCGCCCGGCTGAACCGCCCCGCCTCTAGCGCAGGTGCCCGTCGCCGGTGACGACGTACTTGGTGCTGGTCAGCTCGGGCAGGCCCATCGGACCGCGGGCGTGCAGCTTCTGCGTGGAGATGCCGATCTCCGCGCCGAAGCCGAACTCGCCCCCGTCGGTGAACCGGGTCGAGGCGTTCACCATCACCGCCGCCGCGTCCACCCTCGCGACGAAGTCGCGGGCCGCGCTCGCCGAGTCGGTGAGGATCGCCTCCGTGTGCCCGGTGCCGAAGCGGCGGATGTGCGCGACCGCCGCGTCCAGCGAGTCGACCACCGCCACCGAGATGTCGGCGGACAGGTACTCGGTGGCGTAGTCCTCCTCGGTGGCCGGGACCACGGCGGCGGAGTACGCGGCGACCTCGGGTGAACCGTGCACGGTCACCCCCGCCTCGGCGAACGCGGCCAGCACCGGCGGCAGGAACGCGTCGGCGATGCCGGCGTGCACCAGCAGCGACTCGGCGGTGTTGCAGGTGGACAGGCGTTGCGTCTTGGCGTTCAGCGTCACCGCGACGGCCTTCGCCAGGTCGGCGGCGGCGTCGACGTAGACGTGGCAGTTGCCCACCCCGGTCTCGATCACCGGCACGGTCGACTCCTCGACCACGGTGCGGATCAGCGACGCGCCACCGCGCGGAATGAGCACGTCGACGAGCCCTCGGGCGCGCATCAGCTCCTTGACCGAGTCACGGGAGCTGGCGTCGAGCAACTGCACCGCGTCGGCGGGCAGACCGGCCCCGGCGACCGCGTCGCGCAGCACCGCGACCAGCGCGGCGTTCGAGTGCGCGGCCGACGACGACCCACGCAGCAGCGCCGCGTTGCCGGACTTGAGGCAGATCCCCGCGGCGTCCACGGTCACGTTGGGCCGCGCCTCGTAGATGATGCCGACCACCCCGAACGGCACCCGGATCTGGCGCAGCTCCAGGCCGTTGGGCAGGGTGGACCCGCGGACCACCTCGCCGACCGGGTCGGGCAACGCGGCCATCTCACGCAGGGCGTCGGCGATGCCGGTCACCCGACCCGCGTCGAGCGCGAGCCGGTCCAGCACGGCCGCGCTCAGCCCGGCCTCGCGGCCGGCCGCCAGGTCCGTCCCGTTCGCGGTCAGGATCTCCGGGGTACGCACCACCAGCGCGTCGGCCATCGCCACCAGCGCGGCGTCCTTGACCGTACGCGTGGCAACGGCCAACTCCGCGGCGGCGTCCCGCGCCCGTCGCGCCTGCTCAACCACGCTCATAATTAACTCCTTAGAGCAGCACCAGGTCGTCGCGGTGGACGACCTCTCGTTCGTACGCCGGGCCGAGCGCCGCGGCGAGTTCGGACGTGGAGCGGCCGAGCAGCCCGGGCAGCTCCACCGCGTCGTAGTTGACCAGCCCTCGGGCGACCGATGCGCCGGCGGTGTCCACCAGGTCCACCGGGTCGCCGGCTGTGAACGTGCCGTCCACGGCGGTGATGCCGGCCGGGAGCAGCGACTTGCGCCGCCCGACGACGGCGGCGACCGCGCCCGGGTCGAGGTGCAGCCGGCCCCGGGGCGAGGTGGCGTGGGCCAGCCAGAACAGCCGGGCCGTCGGGCGTTGCCGCTGCGGGTGGAAGAGCGTGCCGACCGGTTCGCCGGCCAGCGCCTGCGTGGCCAGGTCGGCGGCGGTGAGCACCACCGGGATGCCGAAGCCGGTGGCGATCCGGGCCGCCTCGACCTTGGTCACCATGCCACCGGTGCCGACGCCGGACCGGCCGGCCCCGCCGATGGTGATGCCGGCGAGGTCCGCGTCGTCGCGCACCTCGGCGATCCGGGTCGAGTGCGGGTTGGTGGGGTCGCCGGTCCAGAGCGCGTCCACGTCGGAGAGGAGCACCAGCAGGTCGGCGTGCACCAGCGCGGCCACCAGCGCGGCCAGCCGGTCGTTGTCGCCGAACCGGATCTCCTGGGTGGCCACCGTGTCGTTCTCGTTGACGATCGGCACCGCCCGCAGGTCGAGCAGCTTGCGCAGCGTCCGGTACGCGTTGCGGTAGTGCGCCCGCCGGGTCACGTCGTCGACGGTGAGCAGCACCTGGCCGACGGTGCGGCCGTGCCGGGCGAAGCTGGCCGCGTACCTGCCGATCAGTAGCCCCTGCCCGACGCTGGCGGCGGCCTGCTGGGTGGCCAGGTCGCGCGGGCGTCGGGACAACCCGAGCGGGGCGAGCCCGGCGGCGATGGCGCCGGAGGACACCAGCACCACCTCGCGGCCTTCGGCGGTGAGCCGACCAAGGGTGTCGACGAGCGTGTCGACGCGCTCGTCGGCCAACCCGCCGGTGGCGGTGGTCAACGAGGAGGATCCGATCTTGACGACGACCCGCCGGGCCGTCGTGACTGCGTCGCGCACCCGACCATTCTGCGTGGTCACGGCCGCACCGCCCGGCGGCGTTCCCATATGGTGGCGGATTGTGACTCCTGACGAGTACGTCGAGGCGGTGCTCGACCTGGTGGAGCGGATCCCGGAGGGTCGGGTCATGTCCTACGGCGGGGTGGCCGACGCGCTGTCCGAGCGTTCGGGACGCGCCTCGGCCCGGTTGGTCGGCAACATCATGGCCCGGCACGGAGGCTCGGTGCCCTGGCACCGGGTGGTGACGGCGAGTGGTCGCCTGCCGCCGGGGCACGAGCGGGAGGCGCGGGCCCGACTGCGGGCCGAGGGAGTGCCGCTGCGCGGCGAGGGGGTGGACATCACGGCGGCGGGCTGGTCGCCTGATGAGGGGATGTGACCGCCGTCCTAACGTGAGTAACATTCGGGCCCATGAAAACGCCGCCGGGCGCCGGCTCGTCAGCCACCGGCTCGCTGCCCCGATCGGTGCACGCCGGCTACGCGCTCGGTTCACTGGCGACCGGAGCGTTCGGCACCGTGCCCGGCCTGCTGCTGCTGCCGTACCTGACCGACACCCTGGGCGTGGCCGCCGGGCTGGCCGCCCTGCTGGTGCTGCTGCCCAAGGCATGGGACGTGCTGGTCAACCCGGTCGCCGGGCGGATCTCCGACCGCACCCGGTCACGGTGGGGTGCCCGCCGGCCGTACCTGCTCGTCGCCGGCCTCGCGCTCGCCGTCCTGTTCGCGTCGATCTTCGCCGCGCCCTTCGGTAACGGTCCGGCCGCCGTGGCGTACGTGGCGTTCGCCTTCCTCGCCACCGCCACCGCGTTCGCCTTCTTCCAGGTGCCGTACGTGGCGATGCCGGCGGAGTTGACCGGCGACTACGCCGAGCGCACCCGGTTGATGACCTGGCGGATCGCGGTGCTGGCGCTGGCCATCCTGGTCTCCGGCGCGGTCGCGCCGCTGGTCGTGAGCGCCGGCGGTGACGGCGTGGTCGGGCACCGCTGGATGGGCCTGTTCGTGGCCGTGCTGATCGCCCTCGGCGCGATCGGCGCGTTCCTGGGCACCCGGTCCGCGCCGACCGGCACGGTGGGCGAGAGCGAGCCGACCCTGCGCGCCCAGCTCGCCGTGGCCGGCGCCAACCGGCCGTTCCGGGCGTTGCTGATCTGCTTCGTGGTGCAGTCCGCCGGGGTGGCCACGATCCTGGCCGGGGTCAACTACTTCGCGGGGCAGATCCTGCGCGACGAGGAGAGCGGCCCGACCCTGCTCTTCGTCTGCTTCGTCGGGCCGGCGCTGCTGGTGATGCCGATCTGGACCCGGATCGGTGCCCGGCTGGGCAAGCGGACCGCGCTTGTCGTCGCCTCGCTGATCCTCGCCGTCGGCGCGTTCGCCCTGGTCGCCGCGCCGGTGCTGCCGCCGGTCGCCGTCTATCTCGTGGTCGCGCTGATCGGCGTGGGGTACGCCGGGCAGCAGGTCTTCGCGCTGGCCATGTTGCCGGACTGCATCGCGCACGAGACGGCGCGCACCGGTCGACGGCAGGCGGGCGTCTTCACCGGGCTGTGGACCGCCGGGGAGACCTTCGGCCTGGCGCTCGGCCCGGGCATCTACGGGCTGGTGCTCCAGCTCTCCGGCTACGTCTCCTCCGACACCGGCTCGGCGGCGGCCCAGTCCGACACGGCGAGACTGGGCGTGCTCCTCGGCTTCACGCTGATCCCGGCCCTGCTGATCGCCCCTCCGATCCTCCTGCTCCGCCAGTACACCCTCACCGCCCACAGCGACCGGGTCGATCACGGAGTTGTGGCGGGGGACGAAAGTCGTTGACCGTCACGAGAAGGGCACCATGACTCCATGATCGACGAGAACAGGGTTGAGGCCGGGGCGCTCTCCGCTGCCGGCGTTCCCGCCGACGTTGCCCTCTCCGAGGTTCGGCAGTTGCGGGGCGCGGACCGGCCCACCCACGGGGGACGGCTGTTCGCGTACGTCTACGACCCGGCAGTGCCGGGGCTGGACGAGCTGGCCGCCGCCGCCCACCGGGAGAGCGCCCACGTCAACGGGTTGGACCCGACCGCGTTCCCGTCCCTGCTGGCCATGGAGAACGCGCTCGTCGGCGCCGCCGGCCGGGTGCTCGGCGCCGGCCCGGGCACCACCGCCCCGGACGTCGTCGGCAGCGTCACCAGCGGCGGCACCGAGTCGCTGATCCTCGCCGTCAAGACGGCCCGGGACGCCCACCCGGAGATCACCGAACCCCGGATCGTGGTGCCGTCGAGCGCGCACGCCGCGTTCGCCAAGGCGGCGCACTACCTGCGGGTGGCGCTTGACGTCGTGCCGGTCTCCCCGGACACGCTGCGCCCCGACCCGGCCGCGATGGCCGCCGCGATCCGCCCGGAGACGGTGCTTGTCGCCTGCTCCGCGCCGTCGTACGCGCACGGGGTGGTGGACCCGGTGGCGCAGATCGCGGCCGCCGCGGCCGAGGCCGGGGTGCGCTGCCACGTGGACGCCTGCTTCGGCGGCTGGACCCTGCCGTACCTGCGCCGCCTCGGGGAGCCGGTGCCGGCGTTCGACTTCGCGGTGCCCGGGGTCACCTCCATCTCGGTCGACCTGCACAAGTACGCGTACGCGCCGAAGGGGGTGTCGGTGCTGCTGCACCGCGACGCCACCCTGCGAGCCCCGCAGTACTTCGCGTACGCCGACTGGCCCGGCTACACGATGATCAACCCGGTGATCGCGTCCACCCGCTCGGGCGGCCCGATCGCCGCCGCGTACGCCACCGTGCGGCACCTCGGCGACGACGGTTACCTGCGGTTGGCCGCCGTCACCCGGGACGCGGTCGCCGGTCTGGCCGACGCGGTCCGTGCCGTCGACGGGTTGCGGCTGATGGCCGAGCCGGAGTCGACGGTGGTCTGCTTCACCGCCACCGAGGGTGGCCCCGACCTGTTCGTCCTGGTCGACGAGCTGACCGCGCGGGGCTGGCACACCCAACCCCAGCTCTCGTACGCCGGTCTGCCCGCCAGTGTGCACCTCACGGTGACCGCCGCGGTCGCGCCCCGGGTGGCCGAGTTCGGGCCGGACCTGGCCGAGGCGGTGGCCGCGGCCAGGGCCGCCGGCCCGGTCCGGCTGCCCGCCGAGTTGGGCGCGATGGTCGGTGCCCTCACCCCGGACGCACTGACTCCGGAGATGGTCGTCGGCCTGGCCGCCGGGCTGGGTCTGGGCGGCGAGCCGGGTTCGGACGCAGGGCCACTGCCGGAGCGGATGGCGCTGGTGAACACCCTGCTCGACGCCGCGCCGTCGGCGCTGCGCGAGCGGTTGCTCGTCGAGTTCGTCAGCCTGCTCCAGCGCCCCACCTGGGCGCCCAGCTGACCGTGCGCCACCGGGCCCGGCCGTCAGTACGGCCGGGCCCGATTCGGCCGGGTCAGGAAACCACCCGCACCTTCACGTAGTTGTCCTTGAAGGTCAGGTCCTGCCAGTGCCGGTCCTGGTCGTCGAAGTGCACCACCCGGACGCTGGGCTGGTTCAGCGCGGTCGGATCGACAAGCACATGGAACGTGTACGCCCGGCGCTCCCCGGACCGCAGGCCGGCTGAGCGACAGGTGGTCGCCGACTCGTCGCCTCCCCGCCACGGCACGCAGATCGACGAGTCGGCGTTGTTCATCGCCCCGATGCGCTCGATTTCGGCGAAGCCGAGGTGCGCCACGTCCACCGGCCCCCTGTTCGTCACGGTCAGGGTCAGGGTGCCTGGGCGCTTCCCGTCGGTGCCGGCCGGCCCGAGTACGAGGTTGCCGCCGGTCAGCACCAGGTCAGTCAGCCTGGGGTCCTTGCCGAAGGACCTCGGCCCGTCACTCTGGGTGAAACCGTCGCCCGTCCAGCGGTACGTCCGCCACTGCTTCTGCGCCCAGTAACTCGGCGTCGAGCAGCAGGGCTGGATGTCCGCCACCTCCGCCCGCACCCTCCCGTCCCCGGTGACGGCGGCGTCCGTGATGTCGTCGAACCCCTCCTTGGTGCCGACGACCCGAGCCATGGTCACGATCCGACCGTGCCCGTCGCGGTCGAACGCCACGAGTTGTTTCGCCGAGGCCTCGCCGAGCCGGCAGGTGACCAGGGCGACCGTCTCGGTCGCGCCATCGCCGTCCAGGTCGGTGTAGCTCAGGTCCAGGTCCGCCAGTGTCGACACACTGGTCTCGCGTCCCGAAGGCCGCAACCGAACGTCCGAGGTGGCGCAGTTCGATGCGTACGAGGGCCAGGCCGGCAGGTCGACGCGGGCGGCCAGCAACTGCGCCCGGCTGATCCGGCCGTCCGGCGCGGCCGGACTCGTGGTCGTGGTGGTGCTGGGCGTGAGCGGGGTGGACGGTGTCGGTGCGGGAGCGCTCGTCGGCGGTGTCGTCGGCTCGCCGGTCTGCGCCGGCACCGGCACCGACCCGTCGTCCCGTAGGGCGGCGTTGGCGACGATCGGTGCGACAGCCAGGGCAATCGCCGTCACGGCCACCGCCACCGCCTTCGTGCGCCGACGCCGACGAAGGGTACGCCGGGCCTGGTCAGGTCCCGGACCGGTGAGCTGGCAGACCGTCTCGGCGCGGTACGCGGCGAACCGGTCCCGTAGGCGCGGATCGATGTCAGACATTGCCTGTCCCCTCGGTGCTCTCGTCGAGCAGCCCCGCCAGCGCCAGCCGACCGCGGTGCAGCCAGGACTTGACCGTGCCCTCGGCCACCCCCTCCTGACTCGCGATCTCGTTGACCGGCAGGTCGGCGAGGTA
Source organism: Micromonospora foliorum (assembly GCF_022229015.1). Lineage (GTDB taxonomy): Bacteria > Actinomycetota > Actinomycetes > Mycobacteriales > Micromonosporaceae > Micromonospora > Micromonospora foliorum. The sequence continues at coordinate 12,863 of NZ_JAKKFF010000025.1, forward strand.
GTGCAGGATGACGGCCCGTCGGTGGTTGGCGGGCAGTTGGGCCAGCGCGGCGTCGATCGCCACCCGATCGGGCGTCGGCCCGGCCATCGTGGCCTCGGCCCGCCGCTGCCGGAGCAGGTGGTTGCGGGCGGTCCGGAGCCGTCGCCAGCGGCTCCGGGCGAGGTTCCAGGCGACCTGACGGACCCAGGCGACCGGGTCGTCGTACCGGGCCAGCCGGTCCCAGCGGGCCAGGGCCCGGCAGAACGCCTCCTGCGCGAGGTCCTGGGCCTGCGAGAAGTCGCCCGTGTAGGCGCCCAGCTGGGTGGTCACGTTGCGGAAATGCGCGTGGTAGAAGTCGTCGAAGCTCACCGTCATGGTGTGCACCCCGGCCATCGCGGCGATTGCCCCCGGTGGCTCGTTGGCACGGGATCCCGTCATCACTGTCACTGCCCCTCCCCGTTCGCCGTCGGGCCCGTACCCGAGGCGGTCGTACCACTCGCTGATCTGCCGGGGCTGTTCCCGTGCTCCCCGTTGCGGCGGTCGTGCTCGGCGCGCCGTACCCCGTTAGAAGCCTCGAACGGGCCTCGGGGTTGCAGCCGGGCGCTGTGGTTGACTGTCGTGTGGGGGACAGGGAAGGGGGCGGTCGTGCAGCTGCCGGCAGTGCTCGGTGAGCCGATCCGGTTCGTGCTGAACTGGGGCCGCCGCTACTCGCTCTGGGTGTTCAACTTCGGTCTGGCCTGCTGTGCCATCGAGTTCATCGCCACCAGCATGGGTCGGCACGACTTCATCCGGCTCGGCGTGATCCCGTTCGCCCACGGCCCCCGCCAGGCCGACCTGATGGTGGTCTCCGGCACGGTGACCGACAAGATGGCCCCGGCGATCAAGCGGCTCTACGACCAGATGCCCGAGCCGAAGTACGTCATCTCGTTTGGCGCCTGCTCCAACTGCGGCGGCCCCTACTGGGACTCGTACTCGGTGACCAAGGGCGTCGACCAGCTCATCCCGGTCGACGTGTACGTGCCCGGCTGCCCGCCCCGGCCGGAGGCGCTGCTGCACGGCATCCTGCGCCTGCAGGAGAAGATCGCCGCCGAGCAGTCCGGCATCGGGGGTGTGCCGCAACGTGACGTGCTGGCCGCGCCGCTGGACGCCGCGCCCCGCGAGGCCGCCGCCCCACGCTCGGTCGACTCGCTCACCGCCCCGCCGGTACGCCCACCCGCCGCGACCTGAGGTCGGCGCGCTCGTCGCGCCTGGACGCCACGCAGCACGATCGATGGGTGGCTGGTTCGCCACCCCGTGGTGGATCCGCCGCACTAGCCTGCGCACTATGAGCAGCTCAGTGGACCAGCGGTCCGCCCACATCGTCGACGTGCTCACCGAGGAGTTCGGCGCGTCGATGGCGATCGACCCGTCCGCCTTCCGCCGCAAGTTCCGCAAGATGGCGGCTTCCCCGTTCGCCTTCTACCGGGGCAGCGCCGCGCTGTTCTACGCCGACCAGCGCGGCGACTTCGCCGACGACCGGTTCTCCGACGAGCGGACCAGCCGGGTGTGGATCCACGGTGACCTGCACGCGGAGAACTTCGGCACCTACATGAACGCCTCCGGGCAACTGGTGTTCAACGTCAACGACTTCGACGAGGCGTACGTCGGGCCGTTCACCTGGGACCTGCGTCGGCTCGCGGCCAGCGTGGCGCTGCTCGGCTACGGCAAGGCGCTCTCCGACACGGCGATCGGGGAACTGGTGGCCCGGTTCGCCCGGTCGTACCTGACCGAGCTGCGGGCCATCGCCGCAGGCGGTGACGACGCGATCGGCTCGATCACCCTGGACAACGCCGACGGGGTGCTGCGCCGGGTGCTCCAGCGGGCCCGGCTCAACACCCGCGTCGACCTGCTCGCCGAGCAGACCACCATCGACAACTACGAGCGCCGCTTCTCCATCGGTGACGGGGTCTTCGAAATCGACGACGCCACCCGGGACCTGGTCATCGCCGCCTTCCAGGACTACCTGGGCACCCTGCCGACCGCCTCGACGCGGCTCCGCCCGGTGGCGGCGCGGATCAAGGACGTGGTGCTGCGCAAGGGGGTGGGCATCGGCTCGGCCGGGCTGCCGTCGTACAACCTGCTGCTGGAGGGGCACACCCAGGCACTGGAGAACGACGTCGTCATCTACATGAAGCAGGCACAGGTGCCGGCCGTGGCGCGGTACGTCACCGACGAGTCGGTCCGCGGCTACTTCCAGCACCAGGGTCACCGGACCGCCGAGTCGCAGCGGGCGTTGCAGGCGCACGCCGACCCGTGGTTGGGCTTCACCGAGCTGAACGGGGCCGGTCAGCTCGTCGCCGAGGTCTCCCCGTACGCCGCCGACCTGGACTGGTCGGACGTGAACGAGCCGGAGGAGCTGACCGGGGTTCTCGTCGACCTTGGCCGGGCGGTGGCCCGGATGCACTCGGTCGCCGACGACGAATCCAGTCACGACCTGGTGGACTACTCCACCGAGGAGGCGATCGTCGCCGCGGTCGACGCCGACGAGTCGGGCTTCGTCACCCACCTGGTGGACTTCGCGCACGCGTACGGGGTGCGCGCCCGCCAGGACCACCAGCTCTTCGTCGACCTGTTCCGCAACGGTCGACTGCCGGGCATCTGATCGGGCGCGGCGTCGCTCAGGAGGCGAACTCCAGCACCACCTTGATGTCGTCCGGCCCGGGCGTGTACGCGTCGGCGTACCGGTTCACCGGCACCCGCCGGGTGATCAGCGACTCGAGCCAGACCTGGTCGGCGCGGGCGAGTGCCTGCGCGGCCATGTTCCAGTGCCGCCGGTTGGCGTTCACCGAGCCGAACACCACGTTGTTCTCCAGCACCAGCGCCCGGTTGAGAGCCCCGGCGTCGAAGTCGATGCTCCGGCCACCGCTGGACACACCGGCCAGGCAGACGATTCCGGTCGGGGCCGCCTTGCACATGACGTCGAGGACCACCGTCGGCGCGCCGGTGCACTCGATCACCACGTCCGGCTCGAAGGGCAGGTCGTTGACCGGCACCGCGTGGTAGGTGGCGCCGAGCCCGGCGACCAGCTCCGGCTTCGGCCCGTCGGTGGCCCGGTCCAGCACGTGGACGGTGAGCCCGCGCTGGGTGCCGAGCAACGCGGCCAGCAGGCCGATCGGCCCGGCCCCGGTCACCAGGACGGTCTGCGGCTGCCACTCGGCCCGGTGCCCGATCCGCTCGATGTGGTCCCAGGCCTTCGCCACCACACTTGTCGGCTCCAGCAGCACGCCGACCTGGGCCAGCGTCGGGTCGAGCGCGACCGCGAACCGCGGTTCGACCCGCCAGCGGTCCCGGGCGAACCCGGCCAGCCCCTTGATGCCGTGTTCGGTGTACTGACCGTTGCTGCACATGTCCCACTCGCCGACCGCGCAGTTCGGGCAGGGCACCGGGTCGGGGTAGCGGACGATCCCGGCCACCAGGTCACCGGGTTGCAGGGTGCCGCTGGAGTCCTCGATCACCCGGCCCAGTGACTCGTGCCCGATCACCAGGCGGTCCGCACCCGGCGGCGCCTCGCCGTACTCCCCGGCGATGATCTCGTGGTCGGTGCCGCAGATCCCCACCGCCAGTGCCTCGACCAGGACAGAACCCTCCTCGGCAGCCGGCTCCGGCTGATCCTCGACGAGGTTCAGCGAGTTGGCGACCCCGGGTCTCACTGTCACAGCGCGCACACCCTCATCTTTCCCCGCCGGGACGTGCGCCGCGCCCAAAGCCGGCAGATCGCTGGGCATCGGCGGCGGGCAGGCGCCGGCCCGACCGGCACTAGGATCAGCGGCATGACTCCCGAAGAGGTCGGCGCTCGACTGGTCGCGCTGCTCGCGCCGGTTGAGGCGACCCCGTCGGTCTCCGGCGGGCAACGGTTCGCCCGGGCCACCGTCGATGTGCCACCGGCGAGTTGGCTGACCGCGGTCTCCGCCGCCCGCGACGACGCCGAGCTGGCCTGCGACTTCTTCGACTGGCTCTCCGCCGTCGACGAGTTGGCCGAGGGCTTCGACGTGGTGGCGCACCTCTGGTCGACGCGACTGCGCCACGGCCTGCTGCTGCGTACCCGGTTGCCGCGCGGCGCGCCCACTGTCGCCTCGGTGGTCGACGTCTACCCCGGTGCCGCCTGGCACGAGCGGGAGACACACGAGATGTTCGGCATCGACTTCGCCGGCCACGGGGAGCTGTTGCCGCTGCTGCTGCCCCCGGAGTTCGAGGGCCACCCGCTGCGTAAGGAGTTCGTGCTCGCCTCCCGGGTGGCCAAGCCCTGGCCGGGTGCGAAGGAGCCGGGCGAGTCCGAGGCCGGCGGCGGGCGTCGACCGATCCGCCCGCCGGGCGTTCCCGCTCCGGGCGAGTGGGGGCCCACGCCCACCCCGGCTGGCGCCGGTGGGGTGGGGGAGGGCCCGCGTGGCG